>CAUZEQ010000160.1:0-10872 GCA_963578885.1 Planctomycetota bacterium
CCACAGAAAGTCCCGCTCCACCCAGAACGGCACGCAGGCGGGGCCTGACCCCTTTTCAACCAGCACTCGTTGCAACTCGAAGAAGGGGTCAGGCCCCGCCCGCGAAACGCGACAGGTGGAGCAAACCCCGTTGTGGGCGGCGTCTGACCCCAGGGTCCGAGTTCCTTCTCATGAACGGGCTGCTAGGCCTCACCACGCTGCTGACGGTAGACCTCACGCAACACGTCCTCGACCGTCTTGAACGAAGAATCCGAACTGGCACCCAGCACCGCGTCCAGTTTCGCACGGGCCTCCGACGCCGAATGGCCCAGCCCGACCAGGGCCTGCAGAGCCTCGCTGACCAGGTCGCCACCCGCCTGGCCGGCCCCCGCTGGGGAATCGCCGTCAACCATCAGCGCAAAGGGAGTCATCTTGCGGTGCAGCTGGGCGATGATCCGGTCGGCCACCGCCGGGCCAATACCCGGCAGCAACGTCAATCGCTCGGCGTCCCGCTCGACAATCGCCTCGGCCACGTCTCGCACCGGACGGACCATCGCCTTGAGCGTCTTCTTGACGCCCACTCCGTCGACCGAACAGACCAGCTCGAAGAACTCACGCTCGGCGTCGCTGGTAAAACCGACCAGCCGAGGGGTCATGCGTCCCTTCTGAGGATTCCCCTCGAGGTATTCGATCGTCCGCAGGCTGATCTCCTCGCCCTCGCGACCCTGCAACGCCCGCCGGACAAAATCGGGCACGTAGACCGCGTACTCGAACGACCCCACGTCGATCGTCGCCTCGGTCTCGCCCAACTCGATCAATCGACCAGTGATCCGTGTTCTCACGCCGAGAGTTTCCTGCCGGGGCCCCGGTGAACGTGCAGATGGCAGATCGCCACGGCACAGGCGTCGGAAACGTCGTGGGGTTTCGGAGGAGCCTCGAGACCCAGTTCCGACTGCACCACGCGCCCGATCTGCTCCTTGTCGGCCCGACCGCTGCCGGTCAACAGCTTCTTGATCTGGGTCGGAGTGTAATGCACGACGTCGGCTCCGCCTTCGATCCCCATCATCAGGATCGCGCCGCGGGCATGAGCCAGCAGCAGGGCGGACTTGGGATTGCGGGCCAGCGAAAACACCTGCTCGATCGCAAGCACCGACGGACGGAACTCCGCCATCACCTCCGCCAGGCCGCTGCCGATCTCCGCCACCCGCTCGGCCAGGGACCGCTGTGCCGTCGAACGGATCACCCCCGCCTCGTGCAACACCAGCTCACCCCCGGCCATCGACATCACCGCGTAGCCGGTCCGGTTCAGCCCGGGATCGACACCCACCACGTGGGCTCGTGCCGGGTCGGGTGCTTCGGCGGCTGACTTCGTCATTCTCTGCGCCACAGCGTCTGGTCGTTGCGGTCCTCGAACGTGATGTCCAACGCCGCAAGCCGGTCGCGGATCGCGTCGGCCAACTCGTAGTTCTGCTGCTCTCGCGCCACCGCTCTCAACCCGATCAGCACCTGCATCAGGTCCTCGACCAGCCCGTCGCCGTCCCCGGCGGATGCACTCACAGCCGGATCCCGGAACACTCCCAGCAATCCGCCCAGTTCCCGCAGCAGCGTGACCGCCGCCACCAGGCTCGATACCGACGACTCCTGGGCCTGGGCCTGGGCCTGAAACTCTCCGTCGTCCAAGCCGTGGCTGTCGATGAAGGCGTTGATCGCCGTCCGCAGGTCAAACAGTGCCCCGACGGCCCCGCCGGTGTTGAAGTCGTCGTCCATCGCCTCCAGAAACCGGTCCCGGAACGAGCCGAACTCGTCATCCACCGCCTCGGACGCCCCGCGGCTGGCCGCCACCTGCAGGTCATAGGCACTCTCGCCGGTGATCCGCTGGAACGTTTCGAACAGCCGGTAGAACCCATGCAGGCTCCGACCCGTCTCCTCGATCCGCTGGTCGCTGAGCTCGATCGGGCTGCGGTAATGAGTCCCCAGCAGAAAGAACCTCACGATCTCCGGGTGGTGCACCGCGAACAGCTCCTTGACCGAGGCGGCTCCCTGCGACCCGGCCAGCTTGCCCGCCACCTGCTGGCTCTGTTCGGCCTCGAGTTTCGGCTCATCGGCTGCGGTGGCGTCGGCTGCTGCGGTGTCGGCTGCGGTGTCGGCTGCGGTGTCGGCTGCGGTGTCGGCTGCGGTGTCGGCTGCGGTGTCGGCATCTCCGTGCCGATCGTGCCCTCCACCCACCTTGCCCGCAGCGGCTCCCGACTGCATCAGCCCGTTGTGCAGCCAGTAGCGGGCAAACCGCTTACCGGTGCACGCCTCGGATTGGGCGAGTTCGTTTTCGTGGTGAGGGAACAGCAGGTCGAGACCTCCACCGTGGATGTCCATCGACTCGCCCAGCAACTTGATGCTCATCGCCGAACACTCGATGTGCCATCCCGGCCGACCCGCTCCCCAGGGACTCTCCCACGCCGGCTCACCCTCGCGGGACCGCTTCCACAACGCGAAATCGGCCGGGTGCCGCTTCCTCGCGTTCGCCTCGACCCGCGTCCCGGCCAACGTCGCATCGACCGAACGTCCGCTGAGCCTGCCGTAGTCCTCGTCTTGGGACACCTCGAAGTAGACGTCACCCTCCAGCGGATACGCGTGTCCCGACTCGATCAAGCCGGCGATCATCGTCTGCATCTCGTCGATGTGATCTGTCGCCCTGGGGAAATGATCGACGCTGTCGACTCCGATGGTGGCGAGGTTTTCGAAGTAGTCCCGAGTCATCCGCTCGGCCAGCTCCGACACCTGTGTCCCCTCCTCGGCGGCGCGTTTGATCAGCTTGTCGTCGATGTCGGTGATATTGATCACGAAGCAGACGTCGTAGCCGTTGTAGGTGAGATACTTCTTGATCGTGTCGAAGATCACCGGTCCGACCATGTGCCCGATGTGGGCCGGCTTGTAGACGGTCGGTCCGCACAGGTACATCCCCACCCGCCCCGGCTCGACCGTCTCGAACGGCTCCTTGCTCCGCGTCAGCGTGTTGTAGACTCTCAGCGTCATGTCGAGAGGTCCGTTGGTTGCCGGGGCTGATCCTGCGACCCGGTCGAGTCGACCAGCACGGCCGCCATGGCACTGATCGCCTCGCCGCGGCCCACCGGCCCGACCCCCTCGCCGGTCTTCGCCTTGAAACTGATCCGCTCGACGTCGGTCTCGAGCAATCCCGCCAACCGCTCGCGGATCGCCGAGGCGAACTCCGCCAGCCTGGGGGTCTCGACGAAGACGATCACGTCGAGGTTGACGACGGCCAGTCCGCGGCGGGCCAGTTCGGACCTGGCGGCCTCCACGAACACGCTGCTGGCGGCTCCGCGGTACTGCGGATCGGTGTCGGGAAACCAGCCACCGATGTCTCCGAGTGCGGCCGAGCCCAGCAGCGCATCGGTGACGGCGTGCAGCAGCACGTCGGCATCGCTGTGCCCGAGGGCCCCGCGGTCAGAGGGCACCTCGACACCACCGATAAACAGCGGATGTCCCGGTTCCAGTCGATGGGTGTCGTGGCCGATACCGACCCGCATGCTTGGTCCCCGGCAACGGACAAAGAAGGCAGAAGGTGTGGCCGCCTGCCGGCCCGGAGCGACAGGACGCCCCCAGCCAACGCCTCGATCGGCGTGCCGCGGGCATGATAGCGGTCGACTCGAATCGTGACAACGCGAGTGGTTGCCACTGCTGAGGCCGGATTGACACCCGCCGGAGACCTCTCCTAGACTCCCGCCCCGCTTGCCACTTCTCTCTCTCACCCGGCCCAGGCAGATGACGACCGCTCGGCCACTCGCTCGTCACCGCTGCACGTCGAGAGGACACCCGGCGGTGTCCGTCGCGACCTGCCTGTTGCTGGCCAGCGTGCTGCTGACGCTTTGCGGCTGCCGGCTGCTGAAGAGCTCCGGCAGCGAAACGCTCGAGAAGATCGGGCTGAGATGGCAGCCGCTGGGTTCGGGCCGAGACGTGATCCGGCTGGAATTCATCTCCGTCGTGCGACCGGGCAACGACCCGCTGCTGGGCGAAACGCTCTGGAATCGACTCGACACCATCGGCCGGCGACCCGCCCCGATGCGGGCCGCCCTGGCCGGCCAGGGGATCCGCGTCGGCCAGGTGGGAGCGACGCCCCCGCTGCCACTCGAAGAACTGCTCGGACTCACCGCCCCGATACACGATGACGATGACACCCCCCGAAACGCTCGACGGGGCCTTGCCGGCTGGAAAGTCTTTCTGCGCGACGGTGGCGAAACCGAGGTGGTGCTGCACGACGAGCCGCTGCCGACCCAGCTGCTAGACCTCACCGAAGCCACGTCGGATACCGAATTCCACAACGTGAGGTACCTGTTGAGAATCCGGGTGCGGCAGCTCAGAGCAGGTTGGGTGCGGCTGGAGTGCCTGCCCGAGGTGCACCACGGGGCTCAGAGACTTCAGCCGACGGCGACCGAGGCGGGATGGGGCCTGAGAACCCGGCAGGACGTCGTCCCGCTGTACGACCTGAGATTCACGGTCGACCTGACCGAGGGCGAAATGACGGTTGTGACCTCCACCCCGATCGCCGAACGCGACTCGATCGGACACCGCTTCTTCACCACCGCCGACGGCCGCACACAGCTGTTGGTCGTGCGACTGGCCGGAGTGCCCCGCACCGATCCGCTCCCCACTCGCACCGCTGAAGACCGGGACTGATCGCCGCGAGCGGGCTGTTAAGGGACTGGCTCACCCGCCCGTGGTGGGGGTGCCTGTCCCGGTTGCCAACAGCGCGTCAGGGAACGGGACAGGTACCCCGCCACGGGACAGGTACCCCGCCACGGGCGGGTGAGCCAGTCCCTGCACCTCGTTCGACTAGACCGATCCGGCGATCGAGTGGCCGCTGGAGCACAGGTCGTCGCAGGCCTTTGCCAGCCGCTTTGCCACACCCGCCTCGGCCGCCTTCAGGTAGCTGCGGGGATCGTAGGCCCCCTTGACGCCGATCTCACCGTCGACCTTCAGCACGCCGTCGTAGTTCTTCATCATGTGATCCACGATCGGTCGGGTGAAAGCGTACTGGGTGTCGGTGTCGATGTTCATCTTCACCACGCCGTACCCCAGCGTCTCACGGATCTGTTCGACCGGCGTCCCCGATCCTCCGTGGAAGACCAGGTCGAACCGTGCCGACTCGCCATGCTCGGCGATCACCGCCGCCTGGCCGTCGCGGAGGATCTCCGGCTGCAGCTGAACCACTCCCGGCTTGTAGTGGCCGTGGACGTTGCCGAAGGTCGCGGCGAACAGGTAGCGGCCGATCCCCTCGAGCTGCTCGTGCACGTAGAGCATGTCCTCGGGCGAGGTGTAGAGCTTTTCGGCGGGGGTCTCGGTGTTGTCGATCCCGTCCTCCTCGCCACCCACCACCCCGGCTTCCACCTCGAGAATGATCTCCTCGGCGGCACACTCCCCCAGCAGCTCACGAGACAGGCTCATGTTCTCTTCCAACGGCAGCTCCGAGGCGTCGAGCATGTGCGACTGGAACAGGTTGCCCGCTCCGGCGGCCCGCCGCCTGGCCGTGGCGGCGATCAACGGCCTCAGGAAGGAATCGACCTTGCCCGGCTGGCAGTGGTCGGTGTGGAGTCCGACGAGGACCTCGTGTCGCTCGGCGAGCCGATGAGTCGCCTCGGCGAGCACGATCGCCCCCAGCACGTTGTCAGCGACTCCCAGTCCCGAGGCGAAGGCCCCGGCTCCCAGCGAGACCTGGATGATGCCGTCGGATCGCTGATCGGAAAATGCCTGCAGCGCCGCGTTGATCGTGACCAGCGACGTGACATTGATCGCCGGGTAGGCGTAATCACCCGACTGGGCCGCATCGATCATCGCGGCATACTGTGCGGGTGTGGCGACGGGCATCGGAGTCGCTCCGGGGTGCGGAAGTCGAGGGTTCGTGCCGGCTGGGTCAGGTCAGCGGCCAGGTCAGCGGCCAGGTCAGCGGCCAGTTCGAGAGACCGGCAGGAGGGGCCCAGGGACCGAATCGCTGCCCACTTCGACTGTAGGCAATCTCCTCGGCACTGCCAACCCGCCGGAAAGTACCTCGACCTGCAGGTCATCGACCCGCAACTCACCCAGGCCTTCCAGCGCGACCCTCAATTGAATCTCCCCGCTTCGCTGGGCTCGCCGGATCAACTCGAATCGCCGCCAGCCTCCGATCCGACGGCAGTGCAGGCGGGCTTCGGGACCACCGAGGGTATCTTCGAGCACTCCGCCGTCGAGCGAGCCGGGTCGGGCCGAGACCAGGCGAATCCGACCGGTGATCCGGACCAGGTCGCCGGCCTGCACGGGAACCGGGGGCGAATCCACGATCACGGTGTGCTGCGGAAGTCGGGACGGGACCGTCGCGAGCAGGTCCGATTGAGCCAGCAGCCTCAGGCAACTCCCGGTCTCCCCGTCCCGGCCCGGACCGCCCCGGTACACCTCCGCCGTCGTCGTCATCCCGGCCACCGCCACCCTCTGGCTGCTCCAGCCGGCTCGGATCATCTGCTCGAGATCCTCGAAGTCGCCGCCGACCAGGCGGGGTTCGGCGACGACGCCCCGCGACCGGACCGCGGCGACCAGTTCCCAGTGATCCGGCAGAGTCTGAAAGCACCGCGAGAGTGTGCTGGCCACCGGCGACGTCGATTCACCGACAGCCTGCTCCCAGTGAGCCCTCTGCAGGATCCTCAGCGTCTGCAACGTGGCGTCGCTGTAGATGCGGGAGGTATTGGCGGCGGCCTGGTCGAGCGTGGCGGCGGCCCGCGAGAGGAAGCTGGCGGCTCGAGTCATCAGCCGCGGTGCGTCGGGCTGAGCGTGACCCAGTTCGACCAGTCGCCGGTCGACGTCACGGACACGATCGAACCGGGCCTGGGCCAGCTTGAGCGCCATCCGCGCGGCTCGTACGGAACCCGCGGCGACTCGACGACGCAGTGCGCTGACCAGCCTGGGGTTGGACGTGAGCACGATGTTGGAGCGGCGGTCGAATCGTCCGATCTCCAGCACCACCCCGCCGGCCACCCGGCGTGTGGGGACGCTCCGCAGACCCGTCGTCGTCACCTCCCACGCCGTCGCCGTCTCGTCTCCTCCGGGCACCACCACCGACACGTCGGCCAAGGCCATCTGGCCGGGGACGTATTGTACGTTTTCGCCAATCCAGTTCGTCATCAGCAACCGCCCGTAGTCGCTGCGGAACAGCACCGCCTGGACCCTGCGGTCCACGCGCCCGCCGACCGGTGCCTTCACCCCCGCCGCGTGGCTCGCCACCACCCGTCGTCGACGCCGTACGCGTGTGTCGTGGGACGCGGAACCCTCGTCGGTCGCTCTTCGGGCTGCGCGGGGATCACCCGGGTCGCTGCGACGGCCAACGGTCACCGGCAAGAGGCCGACCCGTGTCGAGGTGGCCAGGAACGCTTCGAGCAGGTCGAGTTCGAGGTTGAGCAGTCCGAGCATCAACAGCCGCTCGGCCGCGACGGGACGGTCCGAGTCGAGCCGGGCGGTGGTGCGAAAGCCGATGCCGCGGTAGCCCGCCGCCAGCGCCGAGCGGACCTGCAACTCGATCTGCTCGGGCTCGACCACCAGCGATTCCGAATCGGTCCGGACCCAGCTGAATGCCAGTGATCCCGGCCGACCGCGACCGCGATGCTCCACGAGCCACTCCTGGTGCAGCTTCAACGGCAAACCCGTCCCAATCACCTCGCGACCGATCAACGGCAGCAGCCGGTGGCGAGACACCACCTGCTCGATCCCGTCCATGTCCGCCACGATCGGTCGCCGCATCCGGCGGTCGGCCACCCGCAACTGGTTGACCCAGCGGATCAGCGAGTTCCACGCCAGCCGAGTGTCTCCGCCGGGGCCGAGCAGGCCGGAGTAGGTGGCGTTGGGATCGAGGAACCAGCAGAGGATCCCGTCGGCCTCGGACCCGATCGGCACCAGCGCTGCGGTCCCCGAGTCGGCCACCACGCCGTCGACCAGAGGTGGCCGCGGGGGTGACGCCATCGCCCACAACCCCGCCGACCGCAATCGCGCGATCAACGCCACATCCCGGTGATCGGGGACCTGCACCAGGTTGACACCCGACGCCTTGAGCACCTCGGGCGGCTCGCCGCGGTACACCACCACCCGTGGCAGGAACGGGAGATTGTTGACGTGGAAGCGGTCGAGACGGACCTCGGCCGGCCCGCCGCGACGTGGCTCGCGATCAGCCTCCGATCCCACCGTCACGACTCCACCCGGCGGAGCGACGATCGGACCGGCAACCAGATCATCGACCAACCACTCGGTCGATCCCGGGTCCGGATCCAGACGTAGCACCACGCGATCGATGTAGGCGTCGCGACCCTCAAGCTGCGGACGCTTCAAGCGAGCCCGCAGTAGCACCAGGCGTTCGCGGAGCCGAGCGGGGAATTTGTCGAGAGTCAATCGCTGCCAGCGACCACTTCGGGTCACTCGCGGGCCGGGGATCAGGTCGGTCAGGACGTCCCCGGTGCGAGGATCAACCTGGTGAGGAAACACCACGCGGACACACAGCTGCAATCCCCGCGAACGACTCCACAGCGAAACCCCCACCGCCAGCTCATCGATCACACGAGCCGCCCGGATCGGCTGCTCCCACGACACCGATTCCCCCAGGCGACGGGTGCGGACCATCACCCGCTCACATCCCGTCGAATCCACACCACCGGAAGGTTCGCGGCGGTGTAGAATCACCTCGAGGGTCGTCGCGGATACCTCAACCCGCGATGTCAACTCGCGGCCATCAAAACTCTCGGTGAATCGCTCCGCCGCCGGTAAAAGCGACGACACCCCAGAGACGAACACTGCCGAGACCGCTGCCAACAGCAGCCAGCGACAACGTGGCAGACCGCGTTCAGGCCGGAATTCGAGCTGCTCGGACAAGGGGGAGGAGTCCATTCCTGGGGGGCAGCAGGCCGCGTGTCGGGGTCGGGGGAACCGGTCGGGGGAACCGGTCGAGGGAACCGGGAGTCTAGGCCAGGACCGGGTTTCGGCCAAGACCGGGTTTCGGCCAAGACCGACGTCTCAGACCGGCTTGCGGCCGACATAAAGCGTCACCGATCCCAGCGTCAACGGCCGGATCGATACCGCCTCGAGCCCCGCGTCCCGCATCAACTCGGCAAAGGCTTCGCCCTGAGGAAACTCGGCCGTCGAGGCGGGCAGGTACGTGTAGGCCCCGTCGGGGTCCGGTGACAACCAGCGACCGATGCGAGGCACCACGCGGTTGAAGTAGAAGCGAAACACCGCAGCGACGACCGGGAGCCGCGGCACGGAGGTCTCGAGCACGACCACGTGGCCTCCCGGACGGCAGACCCGGGTCATCTCGGCCAACCCCCCGATCGTGTCGCCGACGTTGCGGATGCCGAATCCGACCGAGACGACCTGGAAGCGGTCCGAGCCACACGGCAGCTTCAGCGTGTCGGCTCCGAGATAGACGACCCGAGGGGCCTGTTGCGGGGCCTCGAGCCGTTTCCGGGCCTTTTGCTGTGCCCGCAACAGCATGGGGTGCGTGAAGTCCGAGCCGACCACGGTGGCACCCGGTCCCAGGCGGCCGACCCACGCCAGCGTCAGGTCTCCGGTTCCGCAGCAGACATCCAGCACCGGCAGGCCCGGCTCCAGCACCACGCTGCGTACGGTAAGGCGCCGCCACCAGCGGTCCAGGCCGAGCGTCATCAGGCGGTTCATCAGGTCGTAGCGCGGAGCGATCGCGCCGAACATCCGACGGATCCGCTGTTGCGACTTGTCAACCGGCATCCGCCCGCCACCTCGTGTCCCGTCCCCGCGACCAGACTAACCCAGCAGCCGTGACGGGGACAACAGACCCCCAGTCCGGGGTCTGACGCCGCCCGCAAAGAGGTCTGCTCCACCTGCCACGTTCCGCCGGCGGGGCCTGACCCCCTTCTTCGTGTTGCAGCGTGTGCTGGTTGAAAAGGGGTCAGGCCCCGCCTTGGGACCGCCTTGGGTGGATCAGGACTCTGGGTGGGTCCGCCGCAGGCGGATCTGACCCCTGAACCTGGCGTTCTTCAAAGGGCTGCTGAGCCCAGCACTTGGCGTGATTAGACAGGCTGATAGACTGGGCGTCTCGAGTGGACCCAGAGGTGGAGATGAGCCTGTGTCGAGCGACCTGGTGGTGGCGATCACCGGAGCGAGCGGGTCGATCTACGGGGTCCGGCTGCTGGAGGTGTTGCTGAGGGTGCCTCGACGGGTGCACCTGATCATCAGTTCCGCCGGCAGCCAGGTGCTCGCCCACGAGCTCAACCGGGCCGTCTCGACACAGCACCTGAAGCCGCGGGACCTGTTCGGGCACGACGATTCGCAGGGCGAGTTGATCGTGCACGACCACGACGACTTCACGGCGGGGATCGCCAGCGGCAGTTTTCCCACCTCGGGCATGGCCGTGTGTCCCTGCTCGATGGGCACGCTCGCCGCGATCGCCGGCGGACTCTCCAACAACCTCATCCACCGTGCCGCCCACGTGCACCTCAAGGAACGACGCCCGCTGGTGCTGGTGCCGCGCGAGACGCCACTGGGAATCATCGGGCTGGAGAACATGAAGACCGCGGCGATGGCCGGAGCGGTGATCCTGCCGGCGGCACCGGGGTTTTATCACCGTCCCCAGACGATCGAGGAACTGGTCGACTTCGTGGTCGCTCGCATCTGCGACCAGTTAGGCGTCGAGGCCGAGTTGACCAGCAGGTGGGGCGTTCCTGAGGAACACTCCGAATCCCACCTCTAGCAGCCCGTTGAAAAATACAGGCTCGGGATCCGGCCGGCGTCTGACGCCGCCCACCCAGAGTTCTGCTCCACCTGCCACGTTCCGCCGGCGGGGCCTGACCCCTTCTTCGTGTTACAGCGTGTGCTGGTTGAAAAGGGGTCAGGCCCCGC
>CAUZEQ010000161.1:0-10863 GCA_963578885.1 Planctomycetota bacterium
TTGCCATTTTACCCAACCGGACACCCGCACCGGATTCCCCCGCCGAAGGCCCATCGGGTCGTCCACCACCGCTGTTCCCACGCGGTAGACTTGCCTCAGATCAATCTCGCGTGCCGAAGGTCTGCGTCGATGCCAACTCACACTCAACAGCTCACGCGTGCCGCATGGTCCGCAGTCCTCGCGACCCTGCTCGCAGCACTCGTGCTCACATCCTCGCCGCTGCAGGCCGACGACCCGGCACCCGCCCAACCCGCCGCCCAGCCCAAAGCCCAGCCCAAAGCCCAGCCCAAAGCCCAGCCCAAAGCCCAGCCCAAAGCCCAACCCAAAGCCCAACCCAAAGCCCAACCCAAAGCCCAACCCAAAGCCCAACCCGCCGCAAAAACCCCGGCTCAGAAGCAGGCCGAGATCGAACGGGACCGCACCGCGACGGCCGTGGCGCTGAACTACTGCCGTGCGTCGTTCCATCGCATCCGCAAGTACCCGACCAAGCAGGTCATGCTCCAGGAACAGAAGCAGATCCTCAACAACCTCAACCTCAGCGGCGTTGCCGACCGCGAGGTGATCCAGCTCTACACCGCCGTGATCGATGAGATCCACCTGGTGCAGATCGCCGAAAAGGAACGGGCGGCGTTCGAGTCTCGCCATCGCCGCGAGTTCCAGCAGCGACTCTTCGCCAATGCCCTGCTGTTCGGCTCGGAAGTGGCCACCGGTCAGTTCGTGGGAGCGGTCCGCACCGGTGCCAATAGCTGGTGGGACTACCGCGCGACTGAGGGCAAGAAGGAATCCGACGTCTGGAAGGTCGAGAAGATCCGGATGAAGACGGTCGTCAGCAAGTCCTCGACCTTCCTCGATACGCTCTGGCAGATGGCTCGCAAGAAGCAGATCCCCGACTCGTGGCTGATCCGCGGCAGCGACCTCGATCGACTCGAAGCCGCACTCCGCGTGAAACAGCCCCGCCAGCGACTGCGGGTGCTGAAGAGAATGGAGCGGTTCATGACGCACTTCCCGCCCTACTGGTACTACGTCGCCCGCACCCAGCAGCAGCTCGGACAACTCTTCGCTGCCCTGAAGACCTACGACCGCATGAGCGAAATCGCCACCGGGCACTTCCGCAACGACGAACTGCTCGCCGCCGGCATGGCCAACCAGGCGATGATCCAGGCCCACCTTGGACAGCCCTCCGCACCACTGACCGCCATCAAGGCACTGAAACACTCATCCAACTGCTGGGAAGCCAACCTGATCTGTGCCCGCGTGCTGGCCAACAGCGGCCAAGCCGCCCTGGCCGAGGACGCCATCCTCTCAAACCTCGACACCAACCTCGAACGACACCGCAGCCTCGTGCACCTGCTCTCGCTGTACTACCGCCGAGGCGACCTCGACAAGATCGCCACCCGGCTGGCGGACCCGAAGGTCTGCCGTGACCTGCCGGTGTCGGTGCTGCTCCGCTGTGCCGCTCGGCTCGATCCGAAAAACGTGCCCGCCACCGTCAACCGGCAACTGGCCGGATCGCTGAAGGTGATACCCCGACGCGTCTTCGGACCCGATGACATCGTGGTCGTCGCCGGGCCGGGCTGGCAACTGGGCGAAGCCCGCATCGCACTCGCACTCGACGGCAAGACCTCCAGCATCCGACCCAGGTTCTCTCGACAGGACACACACGTCGTGGCCACCTTCAGCCGGGTCGCCGAGTTTGGCAATCCGCTGAGTGTCGCGGCGAGGCCGCCGAAGGCCACGTTGACGCTCGAGTACCCCGACACGCCGAGAGTGCGGCTGGTGCTCGGAGACGACCGGCCGAAGGTGAGCACGGCCCGGCCGAGTGGTCTGCCGGGCCTGAGAATCACGGCGATCGAATTCGATACGCTGCACCTCTCGCTCGTCGCCAACGCCGGACGTTGATTCGGCGGCGCAGGTCCGCGACAGTGGAGTGTTCACCTCCGAGTTCCGCGCCGACAGCATGAACAACTCCGACCCACTCGCCGATCCCTCGCTGCCGGTCCTGCCCGGCAAGGAATCACTCTGCGGGCTCCCGGAGCACCGCATCGCCGATTGGCTCGCCGAGCACGACCACCCCGCCTACCGAGCCGAACAGCTCAGGCAGTGGATCTACGGACGCCGGGCCGAGTCAATCGACGAGATGACCGACCTGCCTGAACCACTCCGAGCACAACTCGCCGACGACTTCGACCTCTTCACCGGACAACTCGTCCGCCACCAGGTCGCCGGAGACCGCACCGAGAAACTGCTGGTCCAGCTGGCCGACGGCAAGCAGGTCGAATGCGTCCTGATGCACGAAGCCTCGCGCTGGACCGCATGCATCAGTACCCAGGTCGGCTGCGCGATGGGGTGTGTCTTCTGTGCCAGCGGCCTGCTCGGACTCGACCGCAACCTCACTCGCGCCGAGATTCTCGAACAGATCCTCCGGCTCACCCGACGACTCGAACCCGACCAGCGACTGACCAACCTGGTCGTGATGGGGATCGGGGAACCTCTGGCCAACCTGCCCGCGTTGCTCGAGGCACTCGAAGAGGTCCACTCCAAGAACGGGCTCGGACTCAGCCCGCGACGCGTCACCATCTCAACCGTCGGGCTGCCCCAGGGCATCCGGCAACTCGCCGATGTCGGCCGACCCTACAACCTGGCCGTTTCCCTGCACGCTCCCAACGATGAACTCCGCAACCGACTCGTCCCGGTCAACGATCGGATCGGCATCACCGCGATCCTCGAAGCCGCCGACGAGTACTTCGAGCGAACCGGACGACGGGTGACCTACGAATACGTGCTGCTGGCCGAAACCAACGATCAGCCGCGACACGCCCGTCAACTGGCCGCACTGCTCTCACCCCGCAACGCCCACGTGAACCTGATTCCGATGAACACCGTCGACGTGCTCGACTGGACCGCCCCTGGCGAGCCTCAGACGCAACGCTTCGCCACGATCCTCCAGGAAGCCGGAGTCGCCACCACCGTGCGAAAGAGGAAGGGTGCCGACATCGATGCGGCCTGCGGTCAGTTGAGACTCGAGCACTCCAAGTAGTGGGGTTGGTGGCCAACCCCACCTCACATCCCACCTCGCGCCAAGCCCCCGCCGAAGGCGCGGGCGGCACTTACTGGCTCGGGGTGCAGAATCCGGAATCACAGCGACTCCATGCCGATCAAGACGGAGGTCGTGTGAGTTGACTCCTGCCAAAATGACAGCCACAATGGCCGGTCCGGCCCATCGAGGCGAGTTTTGGCATAGAAGCCAATTCCGACGAAGGGACTCAAGCGACGACAAGAACACGACTTAGAGTTTCCTGACTGTTTGGGCACGGAGTTCGCAATATCGCAGGTGTCCTGAATCGTATTCGGGATCCGACGACACACCCGCCACGGCGGACGTCTGGAGCGAACCACACGATACGCAGCGTGAGAACGACTGAAGAGGAGACGTCTGATGGCCAAGAAACAGGGCATCAACATTGTTCCCCTGGGCGACCGGGTGGTGGTGCGACGCGAGTCGGCCGAAGAGACAACCGCTGGCGGCATCGTGCTGCCCGATGCGGCCCAGGACAAGCCTCAGCGAGGTGAGGTGGTTGCCGTAGGCGACGGGTACGTGAAGTCCGACGGCGAGAAAATCGCCCTGACCGTCCAGGACGGAGACAAGGTGATCTTCAGTTCCTACGCCGGCGAGGAAATCCAGATCGGTGACGAGGAACTGCTGTTGCTCCGCGAGAGTGACATCCTGGCAACCTTCTAGGTGGTCTGCCGGACTTCCTTGGGCAGACGTATCAAGACGTAACAAAAAACAGCAATTCAGAGACAGCTTCTTAGAGGAGTGACAGAGCCATGGCCAAGATGCTTGCCTTCGATCAGGACGCCCAGGAAGCGATGCGACGCGGAGTCAGCAAGCTGGCCCGAGCGGTGCGAGTGACGCTGGGGCCTCGAGGCCGCAACGTGATCCTCGAAAAGAGCTTCGGATCTCCGACGGTGACCAAGGACGGCGTGACCGTGGCTCGTGAGATCGAGCTGAGTGACAAGTTTGAGGACATGGGTGCCCGGATGGTCAAGGAAGTGGCCAGCAAGACGTCGGATGTTGCCGGCGACGGCACCACCACCGCCACGATCATGGCCGAGGCGATCTACAACGAGGGTCTCAAGGCGGTCGTCGCCGGGGTCAGCCCGATCGAGATGAAGCAGGGCATGGAACAGGCGGTCGAGGACATCGTTGACAATCTCAGCGAGATGGCCACCAGTTGCAACACGGCCAAGGCCGTCGCCCAGATCGGCACCGTCGCCTCCAACGGCGACGCACAGATCGGCCAGATCCTCGCCGACGCCATGGACCAGGTCGGCAAGGATGGCGTGATCACCGTCGAGGAAGGCAAGAGCCTGAAGACCGACTGCGAACAACTCGAAGGCATGCAGTTCGACCGCGGCTACCTCTCGCCCTACTTCGTCACCGATCCGCAGTCGATGGAAGCCGTCTACGAAGACGCCTACGTGCTGATCCACGAAAAGAAGGTCACCAACGTCAAGGACCTCGTCCCCGTCCTCGAAAAAGTCGTCAACGCCGGCAAGCCGCTGTTGATCGTGGCCGAGGACATCGAAGGCGAAGCCCTGGCCACGCTGGTGATCAACAAGCTGAGGGGCACGTTCAAGTGCGTCGGAGTCAAGAGCCCCGGCTACGGCGACCGCCGCAAGGCGATGCTGCAGGACCTGGCGATCATGACCGGAGCCACGGCGATCTTCGAGGACCTGGGCATCCAGCTCGAAAACGTCCAGCTCTCCGACCTCGGCTCGGCCAAGAAGATCATCGTCGACAAGGACAACACGACGGTGATCGAAGGCGGAGGCGACTCGAAGGACATCAAGGCCCGGATCGACCAGATCCGGCGTGAACTCGAGAACTCCACCAGCGACTACGACCGCGAGAAGCTCGAAGAGCGAGTCGCCAAGCTCAGCGGCGGCGTTGCTCAGATCAACGTCGGAGCCGCGACCGAGACCGAGATGAAGGAGAAGAAGGCTCGGGTCGAAGACGCGCTCTATGCCACCCGAGCGGCCGTCGAAGAGGGCATTCTGCCCGGTGGCGGTGTCGCACTGCTGCGAGCCTCCACGAATTGCGTGAACCCCAAGGGGCTCAGCCACGGCCAGGAGACTGGCTACAACATCATCCTGCGAGCTTGCCGGGCACCTCTGACCCAGATCGCCGACAACGCCGGAGCCGATGGCAGCGTGATCTGTGAGAAGGTCCGGGAACTCGAAGGCAACAAGGGCTACAACGCCGCGACCGGTAAGTTCGAAGACCTGGTCAAGTCCGGGATCATCGACCCGACCAAGGTCACTCGCATCGCACTGCAGAACGCAGCCAGTGTCTCCACACTGCTGCTGACCAGCGACGCCCTGATCGCTGAAATACCCAAGGACGGCCACCCCGGCGGCGACGAGTCGATCTACTAGGCGGCCCCAGGGACTGGCTTCCGCCTGCGGCGGACCGCAGGCGGATCGCGGGAAGTGCCTCTCCCGAGACCTCAGCCGCACGAACAACAACCGGGACAGGTCCGCCTGCGGCGGACCAAGGACTCCGGAGCCAGTCCCCGGACTCCTCAGCTGCGCTGACTTACCCAAACCCGCAACCGGTCACGCAACTGCTGTGGGCTCGCCGTCCCCGTCTCTGCCAACTGCTGGACCGTGATCGACGCCACCAGGTTGCCGACCAACGCCGCCTCGACCAGCGTCCCACCACCGGCAAGGCCCAGCACGCACCCGGCCGTCGCACTGTCCCCGGCACCGGTCGTATCCAGTTCACCGGACAATTCCACACCCGGCACATGCTGTGGCTTGGGATCACTCACCAGCATCCCCCGCTCACCCAATGTCACCACGACCGCCGCCCCGACCTGCTCACGCAAGCCCCCCAACGCCTCCACCACCTCATCCACCTCCACCCGCTCACCCGGCCGCGGAAACTCACGCCCCAACGCCTCGAACTGGTTCGGCTTGATCGTCAGGCCCCGAAACCGGCCGATCCGAATCCGGCTGTCGACCCAGAAGATCACGCCAGGATACTCACGAGCCAGCCGCGACAACGCCTCGCGGACCGCTCCGGTCACCACCCCCCGGTCCTCCTCCTCGACCTGATCGGCCACGATCACCGCGTCCACACCCCCCTCGGCCAACACCGATTCCAGCGACGCGATCACCGCCCGGCTGACCTCCTGGGGCATCACCCCGCGGTTCTTCGTGTCGTACCGCTCGTGCTCGCCGGCCAGGCTGGGGTCGGTCCGGTCGCGAGGTTTCAGATAGGTCGGAGTCATCAGGTTCGCGAAGGCATGCAGGTGATCGGCCCGGCAGCCGATCGACTCAAGGCACCGCCGCAGATCCCACGCCTCGCCGTCGGCACCCACCGCGCCGATGGCCAGCAGCTCTCCGGCACCCAATCCGGCCAGGTTGTTGACCACCGTGCCGGCCACTCCCGCACTGGTGCGGATGCCGGTGACCTGGTGAGCCGCCTGGCCGCTCTCGACACTGTGCTCGACTTGCGACGGTTCGGTGTCGAGGTACTTGTCGAGAAAGAAGTCGCCGACGACCACGATCCGGCACTCACCAAAGCGGGCGATCAAACTGTCCAGTCGTTCGGGAGTCATCATCACGCCCCCTCCGCGTCGCGATCGGCCTCATCGATCAGGTCATAGAGTGCCGGCAGTGTCGCCTGGTGCTCGCCCCGCACATAGAAACTCTCGCCCCCGTCGGCGACCGTCCTGACCAGGATCGTCTTGAACGGCCGGAAGTAGTACCGGGGGTCGTGCTTGGGCGCTTCGGCCCTCAGGTCATCGCCGAGGTCGACCAGGTCAAAGACAGCGGTCGTGAACCGGCTGATCGTCTCGCCGTGCTGATGAGCCACATTGCGGGCCATCGCCAGTGCCTTCAGGTACACCTCCGGACCCATCACCGCCGTGCCGATGTTCAGGAACACGCCCCCTTCAAGTCGGGTGATCGTGTCGACATAGGACAGGAAGTCGGTGTAGGAGGTGGCTCCGGCGGCCGCTCCGTCGAAGTTCGCGTGCTCGTGCACGATGTCCTGGCCGATCGAGACATGAATCGTCACCGGCAGACCGAGCCGGTACCCGGCCGCCAGCACGCTGGTCTCCGCAAAAGCGAAGTTCTCTTCAACGATCATCCGCCCAATCGCCTCGCCCATCCCCAGCCCGTCACGGTGCCCGGCGGCGACGGCGTCGTTGAGCTGGGCCGTCTCGCTCCAGAGCCCGAATTGCCCCTCGCTGACATAGCGTGCCACGCTCTCACACGTCTGCCCGATCATCGCCAGTTCGAAGTCGTGGATCGCCCCGGCCCCGTTCAGAGCCAGGTGTCCCAGCAGCCCCCGTTCCATCAGGTCGATCAGCAACGGCGCGTTGCCCTGCCGCAGCACATGGCCGCCACAGGACCACAACACGGCCCGGCCGGCCCGAGCCGCCGCCACCGTCCGCTTTGCCAACACCGGCAATGCCGGATGCTCGAACCCGATCCGCTCGCCGCCGGGACGCTTCAGGATGTCGGCTTGCCGCAGGTCATGCACCCGCTCACCCAACGGCCGAATCGACAACCGGTCTCGATCAAACAACTCTCGCCTCATCCGCTCGATCTCCTCGCCCGAGGTCACTCACGCCACAGCCAGTTCAACAACGCCGCCGATTCGCCAAAATCCGGCACGATCACGTCGGCTCCCACACCGACCAGCCGGTCCCGCTTCCAGAGATCGACGCTCCCGTCACGTTCCGACTCGTTGCTCGCCACGCCGACGGCCAGCCCGCCGCTGCTCTTCACGTTGTCGATCTCGACATAGCCGTCTCCAAAGCCGACCAGCCGCGACCCATCCACCTGGTTCTCTTCGAGCAACCCCTCGATGACCATCTGCTTGGAAAACGAGCGGAAGTCGTCGACGGCGCCGTATATCTGAGACCCGAAGTACCCCTCGACCCCCAGCAGTTCGGCCTCCTGATGGACATAGGCCGCATCGGTCCCGCTGGCCAGGTACAGGCTCACACCCCGTTCGGCCAATCCTTGCAGCAGCTCCAGTGACCCAGGCACCAGCATCGACTCCGCCTCGGCCTCCCCGCTCCGCAGCCGCTCCCGGCGACCTTCGATTCTCACCATCAACCGCTCGTGATACAGGTGCTTGTACTCCAGCGGATCGGCCGGCCGGCCTCCTCGTGCCTCGACCTCCTCGGCGAGCCGCATCATCTGGTAGATCGTCTGCTTGCCGGTCAGTTCGTCGACGAATGCCCGGCAGTCGGCGGCCAGGTCAAGGGACGACTCATCGGTCCCGGTTGCCTGCAGGATCTCGACCATCATCGGCACCATCACGTCGACCCATCCCTCGCGGACCAGGCTCAGCGTGCCGTCGAAGTCGAAGAGTGCGTAGGCCGGAGGTTGCTGGTTGCGGCTGTCGCTGAGGACTTCGATCGAGGTCCCTGGCAGAAATCTGCCGGGGGTCTCTGCGACCCGCCGCTGGTAATCGTGCTCGTGCGTCTCGGTCATCGCAGGCAGTCTAGGGACTTGCAGCAGGGTTCGATATTCCGACCAGGGACAGGCACTCCCCGCGGGCCGCCGCAGGCGGATCGCGGGGAGTGCCTGTCCCGAGACCTCAGCCGCACGAGCAACCCGGACAGGTCCGCCTGCGGCGGACCACGGGCTCCTGAGCCAGTCCCCGGTCTAGCAGCCTGTTGAAAAACATAAGTTTGGGGATGGGACGGGGTCAGACGCCGCCCACAGAAAGTCCCGCTCCACCCATAACGGCACGCAGGCGGGGCCTGACCCCTTTTCAACCAGCACTCGTTGCAACTCGAAGAAGGGGTCAGGCCCCGCCTGTGAAACGCGACAGGTGGAACAAACCCCGTTGTGGGCGGCGTCTGACCCCAGGGTCCGGGTTTTTCAACAGCCTGCTAGGTCCAAGGGGGTCGCGGCCCGGCGTACTGGTAATACGCACACTCGATCCGTCCGTTGTACAGCTTCCTCCGCCGCACCTGCCCGCCACGACCCGACGCTTGGGCAAAGATCCTTTCGAACCCCTTGTGAGCCGACAAGGCGTACACGCTCCAGGTCTCCAGCCTCCGAGCCAACCGCCCCAGGTCACCGTAAACCGCCTCGGCCTCCTTCTGCTCTCCCATCCTCTCGCCGTAGGGCGGGTTGGTCACCACGCACCCGTACTTGTGATGCGACCCGAAGTCGGCAACCGCCAGCTGCTGAAACTCGATCGCCGTCTCCACCCGGGCCTGGGCGGCATTGCGTCGAGCCAACTCCAGGGCCTTCGGGTTGATGTCTCCGCCCAGCAGAGGCACATCGGGCGGCTCAACCTTCAGGTCGGCCGCCTCCTCCCGCGCCTCCTTCCAGACCCCGTTCCAGATCGAGTTCGACCAGGGCCACTCTTCGGCCAGGAACCCGCGTCCCAGGCCCGGTGCCCGGTTGGCCGCCATCCAGGCCGCCTCGATCAGTATCGTCCCGGTCCCGCAGCAGGGATCTCCCAGCACGCGGCCCGGTTCCCAGTAACTCAGCTGCAACAGCGCCGCGGCCATGGTCTCACGCAACGGAGCACCCCCGGTCAGGATCCGGTACCCGCGCCGATGCAGTCCGCGACCGGTGGTGTCCAGTGCGACACTCACACGGTCACGACGGATCGTCACGACGATCGGGACCTCGGCGCCGGTCTCGTCGAACCAGTCGCGAGGCCATCGCCGTTTCAGGGCCTCGACGATGGCCTTCTTGGTGATCGCCTGGGTATCGGGCTCGCTGTGAATCTGCGAACGAACGCAGCGGGCCCGCACCGGGAAACTCGACTCTTCAGTCAGCCACTCGCACCAGGGCAACTCGACCACCTGGTCGAACAGTTCCCCGAAATCCACCGCCTCGAACTCGGCCAGCTTCACCAGCACGCGATCGGCCGATCGCAACCAGAGATTGGCTCGGGCCACGGCGGCGGCATCGCCGCTAAACTCGACCCGCCCGTCACTGACGGTCCGCTCGGCGTAACCCAACGCCTCAAGCTCACGCGATACGACCGCTTCCAGCCCAAAGGCCGTTGTGGCGATCAGACGAATTGATGTCACTCGCTCAACACTCTCGGATAATCGCAGCCATTCTGCGGCAGGGTAACAGTACACTCTGGGCTGGTTCGTCAGAACTCTCAAGAACTGACTTCATCCGGCGAAAAGCCCCACAAGTCACCATGTCTTGATTCAACAAGCTGCTGAACGGAAACATCGCTCCAACTCATCCACCCAGCCACTGCTCTATAAAGGAAAACCATGGGAAACGTGCTTTTTTTCGGCGGGGCAATCATGGGCCTCGCCTGCTACGTCTGGCTGCTGGTCATCGTGTTCCAGACAGATCACTGGGGGCACGGCGTCGCCATTATCGTCGTCCCATGCTACAGCCTTATCTACATAATCATGCACTGGGACGAATGCTCGGGGCCGTTCTATGGCATGCTCCTGGGCGGTTTACTGCAATTCGGCGGCACGCAGATGATGATGGGCTGAGGATGATCCCTGAACAAGAATGCTGAGCACCGACCTGGCATTCTCTCAAATGAAAAACCTCAAATGCCTTGTCTCGTGTAAACCGCTGGACCTCCATCAATGGAAACCGCCTACATCTCCATCATTGCCTTTCTGCTTGGCTCGTTACTCTGGCTGATTGGCTGGATCTGGCTGATGGTGATCGCATTCAGCACCGACCACTGGGGCCACGGCGTCGGGATTCTGCTGAGTTGTGACATCTACGGTTTCGTGTATGGGCTCATGAACTGGGACCTCTGCCGAATTCCATTGATTTTGCATGCGTCCGGTTTCGTCCTCGTGCTAGGCGTTGGATCATTCGGCGGTTGAA
>CAUZEQ010000162.1:0-10803 GCA_963578885.1 Planctomycetota bacterium
AGTTGGTCGATTCGGACAAGCAGGCCTACATCGCCGCATACGATCGCAAGACGGGCAAGGAGATTTGGAAGACCGATCGAGACAATTTCCGTGGCTGGAGCACTCCGGTGCTGATCCGTGCCGGGGGCCACGACGAGTTGGTGGTCAATGGCCACGCGGCGGTGTGTGCCTACGATCCTGCGACGGGCGAGGAGCTGTGGCGGGTCAAGAACACCTCGGGCCGAGGGACTCCGACGGTCACCCCGGGCGGCGGGCTGTTGTTTTCCAGCAACGGCACTCGGCCCTACCTGACGGCGATCCGCCCCGGTGGCAGCGGCGACGTGAGTTCCAGCCACGTGGCCTGGCAGGTGCAGCGCAAGGGCCGCGATATCCCCTCGCCGATCGTCATCGGCAACCACGTGATGATCGTGGGTCTCCGCGGAGGCATCCTGGGCTGCTACGACACCAGGACCGGAAAGGAACTGTGGCTCGAGCGACTCGGCACCAATTTCTCCGCCTCACCGGTCGCCTGGAACGGTCTCGCGTTCTTTCTCAACGAGGCCGGTGAGACGTTTGTGGTCAAGCCGGGTCCCAAGCCCGAAATCGTTTCGAGGAACCGGTTGGAGTCACCGGCCGAGGAGATTTTTCGGGCGTCGATTACCCCTCTGGGCGGGCGGCTCTACATCCGTTCCAACAACACGCTGTATTGCATCGCGAAGTAGCCGGATCCGTGAGGGTTCGGGCGGGTTCGGGCGGTCCGAATGCTCACGCACGCGGCCGCGTCGGCAGCAACCCGACCAGCATGCCCGAGGCGAGTCCGAAGGTGTGAGCCCAGTTGGCGATGGGCCCGACCATGCCGGTCCAGCAGAGAACGAACCAGCCGAGCATCACTAAGACACAACTGGGGGGCAGTGACATTCCCGAGGCCGGGTCGAGGCGCTGCTTCATCCAGAGGTACCCGAACAGACCGTAGACCACCCCGGACATGCCTCCGAACAGGGGGGACTCGGTGGCGGCGTACTGCCCGGTGTTCGAGACGACGGCGATCAGCAGCACCAGTCCCGCGAAGCGGTAGAGCCCCCGCCTGGCTTCGATCTCGCCCCCCAGCATTCTCAGCCACAACATGTTGAACAGGATGTGCAGGATGCTGAAGTGGAGGAAGATGGGAGTCACCAGTCGCCAGAATTGGCCTCGGACGATCTTGCCGACGCCGTGATCGGGCAATTCGTATTCGTAGTCGTTGCTGAAGGAGTTACGGATGTGCTCCCAGGCGCGTGAGAGGTTGTAGATGGGCACGTAGACTTCGCCGGACCGCACTTCGATATCGACGAATGTCAGCTGGCTCATCACCGGTTCGTAGGCCATCTTGAATTCGAGTGCTCCCCGGTCGCGGTCGAAGCCGCGGATGCACACGGTGGTAGCCAGTACGGAGATCCCGATCAGGACGATCGTGACCGGGCAGCGTCGCCACGGCGTCATCATCCACGGTTCGCCGGGGACACGGGGCCGAGCAGCGGATCGTTTGGGGCGAGCCGGCTTGGCCCGCTTCTGGAGTGCGACCGCCTGCTGGGCCAGTCGGTAGCGGTCGGCCTCGGGGTCGGCCACGAATTCTTCGAGTTCCGACCGGGCCAATGCGACCTGGTCCTCTTCGTGGATCCAGATGGCCCACTGGTCGTCTTCGAGCTCGATGTCGGTGGCCACGTTGCGGGAAATCAGCCAGACCTGGAAGGTCCGCGCGGCAGCCTGATCGGGCAGCGATCCAATGTGTCTCATGCGGAGGGCTGTACGTACGCGGGAGCGGGGTAGTGGGGTCCGGGCCTAGACGTGTAGTTCGACGAGGTCCTTGTCCGAGAGGACGTGTTCGCTTCCGACACTCTGGCCGTCGTGGACACCATGGCCCCAGATCCGTGCGAACTTGAGGTTGCTGGCCAATTCGCGGTGCACCTTGAGCGCCAGGTCCTCGACCGTCCCGTCTCGCGGAACCGTGAATGGTGTTTCGAAGTCGGCCGGTTTTCCGGGTCGCTTGGTGTAGACGCGGACGACATCGAGGGTCTTGTAGATGATACCGCGAAGCTGCTCGCGGGAGGACTCCTCGTCGAGTTCCACGTGGACACTCTCGCAACCGGAACCGGTCAACTCCTCGAGCAGCTCGACTCTCAACCGGGCATCGGGATCGGCTGCCCGGGTGACGACCAGCAGCGTCTTGATGTGCACGATACTGAAGTCGTCTTCTTCGAACCCGGTATGATCCGAGAGTCGGGTTTTTCGTTGCGCGAACTGCTGAATTACGGCGGCGGTCTCATCGGGTGCGTCGTCGTTGCTGCCGTCAAAGAGCAGCAGTGCCAGGTCGGCGGCTCGGACGAGGCCACTCAGGTAGGGTTCGATGTGCGCATCGGTCACCGGGGGAGTGTCGATCAGCTGCACGGTGACATCTTCCCAGGGCATGATCGCCGGCAGCGGTTCGCGGGTGGCGAACGGGTAGTCGGTCACCTCGGGGCTGGCGTTGGTCAACTCGTCCACCAGGCGACTCTTGCCCGAGTTGGGTGCTCCGAGGAGTACGACCTGTCCGGCACCCTGGCGAGGGAACCGGTAGCTGCGGCCCGTCTTGCCGGCCTCCTTCTCGGCGGCACTCTCGCTGCGGGCTTCCTTGAGTCTGCGGCGGAGACCAGCCTGCATCCGGTCGGTCCCCTTGTGCTTGGGGATGATCGAGAGCATTTCCTGGAGGCACTCGACGCGTTCCACGGCCGAGCCCGCTTGCCGGTAGGCGTTTTCGGCCTTCTGGTACTGGGGTGTGAGATTGGCAGGCATGTATGAGGCACAGTGGCGGTTGGGCCCGAAGCCGGCGACGGTGGCTCATTGTACCTCCGTTTCGTCCTGCCGGAAACGACCGACGACCAGCACCCCCCAGCAGCCCTGCCCGGCCACGGCCGCGACGTCGCTGTCGCTCCCGACCAGCACCAGCCCGCACTCGGGTGGCAGCTGCGAGAGGTCGACATCACCGGGGTGACGCCACTCGTGTTCGGCCGTCCAGTCGAGACCGCCGGCACCGCGCGATCTGGCGGGCTGTTCGAACGGGTCGTCGCCGACCAACTCGGCCCGGCTGCGGTAGACGACCGGTCGGGCTCCCCGGGCGATCAGCCAGTCTCGCGAGATGGCCAGCCCGAACGGCTCGAAGTCCCACCTGCCGCGGTGGGCACGGAAGATGCGGCGGCTGGCAAGCTCCTGCAGCGGGCAGGTGCTGAAGCTGACCGCCGGCGCGGCGCCTCGGACCGGACGCGACACCGCACGCAGACGACGTTCCACCAGGATCCGTCGCAGGGTCGACCCCACCGAATGGTCCGCGGATGCCCGGCCCAGGATCAGGTCGTCGAGGTAGTCTTCCGATGACTGGCCCGGCCACGGGCCGGAACACTCGCGAGTGCAATGCACCAGCCAGTCGGCAGAATCGACCTCACGCACAGTCGCCAGACGGACCGCTGAAGGGCCAGGCTGCGGTGCGAGGAGGGCATCGACGTGAGGAACAAAACGATGGGCTCCGAGTGACTCCCAACGGGAGGCGATCGGGGCCGGAACCAGAGTCTCGATTCCGGCAAAGCACAATTCGGGCCGCTGGCCCGCAGGACGGTCGAGGAGTTCATCGATCAACGACTCGGTTCGGCTGCGGCTTCGAGTCGCCAGTACGATCACCGTATCGGCGTCGCAGACGGCCAGGCGGTCGCGGTCAGATCGTGCAACTCCCTGGACCTCCTTGCTCTCAACAGTGTGACCAAACAGCTCGGCACAGCGTTGCAGATAGGGGGCTGAGGTTGTGCCGCTGACGCAAAGCAGCGTGGATCCCCCGGTCAACAATTCGCCGCACACCGTCGACAGCGCGGCGAACCAGTCGCGACGGCGATGCGGCCAGCGGCCCAGGTGGGAACTGACCAGGGCGATCCGCTGCGGCGGATGTTGGGGCAACAGAATGCACGGCGATGAACCGGACATCGCTTGACTCGTAGACGGTTCTCGACCGCCTCCCCGGCCTCCGTCTGGCGACGGCACTGGATGTTAACATAGCGAATCCTGGTGAGTTTGTGACGATTCGAGTCGACGTGCGGTGATTGGGTCGAAGTTTGCGGCGTGTTGAGAGTCGGCATGGGTGTGGGTATCATCTGTCTGGAGTAACGAATCAACTTCGGATGATCTGTTGTCGTCGCGATCCGTCTGCCGGGGTCGTGTTGTGGCAACACTGTTTCATGGAGGACTGAGAATGCGAGGCCGAGGAGGAGGCCCGCGGCTGTCCGCGCGGCTGGTCTGTGGCATGCTGGCCGTGTGGTTGCTGGCCACTGTGGGACTGGCCCAGGAGACGGATGCCGAGAAGGCGGCGACGCGAGATTATGTCGTAGCCCAGGGCTTTCAGAAGAAGCGGCTCTACGGCGACGCGGTGACGCGTTGGAAGAGTTTCCTGACGACGCATCCCAAGAGTGTCCGCTTGTCGGCGGTCCGCTTGAATCTCGCCGTCTGCCATCTGCAACTCAAGCAGTACCCCGAAGCGGCCGTGGCGCTGCGTCTGCTGCTGAAGCTCAACCCTCAGTACAAGCTCGCCGACCGGGTGCAGTACAACCTGGGCCTGGCGACGGACAGCATCGCGGTCGGGTCGGGCAAGGCGGCGGATTTCGATCTGGCTGCGGTCGAATACGGTCGCGTGGCCCAGCGGTATCCCAAGAGCGTGTTTGCGTTGCCGGCGTTGTACTACCAGGCCGAGTGCCTGTTTTCGGCCGAGAAGCTCGAGGCTGCCGTCGTGGTCTACAACAAGGCGTTGGCGCTGAAGCCCTCGCCCAAGCTCGAACCCGACATCCTGTATGGGCTGGGCACGGCTCAGGAGCAGTTGGAGAAGCACGCCGATGCGACGGTGACCTACCAGCGGTTCCTCAAGACCTACGCCAAGCGTCCCGAGGCTCCCGAGATCACGTTGCGATTGGGTCTGTGCCTGTTCCGGCAGAAGAAGTTCGCCGAGTCGCAGCCGCTGTTCGCCCAGGCGGCGGCGGTGAAGGATTTCCCCCAGGCGGACCTGGCTCTGCTTCAGCAGGGTCACGCGATGCGTCAGCAGCAGAAGCTGGTCGAGGCGGCGGCGGTGTTCGAGGCACTGCCGACGAAGTTTGCCAAGAGTGCCTTGATTGCCGAATCGCAGTTGGCGGCGGGCAAGTGCCGGTTCGGGGTCGAGGACTACGCCAAGGCTCAGCAGGCGCTGGTCCGCGCGGCAGCGGATCCGAAGGCGGCCGAGGCAGCCGAGGCATCGGCGTGGCTGGGCCGGACGCTGGTGAAGCTGAAGAAGCCGGCCGACGCGGTGGTTGTCTACGACAAGGCGATCGGGACGTTTGCCAAGAGTCCCCGTTTGCCCGAGCTGATTTATTTCCGGGGCGAGGCGTTGTATGCACAACCGGAGAAGCGTGCCGAGGCGGCTGCCGGGTTCCTGGCCTTTTTCGGAAAGTACGCCGAGCACGAACTGGCCGCCAGCGCGATGTACATGTCGGCCCTGGCACATCTGCAGATCCCCAAGCCGGCCGAATCGCTGGCATCAGCCGAGAAGTTCCTGGGCAACGCGAAGCTGGCCAAGCACGAATTGCGGCCCGAGGTGCTTTATGTCGGAGGGCAGGCGTATCTGCTGGGTGAGAAGCCCGACTGGGCCAAGGCCGAGGCACTGTTTCGGAGCCTGGTCAGCGGTTACCCCAAGCACTCGCACACCCCTTCGGCGACGGTCCGCATCGGGTTCTGCCTGTACCGATCCGAGAAGTACGACCCGGCGGTGGCTCACCTGGCCCCGGCGATTGCGGGACTGGCCGATGTGAAGTTGAAGGCTGAGGCGGGGTTGCTGCTGGGTCGCAGCCACCAGTCGGCCAAGCGGCTGGCTGAGGCGATTGCCGCGTTCCGTGCCGGCCTGGCGGTCGCTCCCAAGTGGGAACGAGCCGACGAGCTGCTGTACGTGCTCGGCGCGACGCTCAAGGACGACGGCAAGCTCGACCTGGCGATTGTCGAGTTGACCAGGTTGCAGAAGCAGTATGCCAAGAGCCTGTTTCGGGACCGCGCGCTGTACGAACTGGGCGACATGGCCCGGGTCCAGCAGAAGCCCGATCCGGCCGTGGTGCTGTTCAAGCAGGTGGTGGCCGAGTTCCCCAAGAGTGACGTGGCTCCGCTGGCGCAGTACGGCATCGGGGCCGCGTTGTACGAGAAGGGCGATTTCAAGATGGCCGAGGCGGCGCTGAGCCAACTGGTCGCCAGGTTTGCCGCTCATGCGATCGTCCCCCGGGGTCGCCGGTTGCGAGGATCGTGCCTGCGGGAACTGAAGGACTTTGCCGGGGCGGCGGCTGAACTGCAGGGGTACCTGGCCACGAAGCCACCACCCTCGGCCGAGCAGTCTGCCGAGGCCCGTTTCGAACTCGCGCTGTGCCAGGTCGGACTCAAGCAGCACAAGCCAGCCATCGGGACCTTCAACGCCGTGCTGGCGGCCCAGCCCAAGTTCGCCCAGAAGGACAACCTGCTCTACGAACTGGCCTTCGCCTACGAGGCCACCGACCAGGCACCCCTGGCGCTGGCGGCGTACCGTCGGCTGGCTTCCGAGGTGCCCAAGAGTTCGCTGGTGGCCGAGTGCTGGTTCCGGATCGGGCAGGCACTCGAGAAAACCGGTGACGTGAAGCAGTTGCCCGAGGCCGAGAAGGCCTATCTCGAGGGCTTGAAGTCGGTCAAGAAACCGACGGTCCGCCAGAGCCTGCTGTATCAACTCGGCTGGGTCCAGTACCGGCAGGAGCGATATCCCGAGGCGGTGGTCCAGCTCAGCGTGCTGTTGAAGGACTTCCCCGAGGGGAACCAGCGAGGCGAGGCGTTGTTGCTGGCCGGAGAGTGCCAGTACCTGGCCAAGAAGTGGAAGGAGGCGGTGGTCCACTTCGAGCAGGTGGTGGCCGACAAGAACGCGACCGAGCGGGCCCGGGCACTGTACCGCGCCGGCAGCTGTCACCTGAACCTGCAGCAGTGGCCCCTGGCCCAGCAGCGGTTCGAGGCCCTGGTCAAGGAATTCGCCAAGTATCCTCAGCTGTCGGAGGCCCGTTATGGACTGGGGTTGGCATTGCAGAAGCAGAACCAGCTGGACCGGGCCGTCGTGGTCTTCGAGCAGGTCACCAAGGAGACGAACACCGAGGCGGCTGCCAAGGCGCGGTTCATGATCGGCGAGATCGCATTCTCGAAGAAGCAGTACAAGCTGGCCTACGAGCATTTCCTGGTGGCGGCGTTCAAGTACCCCTACGAGGAATGGCAGGCCAAGGGGTACCTGGAAGCCGGTCGTTGCTTCAAGGCACTCAAGGACTCCGAGAAGGCTCGAGAATTGCTGGAAACGGTAATCAAGAAGTTCCCGAAGCGGCCCGAAGCGAAGATCGCGGCACAGGTCTTGACCACGCTGCCCAAGCAGAAGGCGAAGCCCGAGTGAGCGGCCATTGCTGAGCGGGCCATCACGGACAAGCGGCAGCGACAACCACAATTGGGGACGAGGATGCAGGTGAGCAAACGCGGAGTGGGCAGTGGGGCCTGGGGGCTTTTGCTGGTCCTGGCCGTGCTGGTGCTGGTCACGGTTGTGGCAACTCCCGTTTGGGCCCAGGACGGCCAGGCCCTGGTGGTGGCCGATGGGCCCGATCCGGCCGCCGAGACCCCGCAGGACGATTCGCTGCTGACGCTGATCGTGGGCACCGGTCCGACCGGCTGGTTGTTCATGGGCGTCCTGCTGGTCTTTTCGATGTACAGCGTGACGGTGGCGATCGAGCGGGGCGTGGCGACGCGGCGGATCCGCGTGTTGCCCGAGGGGTTTCTCGGAGAAGTCCGGACCCTCTCGGTATCCCCGCGACCGAGCGTGTCGGCGTTCCGGGACCTCTGCAGCAACTGGGACGTACCGGTGTCCCGGGTGGTCGAAGCGGGACTCGAGCGGTGCGGTCGTCCGATGACCGAGATCGAGAAATCGATGGAGGACAAGGCGGCCCGTGAGATCGCGACGTTGCGTGGCGGGATCCGGCCGCTGAAGACCATCGGCAGCATCGCTCCGTTGATCGGATTGCTGGGCACGGTGGTCGGCATGATCGTTGCCTTCCGTACCGCCAGCAAGGGACTGGGTCGTGGTGAGCAGATGGCCGAGGGCATCTACCTGGCGCTGACGACGACCGCGGCGGGGTTGACCATCGCGATCCCCACTCTGCTGCTCGCGGCGTTTTTCTCCTCGCGTGTCGAACGGTTCTTCCGGGACATGGCCGAGGAGTTGGCGCCGACGATTCTGTGCCTGGCGCGAATCGTTCCCGAGGAGGCTTCCTCGTCATCGGAAGCCTCTTCTGCAACCTCCTCTGAAGTCGTGAGCGTCTAGTTCGATGAGAGTGCCCGAAGAGAGTGTCGAGGAATCCGGCCCGGACCTGACTCCGGTGATCGACGTCGTATTCCTGCTGCTGATCTTCTTCCTGGTGGCGACCGAGTACCACCAGGAGGAGCGGGAACTGGACGTGGTGCTGCCCGAGGTGACCCAGGCTCAGCCGCTGACGATGACCAAGGAGCTGATCGTCAACATCACCAAGGCGGGCGAGTACAAGGTGGCCGGTCGCGACTACGACGAGCAGCAGCTGTACCTGATCATCCGCGAGGCGAAGGAGAACAACCCTCAGATGACCGCCTTGATTCGAGGTGATGGCCAGAGTGCCCTGCGTCACGCGGTGCGGGTGATGGGGATGTGCAACAAGGTCCAGATGAAGTACCGGATTGCGGCTTTGCTGCAGGCTTCAGGTGGGACATGATCGGGGCGAGGTGTCGATGAGCGGTTGGCGAGACCGGGTAACGGGCGGACTTGAGTGGTTCCGCGGCCCCCGCGGGCTGTGGGCGGGGCTGATTGTCCTGGTGCTTCTCGCCGCGCTGTGGCTGATGCCTCGACACGTCGCCCGGCTGGTGACCGTCGACGGCCAGGACGTGGGACCGGCCCCGGCGGGATCTCCGACCCGCCAGGTGGCCTGGGAGCCTGCGTTGCCGATCGAGATCGAGCCGCGTGAGGGTGACGAGTCGTTTGACCTGATTGCTCCACGGCTGGCCGGTGACGGCCAGTTGCTGTACCTGACCCGCCGCGGCCCCGACGGCCTGATGAACATCTTCTTCAGCAGGCGACTCGAGAGTGGCTGGTCGCAGGCCGAACCCCTCAGCGAGTTGAATTCCCAGGCCAACGACATCGGCCCGGTCGTCTCCAGAGACGGCGAGGGGCTGTACTTCTTTTCGAACCGCCGGGGCGGGCACGGCGGCTACGATCTGTATTTTAGCCAACGCAGCGACTCGGGGTGGGGGACTCCCCGGAACCTGGGCGAGGAGGTCAATTCGGCCGCCAACGAGTTCGACCCGGCGGTGTCTCCTGATGGGCTGCACTTGTTTTTTGCCTCGGACCGCAAGGGAGCCGACGGCGAGCGGTTGCCGGAGTGGACGGCGACGATCCGCCGTCCGCTGGAGGGCCCCGACTTTGACCTGTACCAGGCCGTCCGTGCTTCGGCCGGCGCGCCCTTTGGGTCGGTCCGTCCCCTGGAGGGCCTGAATCTGCCGGGCAGCCACGAGGGTGCCCCGTTCGTCTCGCCCGACGGCGGGTTTCTCTACTTCGCCTCAAACCGATTCGCCCGCCCCGGCGAGCCTCTCAACCTGGACCTCTACCGAGCCCGCTTCAAGGGTGATGAATTCGGGCCGCCCGAGAATCTCGGGCCGATGATCAACACCGAGAACGACGAGACCGAGCCGGGGGTATCGGCCGAGGGGTTCCGGCTGGTGTTCGCCACGAATCGTGACGGTCGGGACCGGATGTATCAAAGCGTGGCCCGCGAGATTGAATTGCACCAGGAGTGGGACACGAGCCGACTCGACTCGCTGTTGTTCTCGCTGCGAGGACTCTGGGGCCGGGCGTTCTGGATCACTCTGGTGGTGGCCGGCCTGGTTGCGTTGCTGCTCTGGAGTCAGGGTTGGCTGTGGCGGCGGGCGACCGCGTCGCGGTTTGTCTTTGGCAGCCTGGTGTTTCACATGGTGGTGTTGCTGGCGCTGTTCCTGTGGAAGATTGACGTGGTGGTCGAGGTTCTTGCCGAGGTGGTGCAGGACTGGGAGGCATCGACGGACCTGGTCGACGACAACCAGCACAAGTCTTCTGAGGATGGTCCCGAGTCGTACGAGAAGGTGGACGAGCTGCAGTCGCTGGATGATTCGCCCACCCCGACGGTGACCCGCCAGGTGACCGAGGCGATGAGTGTTCCCTTGCGGACCGAGTCGCCATTTCCTCAGATGTCTTTGAAGCAGATCCAGAGTCTGCCCGAGGAGATGATCTTGCGGGTGGCTCCCGAGGCTGTCCCGACCGAGACCCCCGCCCGGCCGCTGGAACCGCTCAATCGCCGCCAGCCGACGCGTCCCCGTTCCGCGTTGGCGATGCTCGAGACTCCCCTGGAGGCCACTCTGCCGCCGGCGGAGTCGGTCCCGAGAGAGCAGAAGGTGACGGCCGAGGCGGCCTCGGTCCAGCGGCAGGTCAATCCGGTTGTGCGTCGCGTGCCGCGTCGAGCCCGGACTGCGGCACCGGCTCCGGCAACCGACTCGGCAACCGAGGCTCCGATGGCGGTCAGCCGCAGCACGACGTCACCGGAGACCGCGCCCCGGGATGTGAAGGTCGATCGGAATACTCGGGTCGCTGCGGCCACGGCGGTTCCGGCGACGGTGGTGGGGACGACCGAGACACCCGAGGCGGCCCAGGCACCTCGTGAGCAGAGGTTGCAGGCGGCCGACGGTTCGCTGCCGCGGGATGCGACGAAGGTGATC
>CAUZEQ010000163.1:0-10727 GCA_963578885.1 Planctomycetota bacterium
TCATGCCAGTTTCAGCAGTTTCCGGGTGATCCACTCGAGGCACAGCAACCCCACCAGCAGGTACAGCACCCAGACCCGGTCCCACAGCGGCGTGGGACGTCCCTTCTCGACCAGCAGCTCGATTCCCTGGTTGGGCAGGCTCGCGGGCAATTCGGAGGCGGCGGACAGTTCGAGGTACTCGCCACCGGTGCCTCGGACCATCGCGGCCAGCAGCGGCCGGTTCTGCCGGGGATCAATCGACTCGAGATCGGGCAGCACCACGTCGATCCGCCCGCTGAGCCGTTCGTCCTCCTCGGGAGGAACCGGCACCGCCAGCCGGAACGTGCCCGGCAGGCTGGCCCGGAAACTGCCGACGTACTGCCCCGGCCGGTTCGGCTGCCGCCTCAACTCGGTCAGACCCTGCAGACGCCCATCGGGACCAATCAGCTCGATCGCCACGGTCTCCTCGGTGAGGTCCTGGAACTGAGGGTCCAGCAGGTGGGCCCGCAAGGTGATCGTCTGCCCCAGCAGGTATTCGGTGCGATCCAGCAGCAGCGTCCCGCGGTTGGTGCCTCGCTTCAGCCTCGTCTGACCCAGCTCGCGGATCGCCTTGATCCAGAACCGATCAAAGAGGTCCTCGTCCAACGCCCTCAGTCGCCACAACTCCGGCGAACCGACGTACAGCACCCGGCCACTGCCGTAGAACTGCGAGGCCATCAGCACGGGGTGGTCACTGCTGGGATCCGAAAAGTGAGCGTAGACCAGTGCCCCGTCCTTGGCGTCGGTCGTCGGAAAACAGCGAAAGACCCCTTCGAACTCGCCCCAGGCTTCCATCGGATCGGCGGCGTCATCAGAGAGGTGCAGGAAGGCGGCGTCGAGTCCGTCTTCGGAAAACTCGACCGGCCAGGCCCGGTCCGCTCGTCGGGTGAGATTGATTTCCAGGGGCAGCGGTTCGAGAATCACCGGGTAGAGTGTGCGGATGTCGTCCAGGGGTGCCGAGATGTCGGCCAGTTCCGGAGTGAACACGTCGCCGGCGATCACCAGCAACCCCCCCGCCTGCTTCTCAATCCACTCGGTCAGCAACTCCCGACGCGTGTCGGGGATCGCCTGCCAGTCGGGATCGAACCCCACGATCACGTCGTAGGCAAACAGTTCCTCGCGGGCCTCGGGGAACTGCTGCAGCACGCGGTCGGCGTCCTGGCTGATCGCATCGCCGGGGTCGGCCGTCTGCAGCAGCACGTCGATCTCGATCCCGGGGTGGCGGTAGAGCATGTTGCGGACGAAGCGGTAGTCGCGGGTCGGACCGCCGGCCAACAGCATCACCTTCAGCTTCCGATCGGTGACGTTGATCATCCGCCGCCGCTGGTTGTCGTCGGATGAGAGTTCGGTGATGCCCGCGGGCGTCACGGCTCGGACCAGGAACTCGAATCGACCGGGTGTATCGGGCGTCAGGTCGAACTTCACCTCCACCGGACCCGCGTCCAGGGGCAACTGAACCGTCTTCGAATCGACCTTCTCGTCCGGATCCCCCTCACCCGACTCGGGCTTCCTGAGCAATTCGATCACGACGTCCTTGCCCAGCACGCCGCCGCCCTGCCCCTTGACGAAGACACTGAAACCGTAGGCGTCGCCGACGTGGACGTCGCTGGGCGCCTGGACATTGACCAGTTGCACGTTGTCGGGCAGTTCCAGGCTGCCGACACCCACGGCAAACAGGCGGATCTTGCGGCGGACCGCCAACTGACGGGCCGCACCCGGATCTGTGCCGGCATTGGACGCCCCATCGGTCAACACCACCACCCCGGCCAGACCGTCTCCCCCCTCACGCTGCAACACACTCAGCACCGCCTCGCCCACCCGAGTCTCAAGGCCTCCGCTGGGCTGCGGCGTGGTGCCGTCGCCGGCAACCGTCCACGGCCGAATCGCCCGGTCCCAGGCCACCGAATCGGGCAACCGGTCATCGACGGCCTTGGTGTCGGTGGCCGAGGTGTCACCGGGCGGACGTCCCCGCGGGTCGCGGCTGGCGAACTCGAAGACCGGCACCTCGGCCAGCCCCGCGTCGAACGTGTAGACCCGCACCTGGTGGTCCACGGTCATACGCTTGATCAGGTCCGATTCCGAGAGCATTTCCCGCAGTGCCAGTGCTCGAGTCCGCTCGTTGCCCCCCCCCGACGTCCCCAGCTTCTTCTCCGGAAAACTCATCGATAACGACGTGTCGACCAGCAGGATCACCCGCGACGCCCGGAAGGTCCGCTCGCTCTCGCGTTCGCGAGGATTCACGAAGACCAGCAGCAGGCCGACGATCAACCCCAGCCGCAACAGCAGCAGCCAACTGGTCCACACCCGCGACATGTCGCGGGTGTCGCGCAGATAACAGGCGACCACGAAGCTCAACAGCAGCACGCTGCCCAGCACCAGCCCCGCCCAGCCCCATCCCGACTCGGGCCACCCCCATTCGATCTCGCGGATCGTCTCCTCGACAGCCAGCAGCTGGGCGATCATGCCGCACCCCCGGAGGCCATCGCCCGTGACGGATGGAAACTCAGCCGGTAGGCCATCACCTGCTCGGCCAGCAGCAACAGGATCAGCAATCCCAGGATCCACTCGCGAACGTCGCGGTCGGATTCCTCGCCCGAGAGCCACTCGGTCGAACCCGCCTCCTGGATCCTGACCCCGTCGGCCAGCCCCGGCCCCAACGACTTGCGGATCGCGGAGGTTTCGACCAGAACCAACCGGCCCTCGTCCCGGCCGGTGTTGTAGGCGAACCACCGCTCGACGTTGACCTCGTCGGCAACCAGCCGCACACGGTACACGCCCGGATAATCGGTCCGGTCATAATCGACAACGCGGCGGAGCGTCGGCGTCGCGTCGCTCTGAGTAACTCCCACCGCCCCGGTCCCGGCCTTGTCTCCGGCCTTGTCTCCGGCCTTGTCTCCGGCCTTGTCTCCGGCCTTGTCTCCGGCCTTGTCTCCGGCCTTGGTCCCGGCACCGCCCTCTTGCGAGCCGCCGCTGCCGGATCCCGCCGGCGCTGTCTGCACCGATCCGGCCTGCACCTGCATCTCGACGGTGACCTGGCCCGAGTTCCTGGGGGGTTCGATCCGGACCGAAGGGCCGAACCGCGAAGGGTCCAGTTCCAGGTGGATCGGTGCTCCCGACTCGAGCTGAGGCAACACGCGATCGGATCGCGAGATGTACTTCTGCAATTCGAAGTGGAAGGGGACGAAGCTGCGGTACTGCGGGAAATTGGTCCAGCTGGGGCCGCAGCTGGTCAGGCAGGTGATCACCCGGCCCCGACCAAACCGGTGTTCCAGCAGCAGTGGGTCGCGGGTCCTCAGCCGGGCGATCGTCGTCACCGAGTCCTCGCGTCGACGGTCGTCCTTCTGCCACTCGTCGGTGACCGGAAAGAAGCGGAAGATCCGCGTCGCCTCGATCTCAGGATTCTCCTGTCCCTGCAGCCCCGCCAGCATCGGGTGGTCGGTCAGCTCGAGATCCGGGCCCGGAGCCGCCACGTTGTCGCGAAGCAATTCGCGGGGCGCGTCGCCCAACGGGACCGGGAACAGACCCACGCCCTCGGCATACAGCAGGCTGTTGTACGAGGCCGGGTTGATCGCGTCGCCGGCGTACCAGACCAGCCCGCCCCCGCCACGTACAAACGCCTCGAGCGACTCGATCGCATCGGGAGTCAACTCGGGGACATTCAGCATCAGGATGCTCTGGAAGTCGTCGATGTTGTTTCGATAGAGATAGTCGGAGCTGGCCACGACGGTCTGGTACCCCGACGCCTGGGGGTTGGCGGCCAGGGCCAGGCTCGGAAAGATCCCCTCCTGGTCCGACGGATCACCCTCGATCACCAGCACCCGGTTGGCCGGTGCCACCTCGACAGCCAGGTGACGCGTGTTGTCGGCACTCAGCGAGTCGCCCGGCAGAGTCACCTCGACCCGGTGCTTGCCCGGCAGCTCGAAGGTCACCTCGAAGGACTGCTCGACCACCTGCCCCGCCTCGATCCGCTCGAGAGTCACCTCCAGCGGCAACCGCTCACCGTCGACACTCACCGCCAGGTTCACTCGAGCGATCAGAGACTCACTATGATTGGCCACCGCCGCGGTCAGTCTCACCGGCACCCTCGCACTGGCCACCTGCAGCTCGCCACTCAGCTTTGTCACCGCCAGGTTGGCGTGACGCTCGGGAACGGTGCGGACCAGGTTCACCGTCACGCCGTCCGCGGCCAGGGTCTCGATCTGCTCGACCAACCGCGTGCTGTCCTGCCAGTCGTGCTGGCGGAAGTCCGAGACGACGTGCAGGTGCTTGACACCGGTGGACTGTTTGGCGAGCAATTGAGCGGCGGCGTCGAGCCCCTCGGCGAGATCGACGTGGCGGAACGAGCACGGCAGAGAATCCAGCCGAGTCTTCACCTCGACCTGGAAACCGCGATCGATGCGTTGTTCGAGGTAATCCGGTTGAGTGACCCGCGAGAGTCTCAGCACGGTCAGCCGCTGGGTGCCTCCCTCGAGAACACTCGCGGCCACCAGGCCCTCGATCACACCCTTCGCCTCCTCGAACGCGCTGGTCTCGTTCCACTCGTCCTGCATCGACGCGGTGTCGTCGAGCAGCACCAGGTGGTGCACATCGGCTCCCTGCAGCAGGGCCAGGGTCGAGGGATCCAGCACCAGGCGGGCGATCAGGGCGATCAGGGCCATCACCAGCAGAATCCGCAACAGCAACAGCAGCAGCTGTTCGATCAGGATCTTACGACGATTCCGTTTCTGGCTGGACAGCAGGAATTCCATCGCCGCGAATTCGACGCGGCGGAACCGGTAGCGGTTGATCAGGTGGATGATCACCGGGGCCGAGATCAGGGCGGCGGTGCCCATGCCCAGGAAGCCCGCGTTGAGAAACCACGACCCCATCGAGAGTCAGCTCCGGATCGATTGCCGCATGCCGATGCGGTGATTGAGATAATGGGCCAGTGCCGCGTCGAGATGTTCGCTGGTGCGGATGGTCTGGAAGTCGATCGTCTCTGCCGCACACCGCTTCCGCAGCTCGGTGCGGAAGTCCTCGATCGCCTGCTGGTACCCTTCCCGCAGGCTGCGGGGATCGCAGACCAGTTCGCCGGCCTCCTCGAGACCCTCGAACCGCGTGGTCCCGGTGAAGTTGAAGTCGAGCTCTTCGTCGTCCATCACGTGGAAGATCAACACGTCGTGACCCCGACGCCTCAGCATCCTCAGCCCGCGGAACAGGCCCTCACGGGGGACGAACAGGTCCGAGACGATCACGACGATCCCGCGGCGAGTCTGGGTCGCGGCGACCTCCTCGAGGATCCCGTAGATGTCGGTCTTCCGCTTTGGGTCCGGTGCGTCCAGCGCTTCGAGCAGACCGACCAGGTGGCTGCGGCGGCTGCCGAAATCGACCCGGCCTCGGATCGAGTCGTCAAACACCCTCAGGCCCACCGCATCCTGCTGACGCAGCAGCAGGTAGGCCATCGCCGCGGCCACCGTGCAGGCGTACTCGTACTTGTTCAACGGCCCGGTGCCGAACCGCATCGATTCGCTGCAGTCGACCAGCAACGTCGTCCGCAGGTTCGTCTCTTCCTCGTACTGCTTGATGAAATAGCGGTCGGTCTTGGACCAGACCTTCCAGTCGATGCGACGCACGTCGTCACCGGGTACGTATTCCCGGTGCTGAACGAACTCGACCGACTGGCCGAGATAGGGACTGCGGTGCAGTCCGGAGAGGAAGCCCTCGACGATGTGCCGGGCACGAACTTCGAGCCGGGCAATCCGCGAGATCTCCTCAGGCCGCAAAAATCTTTTGGAGTCTCGGGTCACTGGTCAGCTCGCCTTCCTTGCTGGGCGTCTCGGCAATCAACTTCTCGATCACCGTATCGGGAGTCACTCCCTCACTCTCGGCCGCGAAATTCGTCACGATGCGATGCCTGAGCACCGGAGCGGCCAGGGCCTGGATGTCCTCGGTCGAGACGTGAGCGCGTCCCGAGATCAGGGCCCGGGCCTTGCCGCCCAACAGCAGAAACTGCACCGCGCGGGGCCCGGCGCCCCAGCTCAACCAGTTGTTGATGAACTCGGGGCAGCCCGGCTCGTCGACCCGAGTCTGACGCACCAGCGCCAACGCGTAATCGACCACGTGATCGGTCACCGGCACCTGCCGCACGATCTGTTGCAGCTCGAGGATGTCCTGTCCCGAGAGCACCGGCTCGATCTGTGCCTCGCCCCCGGACGTGGTCTGCTTGGCGATCTGCCGCTCCTCCTGGAAGTTCGGGTAGTCCACGACCACCTTGAACATGAACCGGTCCTGCTGAGCCTCGGGCAACGGGTAGGTCCCCTCCTGCTCGATCGGGTTCTGCGTGGCGAGCACGAAGAACGGATCCGAGAGTACGTGGCGGTCGCCGCCGACGGTCACCTGCCGCTCCTGCATCGCCTCGAGCAACGCAGCCTGGGTCTTGGGCGGGGTGCGGTTGATTTCGTCGGCGAGAATCACCTCGTGGAACAACGGGCCCTCGATGAACCGGAATTCTCGCTCGCCCGTTTCGCGGTTCTCCTGCAACACGTCGGTGCCGGTGATGTCCGAGGGCATCAGGTCGGGCGTGAACTGGATCCGCGCGAAGCTCATCGACAGGCTCCGCGACAACGTGCTGATCATCAGCGTCTTGGCCAGACCCGGTACACCCTCGAGGATGCAGTGGCCGCGGCTGAACAGGGCGATCATCAACTGGTCCAACACAGCGTCCTGGCCCACGATCACGCGGGCCATCTGATCACGAATCTTCTGATAGGCCGACCTCAGCCGATCAATCGACTCGGCTCCCAGGTCACTCGCAACCCCCTGTGCCGCAGCGTCGGTCACCTCAGAAGTCGCTTCGTCATCCGATTCGGGCAGCCCGGTCGCCTCGTCATTCATCGCTCTCTCGCTTTTCTGCTGCGACATCTGGATGGTCACACCGGGTGCCCGGCGCGATCGAGCGTCACGATCGGCCCACAACGTGGCCCCACCACGCCCCACACAGACCCCCCTCCTGCCGCTCGGCCCGCTCATCCTACAGGTTTTTAGCGGCGTTTGCGACTTCCCGGCAGTCACGACAACATTGGCAGATCGCCCGTACGGCCCGAGTCAGCCGATGCGACATCGTCCGTGTCTTCACCGTCCACTGACCGTTACCAAGCTGTTCCGCGACAGACCCCAGAAGTGGGTCAACCCGGCAGGAATCTCTCACATCCGCTGGTACAGTTTTCAGGGGATGAGGACGCGATCGTCTGACGGTCGCGACTCACTCCGCGCCGAGAAACACGCTCTGGGGGTAGGTCAGGATCGATCTTGATGTTCTTGAAACTCTCGCCGACGGGGATCGTCACCGGAGTGGAAATCGACTGGTAGTCACTCCCATTGGCGGCCGTGCCGGCGATCGAAAGGTTGACGTCCAAAGAGTCCGTGGTTGGCCCGCTACGGGTTACTGAGAAATACCCCGGATCGGGCAACTGGCTCTCGCTGTCCCATTCGGCCGCGTCGGGATCTCAGGCCAGAAGCGAGACCTCAACCGGACTCTCATCATCGGCAATGATCACCGTGGACTTGTTCTTGTCCACATCGACCGTGTATGCGCTGCTGGTGGACAGCGTCAGGATCACCGTCTCGTTGCCTTCTGACTCCATGTCGTCGATCGGTGTGACGACGATGTCCGCTGAGGAGCCTCCCGCGGCGATGACCACAGTGCCGCCGAGCCTCACGTAGTCGGTCTCATTCGTGGCACTGCCGGCGATCGTGTAGTTGACCGTCAGATCCGCTGCGACCGAGGCGGTCCGTCTTACCTGAAACGTGCCGGGGTCGGAAATCTGGCCGTTGGACTCTTCGGCGTTGGCGTCCGTCGCGATAATGCTCACTATCGACAGGAGCGTCCGATCCTCCAGCAGCTCGGATTGATGCGTCCGATAGCACTGGGACTTTCGCCGCCGCAACCGCGCCGGCACACGACTGGTGCTTCGGCGACTGAATCGCTGACGCAGCCCGATCAACCACTCTGCAAGTCTCATCGTGCGGTCCCCGCCCAACCGCTCATCGGTGTAAATGACGCAAGTCCCATTCTGCCGTTCCGATCGCTCTTCCCAAGATGGTTCACCCTGATCCGGTTGGCATCAGAGGGGTTGGATGCGCGTCCGACTCGGTCAGTTGCGGCCATCATCATTCACTTCCCCCCGGCCGATCAACTCGTCGAGCCGATCGCTCAAACGCTGGACCTCGTCGAGGCCCTGCTCGCTGACATCGACCAGGTCCCAGGCATCATCGGGCTTGCTGAAGAGCCGCGGCTCATCGACTCCCCCGGCAGACCGCACCAGGAACAGGTCGTGCGAACGGATCCCGCAACCACCCTCTGCATCCTGCACCACGATCTCCTCGTGGCCTCCACCACCCCCCTGCTCGAGCAGACTCAGCAGGTTGACTCCCCGCAGCCCCTCCCCGGCCCGATCACCTGAAAACCACCCCAGCAGCGTCGGCAGCAGGTCGATCACCTGCACCAATTCGAGCCGCCGCTGGGCCGGCTCGATCCCCGGTCCCCGTAGCAACAGCGGAGTCCTCAATCGCTCCTCGTGCAGAGCCGCCCGTGCCGGATCCTCGAAGCCTCGATCGCCCAACCAGGCACCCCGACCACCGGTGACCACCAGCAGAGCCTCGCCAGATAATCCCGCCTGCTCCAACCCGTCGATCGCCGCACCGACACAACGGTCGAAGACGCCCAGCGCCCGATCGATCGCCTCGAGATTCTCCAGCCAGTCGCTCTCCTCGCTCTCCTCGCTCGCCTCACGCTCCTCGGTCCCGGCCGGGGCCGAAGCCGCCACCCAGAGCATCCGGTGTTCATCCCCGGTCTCGGCCAGTCGACCGACCGCCTCGACAATGCTTTGCGGCAATCCCTCATCCGCCGACTCGACCGACTCCCACCCCGCCAGAGCCCACCACCGCGGCGCTACATCCGAGATCACCTCGACCCCGACACCGGCCGCTTCGAATCGCTCGGCCGCACTGACCTCAATCCGCCCCATCCCCCAACCCATTCCCGCCCACGACAGGCCGTTGATCGACAGATCGCCGGCGGGTGCGGTTCCGAAATGGCGGTCGAACACGGCCGATTCGGCCGCTAGGCGATCCAGCCTCGGACTCAACATCGGTTCGCCGCCACAGAAGCCGCAGAGCCCGGCATGCCAGTGGTCCAGCGAGAGCACAACCACGACGCTCACGGTGACGCCGCCGCTTGGAACTCGCCCACGCTCCGCAGGTACCCGGCACTGTGTTCGGCCGCCTCCTGCGGACCCATCAACTCGGCAAACGCCTGGTGCACCGTTACGCACCCGTCGTAACCAATCTGTCTGAGTCCCTCGAAAACCGTCGTGAAATTCACTCCGCCGGTCTCCCACAACGGGATGTGTCGGAACTGCCGATCCCCCAGGCACCAGGTCTCCAGCGACACCGGCCCCGCCTCCTCGAGCACGTGGTTCTGCAGGTAGACGTTGACCAGCCAACCCTCCATTCTCGCCAGGGTCGCCGGGCCGTAGTCCTCGCCACACAGCATCAGGTTGGCCGGTTCGTAGATCAGCCCGAAGTTCGGCCGGTCGATCGCCTCGAGCACATCAAGCATCGGCCCGACCTGCTCGAACAGCGAGGTGGTGTGGCACTGGTGAGCCAGCCTGATGCCGCGATCCCCGGCCCGATCGGCTGCCTCGCGGGCCCGTCCGATGTCGTCGCCGGTCTTCAGGCAGACCCGGATCAGATCGCACCCCAGCGCCTCGGCCACGTCCAGGCTCGGGCCGATCTCACGCAACGACTCGGGACCCTGCTCGTTGTTGAGCGGCACATCGAAATCGGCGGTGACCATCGAAACCGACAGCCCCGCCGCCTCGACCTCGCCACGCATCGCCTCCAGCTCCCCCCGCCCGGTCTGGACACCACCGGCACTGGCCCGCAGGCAGACGGCGTGGTAGCCGTTGGCCACGGCCAATTCGAGCAACTCGGCAAACGGAACATTCAGCCGGGTCTTGCAGGCGGCTTCAGCCACGCGGACCGACAGCGACAGTTTCATGCGTCGTCCTCGACGCCGGCCTCTTCCCCTGCTTCCTCCACTTCCTCCGCTTCCTCGTCACCGGGGCTAGGGGCCGCCAAGGCCATTTTCTCCATGTGTTCCTTCGCTCGACCTTCAATCTCGTCGGGGGGCACGTCTTCGATGTGAGTCCCCAACGACCACTCGTGACCCCAGGGGTCCTTCAACCGGCAGGTGCGGTCTCCGTAGAACTGGTCCATCGGCGGCGCCATCACCTCCATGCCGGCCTCACGGGCCTGCTCGAACACGGCGTCGACGTCATCGACGTAGACGTACAGGCTGGCGCCCGAGCCTCCCAGGGACTTGGGGGTCCTAGCTTTCCACGCCTCGTTTTCGTCGGTCATCATCACGGTCGAGTCGCCGATCCGGCACTCGGCGTGCACCGTGCCCTCACCGTCGGGGCCCGGCATTCTCATCCGCGTCTTGGCCCCGAAGGCCTTCTCGTACAACGCCAGCGCCTCGACCGAATCACCGTCCACGATGTAGACATTGACCGCCTGAAATCCCTCCGGAATCGGCAGACCCATGTCACCTCCTTGTTGTCTCTGTTGTTGTCTCTCTTGATGTCAAACCCGCGTGCTGCAGAACCCCAAGGCCCCGCAGTAATCCTGACACGATACGCCTCACCGGGTGCTCATTCAACGTCCCACCC
>CAUZEQ010000164.1:0-10718 GCA_963578885.1 Planctomycetota bacterium
AGGTCGAGTCAGCCCGCCGATACACCGCGTCGCGCACTTCCTCGCCCACCAGGTCCTCCTCGGCAAACCTCACCCCCCCAGGCCCCAACGTGCCACCCCCCTCGAGCCTGGCCAGTTCCTCGTTGACACGCGCTTCAACCCGCACGGCCCAGACCAATCCATAGGCCTGGCAATAGTCGTCCCACGCCCGCTCAAGCCGCCGTCGGCGGTCGGCATCCGGTTCCGGCCCCAACACCGATCCTCGTGGGCCGGCCCACCACAGGGCCACGGCCAGGGCCACTGTGCCGCACAGCCGCACGTGGTCGGGCCAGGCCCCTGCGAGGAGCGAACCACTCAGAGGCCACAGCAGCGCGAGAACTCCTGCGGCACCCCCCAGCACGGCACCACCTCGCCGGGTCATCAGGTAGTTTCCTGTGCCGAGCCCCAGCACGACCAGCCAGCCGATGAGTTCGGGCCAATCCAGCGTGAGGGTTTCAAACAGCGGTCCCTTTGAGACGCCACTGATCCAGCTGGCCAACGCGACTCCGCTCACCGGCCATTCGAGCACCAGGAGCAGCGGGACCATCACGAACCCGCTCCAGGCGGCAGACCCCGGCCGGCGTGCCCCGAGAACGGCGACGGCCGGGCAGAGCCACAGCACGCAGGCGGCGTACCACAGGTGATCGATGCCGCCTGGTGAGACGGCTTCGAGAGCCCCTGCCACGGCGGCGACCAGTGACATGCCCAACGCGGCAAGGCCCCAGCGCCAGGCCGCCAGCAGGGTGGTTCCGGCGACCGCCTTTCGGCCCCTGCACCACCCCCAAGCGGCGGCTGTCAGTGCTGCGATCGTCACGACGTGCATAAACCGACCCCGGCCATCCCCTCTGCCACCGGACCTGGTGCGCGTCACTTCCCGAACAGCCGACACACCCCTACGGCGTGACTGCTACGACCGCCACCAGTGTCCCGCACTCACAGACTAGCGGCCCGCGACAGCGGATTCACCGCAACGACCTCGCCCGGGATGTCGAAAACGAACTCTGTGACGCTCGATCAACCTGGTCGAGTCGAGGCGGGGTGACTCGTAGGTGACCCCCTATTGATGATTCCTCGCACCTGTCACGCACCGTGACGACACTAAAGGAGATCTCCCGATGAAGTTGACCACAGTTATCGCCGTTGTTGCGGCTCTGTTCGTTGGCACCCAGTCCGCCGACGCTGGCCTGCTGGACTTCCTGAACTTCAATGTCAAGAACAACAAGAAGTGCAAGGTGCATGCTGTCAAGCCGAAGTGTGCCAAGCCGGCTGCTCCGAAGGCTGCCAAGTGTGCCAAGCCTGCCGCTCCGAAGGTTCGCAAGCCCTCCGCACCCAAGTGCGCCAAGCCTGCCGCGCCCAAGAGCGCCAAGTGTGCCAAGCCCGCCGCCCCGAAGGTTGCCAAGTGCGCCAAGCCGGCTGCTCCGAAGACGGCCACCAAGGGTTGCGAGTATGAGAAGAAGACGTCGCTGCTGCCCCGGATCCGCCTCCCGCAGATCCGTCGCATCAGCCTCCCGCGGATCCGTCGCATCAGCCTCTTCAACAACTAGGAACGCGAAGTGCGTTTGATGCTGAACGACTGAGAACACGCCCGGTGTGATCACCTACCGATCACCCGGGCGTGTTTCGTTTCATGGGCTCGGTGCTACAATTGGTGAGGTCCCCCGCAGAGCCAGTCGCCGATGCCGTCACCAGAGGTCACCAACGACTTGCTCGGGCTGCTCGAGAAGAGCCGGCTCTTGAGCGAGGACCAGATCAGCGACGCCATCGATCGGCTCGAACTTCCCGCCGACATCGCGCCGGCCGAGTTGACCGAGGCCCTGATCACAGCGGGGCTGCTGACCCGCTTCCAGGCCGATCGACTGCTCGAAGGCCGACACCGTGGCTTCTTCATCGGCAGCTACCGCTGCGATCACATCCTCGGTACCGGAGGCATGGGGTGGCTGTACCTGGCCACCGACATCGACAGCGGCAACCCCGTCGCCGTCAAGATGCTCCCCAAGCGACTCGAAGGCGACCCCGGCATGGTCGCCCGCTTCGAACTCGAAGCCAAGGCCGGACTGCTGTTGAATCATCCCAACGTCGTCCGCACCTACGAACACCAGCGGACCGAAGGGGTCTACGGTGACGTCTACTACGTCGTGATGGAGGTCGTGCGAGGCATCAGCCTCGAAGAACTCATCGTCCGCAACGGACCGCTGCCGTGGCCGGCCGCCTGCGACGTGATCCGCCAGACTGCCGCCGGACTGCAACACGCTCACGACAACGGCACCATTCACCGAGACATCAAGCCGGCCAACCTGCTGGTCGACGCCGACGGCCACGTCAAGATCGCCGACTTCGGACTCTCGAAGATCGAAGCCGAAGCCGATGACGAGTTCTCTTTGCAGATGATCTTCGGCCACGATTGCCTGGGCACCGCCGACTACATCGCGCCCGAACAGACACTCGACAGCAACGCCGTCGATGGACGCGCCGACCTCTACAGCCTCGGCTGTACATTCTACGCCACCCTGACCGGCAAGCTGCCCTTCCCGCTCAAGACCACCAAGCAGAAACTCGAAGCCCAGAGAACCCGCAAGCCCCGCCCGGTGGGGAACCTCGTCGAAGACCTGCCGCCGGAAGTCACCGCGATCCTCGAAAAGATGATCTCCAAGCGACCCGAAACTCGCTTCCAACAGGCCTCAGACGTCTGCCGAGCACTCTCGGGGTTCTCAAAACGCACCCCGGCAGATTTCTCGTTCGAAGAAGTCCTCGTGCAACGCGCCGAGTTCGCTCGCAAGAAGATCGCCGCCAAGCAGGCACACCGCACCGGCGGCTCGTCGGTCGTCAGCGGACACTCCGGCACCGCACACTCGGCCGTCGAAACCTCGATCCGATCCCGAGTGGATCCGGAGTCAGACGCGGATGCTTGACGCCCAGGCCGTCGATCACTTCTGCAGTCGACGCCTCGCCTCGGCCAAGCGACTCCGCCACTGAGCGTTGCCCGGCGCAAGATCCACGGCCGTCTCCAATGCCCTGGCCGCCTCGGCCGCCCCCGCCGCACCTCCACTCGCCAGCAGCAGTTCACCCAGGGAGGCATGTGCGTCGGGCAAGTCGGGTCGGAACCGGATCGCCTGCCGAAAACACCGCTCCGCCCTCTCGTCCTTGTTCCGACCCCGCAAAGCCCGCCCCTGCCACAACCACGCCTGGGCGTAGTCGGGCTTGCGCTTTATCGCTGCCTCGAAGCTCACAATCGCCGCATCAAACTCCTTCAATTCTCCCAGCACCAACCCCTGCACCAACCGCAACTCGGCCGACTCGGGAAAATCCGCAACCGCCCGCTCGAGCACCTCGCGAGCCCGTCCCGGCTGACCGGATCCCCCCAACGCGCGAGCCAACTGCAAAGGAAACATCACGCGGCCAGGATGCTCCGAGATCACCGTCTCGAGATACTCGACCGCCCGCCGGGTCTGGCCCTGCTCGAGCATGGTCTGAGCCCTGATGGCAATCCAGGTCGGATCCCTCCTCAGGATCAACACCTCCGCCACGTACGGATCGTTGCTGGATTCGACCTGGGACATCGTCTCCAGGCGACGCCTGACCCGCTCGGCCTCCTGGTGCCGACCCTGTCGGTAGAGCACCCGGGCGAGCAGTTCCTGCACCATCCGGCCCTGCGGCTCGATCTCCTCCACCTGCCGACACAAGCTCTCGGCGTCGGCCCATGCTCCCTCGGCCAACTTCAACCTCGCCAGGCCCAGTAGCGCCCGCGAGTTGAGCGAGTCGAGTTCGCTCGCCTTGCGAAACAACCGCTCGGCCTCCCGGGCCCGGCCCAGCTCCGCGAGTATTTCGGCCAGAGGCAACCTCGGCAACGGGTTCTCCGGAGCCAACTCGATCGCGCGCTTCAGGCACCGCTCGGCCTCGACCGGATCCACGTTCTCGAGGCTCACGCCCAGCAGGTACGGCCAGCGAAACTCATCCCGGTCCAGCTCCTCGGCCCGCCGGAAGGCCGTGTCGGCGGGCAGGTCGTAGCCATGAGCCCTCAGCAGCATCGCCAACTCGCCCCACGCCGTCCCCGACCCGGGCTCGGTCGCCACACCCAGCCGTGCCACCTCGATGGCTTCACGAACTTCCGCAGCGGCGTCCGAGAGATCCACTTCGGGTGCTTCGGTGAGGGGTCCTTCGCCAGGACCGAGCCAAGCCGGGCTGATCGCGATGGCCAACACGATCACGAGTCCGACCCCACCGGCGACCGCCTCCCGTCGGCGACCACGACCGGCGTCGCTGTGCCCCTCGTTCGCCCCGGTCATGGCGCCTCCTGCGGGGGCTGAGCCTCGCCGGAGCCCTTCACGAGGGTCACGATCCGATCCACCTCGCCAACCGAAAAGCTCTCGAGCGTTCCGTCGGGCCACCTGACCTCGATCGAATCGACCCGTGCGATCTTGCCCAAGCCGAAGTGCACTCGAGGGTCGCTTGAGGAGAGAAAACTGGTGGCCGGTTGAACCAGCCTCAGGAATGTCGACTCCCCGGCGGTCACCGTCACCGAAGCACCCAGGGCCAGCCGCCCGCCACGATCGGCCAACTCGGCACGGACGATCAACCAGTGCGGCCGCTCGTCTGAGCGGGAGCCGGTGTTGCAGTTGTTGAAGAGAATCCGCACGGGGCCGGCCGTGTTGCTGACGACCACGTCGACGTCGCCGTCGTTGTCGATGTCCCCGGTGGCCAGTCCTCGAGACACCTCGACCCGACTCACCAACGGGTCGGCCGGGTTTTCATACGGCTGGAACCGGCCGGAGCCGTCGTTGAGAAACACGTGGTTCGGTTCGGCGTAGATCTTCCAGAACTGTGGCACCGACTCGTCCGGCTGGCCCCCGCTGTCGCGAGTCGGTCTCTTGACGCGGCCGTTGGCGACCAGCAGGTCAAGATCCCCGTCGTTGTCGAGGTCGAGAAACTGGGTGCCGAAGCCGGTGTAGCCCAGGCTCGGCATCGCCAGCCCCGCCCGATGACTGGACTCGCGGAATCCCTTCGCGTCGACCCCCATGTACAACGCGTTGTTTTCGCCTTCGAGGTGAGTCAGCAGCAGGTCGATGCGGCCGTTGCCGTCGATGTCACCACAGGCGATCCCCATGCTCGCCTGCGGCCGTCCCCCCGCACTCAGGGCACCTCCCCGAAAGAACGCCTCCTCGCGAAACGTCCCGTCCCGGGCATTGATCCACAGAAAGTTGGCGACGTGGTCGTTGGCCACGTAGATGTCCGGCCAGTGATCGTCGTTGAAGTCGGCGCAGACAACCCCCAGCCCGGGCCCTCCCTGTCGCGACACTCCCGCCCCGCGACTGATGTCGGCAAACCGCACCGTCCCGATCGCCTCACCTTCGGCCCTTTCGCCGCCCAGGTTGCGGTACAGCCGGTCGGGCTGGCCATCGAAGACCTGCGGTCCACAGTAGTCGGGTCGACCACTGATGTCGGGACACTTCTTGTCGGCCCGGTAGTCGACGTAGTTGGTCACGTACAGATCCAGCCAGCCGTCTCGATCCAGGTCGAACATCGCGACCGATGTGGACCACGACGCGTTGTCGATTCCCGCCGCGGTGGTGATGTCCCGGAACGTGCCATCGCGTTGGTTCAGGAACAGGCGATCGGGGCCGAGGTTGCTGAGATACACGTCGGGGTAGCCGTCGTTGTTGATATCGCCGATGGCCACGCCCATGCCGTAACCGGTGTCGGCCAGTCCGCTGGCGACCGAGACATCCTCGAAGCGACCATCGTCGGCCTGGCGGTACAGCCGATTGGCCACCGCCGAGTCGGCCACCGGTTGGCCTCGATCGTCCATTGCGCCGCTGTTGACCAGGTACAGGTCGAGGTCTCCGTCGCGATCGAAATCGAACAGCGCAGCCCCGGGCGGGACCATCTCGGGCATGAAGAACCGACCGGTCTTTCCCGCATCGTGGACAAAGTCCACCGACAGGCGATCGGTGGCGTCTTCAAAGAGAACCGGCTGGCTGCCGGCGCTGCCGGAGTCGGGCCGTGCACCGTTGGGGTCGCCACCGTCGCCGTTGCACCCAGACACCGCCGCGGCCAACAGGCTGGCAGAGCACAGGCAGCAGGCGATTCGAGCGACGGGTCTCATCCCCGCAGTCTAGCACCTCCGTGGTGGTGCGACCAAAGTCTTACGAATTCGGCGATGTCCCAGTCGCGAGGTCGTCGAAGTGGCTGCCGCATTCTCTGAGGTGGTCCATGATGGCACCGAAGTCTCCGCCATGAGCCAGCAGGCGAGCGCCCTGCTCGAACAGCGGACCCATCAGTTCGGTCGCCGCCGGCCGACCCCAGGCCTTGCCCGAAGCCGCCGCCGCTGCCGCCACCCTCTCGGTCGCACTCTCGACGGTCATCTCCGTCGTCTCGTCCAATGCCAATCGCATGCCCAGGTCGCCGGGCCCGATGAACAGCCCGTCCACACCCTCCAATGCCGCAATCTCCTCGACGTTCTCAACCGCCTCACGCGTCTCGATCTGGACCACCAGCACCGTCTGCTCATTCGCTTCCTGGACGTACTCGAGATGCTCGGGCAACGAAAAATCACAGTCGAGCCCGGCTGCGTCGATGCCGCGGTTGCCGATCGGGGGGAACTTCACCGACTCGACCAGTTCGCGAGCCTTCTCGACGGTCGAGACATGAGGCACCATCAACCCGGTGGCTCCATCCTCGAGAAATCGGTACAGCCGGGTCTTCTCGGTCGTGGGAACCCGCAACAGGCAGTCGATGTCGTAGAGTCGAAACAGGGGCAGGATCGCCTGGATCTCGCGGTCGCTCCAGCAGCGGTGTTCGAAGTCAAGCCAGATGCAATCGAAGCCGAATTTGGCGGCGTGACGGATGAAGGCGGGCACGAAATGGCCCAGGCAACAGATCCTCACCGTTTCGTTGTTGGCCAGTCGAGCCCGGATGCGGCTGCGTCGCATGAGTGTCCTCGTGGGGAGCCAGGGGAGGCTGAGATGATTGGTCGCCAGACGCTACCGGTTGGCCTCCCCACATGCAAACCCGCCCGCGATCTCGCCCCAAGGCCTTTGGCCGGAGATCCCGTTGCAAGAGTGCAGTTTTTGTGTCATCGTGGATGCAAGTGGTGGTCTGGGCGGGATGAGACGGGCCGAGGGTCGTTCATTTCGGAACCGCCGAACACCGCCGAACACCGCCGAACACCGCCGAACACCGCCGAACACTGCCGATCACGGCCGATCACGGCCGATCACCGCCGATCAGGAGATCGATGAGATGAGTTTCAAGCGAAGGCAGTCGTCGTCGCTGCTGTTCTCCGTCGCCGTCCACCTGGTCGTGGTGCTGCTGATGGCCGCGTTGACCCGACCGCTGGTGCTCGGCGAAACGCAGGCGATCCTCGAGACGATCATGCAGCCCGAGGAGCGGGATCGCGAGGAGTTCGAGAAGGAGCTCGACGATTCCGATAAGATCGCCGAGACGATGAATTTCACCGCCGGCAGCATCCAGTCAACGGTGGTCGGTGGCTCAAACGCCCCGCTCGCCCAACAGACCAAGGTCGAACTCGATCAGGTACTCAAGAAGCCCGACATCCAGATCAAGCTGGCCGATGCCAATCTGCCCGGTCTCGACCGTCTGGGCGACGACCTGGGCGAGGCCGAGGTCACCGGAGAAGTCGGAGCACTGGTCGAAGGTTATGGAGCGGCCCTGGACCGGCTGACCCAGGAACTGCTGCGGCTGATGCGGTCAGAAAAAGTGCTGGCGGTCTGGATGTTCGACGAATCCGGCAGCATGAAGGATGACCAGGAGGAGTTGAAGGGTCGGCTGCATCGCGTGTACGAAGAGCTGAAGCTGGTCGAGGAGGATGCTGCGAAGCTCAACGGGCGGAAATCCGGCAGGTCCAGGAACAAGGACGTGCTGTTGACGGCCGTGACCAGCTTCGGAGCCGAATTCCACGTCCACACTCCCAAGCCGACCTCCGATCCCCGCCTGATCATGCAGGCGATGAATCGGATCCCGATCGATCGCACCGGCAAGGAGAACATGTGCACGGCGATCCAGGCCGCGATGAAGAAGTACGGCAAGATGGCCCGCGGCCGAAAGGTGGTGGTGATCGTCGTCAGTGACGAGTCGGGAGATGACGGCGACCCCTACCTCCCACCCGGAGCCGACCAGATCGAAAACGCCCTGGCCGTGCTCAAGACCCACCGCAGCCCGATCTATATCCTTGGCCGAGAATCGGTCTTCGGCAACTTCTTCGCCTACATCAAGTGGCGACACCCTCAGACGGGCCACGTCCACAAGCTGCCGATTCGCCGCGGCCCCGAAGCACCCTCAGCCGAACAACTGCTCTACGACGGCTTCCGACGCCGCTTTGATTCTCACATGAGCGGGTTCGGACCCTACGAACAGGTCCGACTCGCTCGCGATTCCGGAGGCATCTTCTTCCAGTTGCCGCACGAAGAAGAAAACCTCAACGACTTCAAGAAGAAGCAGTTCGCCGCGTTGACGATGCGTGAGTACCTGCCGAATCTCGACTCGCGACGCGTCTACATCGGCGAGGTCTCAAAGAGCAAGTTCCGGGTGGCGATCCGCACCGCCATCGCACTGCTCAATCCGCTCAATCCACAGAACCAGGGACTCGAGATCCCCGAAATCGAGCACTTCCCGGTCAACCCGCTCCAGTCCACCACCAAAGTGCTGACCCGCCTGCAGCAGATCTCCAAGGTCCTGCAGGTGATGGCCGTCGCCCACCAGAAACTCAACGCCGTCCAGGCACTCCGCGACGCGGAGCCGTCGCTGAGGTGGCGAGCCAACTACGACCTGATGAGTGCGCAGCTGATGGCCTACCGCGTGCGGCTGTTCGAGTACGGCATCGCCCTGGGCCAGTTCGGCAAGAACATGCCCCGGCTGATCCCGCCCAAGAGTCCGCCTCACAATTACTGGGAAATCCGCCACGGGTCCGACAAGCTGCTGATGCCCGACGCCCAGCAGGAAAAGGCATTGGGAGTCACCGCCGAGCAGTTGCGGAGCTACCACCGCGAGGCGTTGCAGCAGTTGGCCTCGGTCCGCGAGGCCCACGAGGGGACCCCCTGGGCGATGAAGGCCGAGTGGGAAGAGGGTCGGAGATTCGGAGCGACGTTCCGCAGCTGGCGGTACGACCCGCCCAAGCCGAAAAGCACCAAGCCGCAACCGAAGCCGATCCCGGTCCCCAAGCTCTGACCGCCTCGCTCACGCCACCACCGGCAGCACGTAGGGCCCCTTGGGGATCACCGCGATCCGCGCATCGGGGCCGTAGTCTTCCAGCGCCCCGGCCACCGCGTCCTCGACCGTCTCGGCCGCCTCGACGAACAGTTCGCCAAGCCGCTTGGCCGACAGCCCGTCGCTGACGAACGTCACCTTCGCCTTCCGCAACACCTTGGCCAGCTCTTCGAGCTGCCACTGGTCCATCACGAAGTAGTCCTTGCCCAGGATCCGCTCCATGAAGACGTCGAGGCTCGAGTTCTCTGCGAAGAGACTCTCGAACTCCGGGCTGCCGACTCCATCGGCCAGTCCCGCGGCGATGATGATCCGGCCACCGGGCTTGACGATTGGCAGCGCCCCGGTGAGTCCTTTGACGGCCTGGTAGAAGGTCGTATCGAGCGGATAGCCGGCCGAGCTGGTCACGACCACGTCGCAGGCCTCCTCGACCTCGGCGGTGACCACCCCGCGGATCAACTCGACCCCTTCCTCGAACGCTGCGATCATGTCGCCGGCCACCACGCCGGTCACCTGACGCTGTTCGTCGAGCGTGACGTTGACGATGAAATCGCAGCCGGACATCAGGCCGATCTCGGTGTTCTCCTCGTGCACCGGGTTCCCGTCCAGGATCCCGCAATCCGCCTTGGGGTGCTCGATGAAGTCCGGCCCGTGCCAGACCTTGACCGTCTCCAGCGCCGCCAACCCCGGGCAGATCAGTTTGCGGCCGCCCGAGAAGCCGGCCATCAGGTGCGGCTCGATCAGCCCGGTGGTGATCTTCAGGTCCGCCTCGAGATACCGAGTGTCGATCCAGACGGGGACGCCTCGATTCGACTCGCCCAGGTAGGTGTGCTCGTCGCGAATCGTCCCATGGTGGTTCTCGATCCGGTAGTCGGCGGCAATCTGCTCGCCGACCAGCTCGACCAGCTCCTGGCCCTCGTTGGGTCGATGCATCCCGGTGGCGATCAGGATTAGGATCTGCTCACGAGCGATCCCCGCCGCTTCGAGGGTCGGCAACAGGCACTCGAGGATCACCTGGTTGGGCACTGGGCGTGTGATGTCGCAGATGGCGATGCAGGCCGATGTTCGTCCCTGTGCCAATTCGGACAACGGCGGGCAGCCGGTGGGCCGGGCGACCCTCTGGGCCACCGCGGCAGCCGGGTCGGCCAGGGGAGCCAGAGGCTTTATCGAGAGCGGGCCGACGATGTTCGCATCGGGCAATTCGACTTCCAGGCCGGTTTTTCCGTAATCGAGAGTGACTCGCATGCTCGGGTGGCTCGTCGTGATAGGAATCCGCTGAGGGTTCTAGGATAGCGGAATGACACGAGTGAGTTCACTGCCGGCGTCAGAGACGGCTGGGGTCTGACGCGGATGCTCGACGCCGCAAGGCGGCGAACATCCGGGCCTGACCCCTTTCTCAGACACCACCGCTCGCGGAAAGGGGTCAGGCCCCGCCTACGGTCCGCAAGCGGACCGTAGGCGGCGTCAGACCCCAGCATCATGAT
>CAUZEQ010000165.1:0-10699 GCA_963578885.1 Planctomycetota bacterium
CGTCAGACCCCGTGGTTGTGTTGCAGCGAGTGCTGGTTGAAAAGGGGTCAGGCCCCGCCTGCGTGCCGTTCTGGGTGGAGCGGGACTGTTGGTGGGTCCGCCGAAGGCGGATCAGACCCCAGGGCGTTACCGCGAATTGGCACCCAGCAGATCGCGGTCGCTCAGCGAGACGCGGATCTCGAGCTGACGTCCGGCTCGCCACACGCCCAGGGTCACGGTGTTGCCGATCGGTTCGAGGCTGACCAGGTGGATCAGGTGGTCGAAGTCGGCGACGGGAATCTTCTGGAAGCGGGTCACCACGTCGTTGGCCTGCAGGCGGGCCCGTGCGGCGGGCGTACCGGGTGTGACGTTGAGCACTCGTGCTCCCATCCGCCGCGAGAGCTTCAGTTGCCGTGCTTCTTCGGCGGTAAAATCGGGGTCGAGCACCACGCCGAGGTAGGCTCGACGGACGCGGCCGTACCGCAGGAGGTCATCGACGATCCGCCTGGCCATCCGGCTGGGGATGCTGAAGGCGACCCCCGAGCCCCCTCCGTTCGTCGTCGCGATCGCGGTGTTGATCCCGACCACCTTGCCGCGGATGTCGACCAGCGGTCCGCCGCTGTTGCCCGGATTGATCGCCGCATCGGTCTGCAGGAAGTCCTGGTTGATCACGTCGCCGGCACCCAGTTTCAGGGACCGGCGTCCCTTGGCGCTGATGATGCCCAGTGAGACGGAGTGGCTGAGGTCAAACGGGCTGCCGGCGGCGATCACGAAGCTGCCGATCTGCAACGAGGAGCTGTCGCCCCACTCGGCCGGTTGCAGTCCCGCGGCGGAGACTTCCAGCACCGCCATATCGCTGGCCGTGTCACTCCAGGTGCGGCGTGGCGTCAATATGCGTCCGTCATGGAGGTGGATCTGGAGGTCCTGGGGAGCCCGATCGCCGATGACGTGTGCGTTGGTGACGACGACCAGTCGGCCGCTGGCGGCGTGCCGCAGGATGACCCCCGATCCGGTTTCCTGGACCGTGCCGCGGCCCTTGGTGCTGCGGCGACTGCAGATCTTGACCACGCTGGGCATCAGCCGGGCGGTGATGCTTGAGAGTTGTCGGCCGGCGGCCTCGAGCACCTCGACGTCGCCGGGCCTGGCGGAGTCGGCTCCCTGGCGGGCAGCGAGGCTGGGGTAGAGCCCGGCGGCCATCAACCCTAAGGCGACGAAAGTCGCCAGCAACCAGCCTTCGGATTGCGCAAAACGCCGGGGTGCGGTCATGATCGAGGTCACCTGGCTGCGGATCACTTTGGACGGTGAGCGGACCGAGGAGCGGAGAATCAGTCGACGTCGATGTCCTTGAGACTGACCTCGGTGGGGTTCATCCGGCCTTCATATTCCATCGCGTTGCCCCAGTCGGCTTCGCCGTCGGCCGACTCCCCGCCGGTCAACTCGAGTTCACTCTGGCAGGCCACGCACATGATCGAGGTCGGCACGGCCCTGAGTCGTTCGATGGGAATCGAATGGCTGCAGCGTTCACACTTGCCGTATCGACCCTCGCGGATCAGCTGCAATGCCAGTTCGACCTGGCGGAGTTCTCGGTTCTCGAGTGCCGCGAGTTGAGTGTTGAGTTCGCGGGACGTGCCGTGGTTGGCCGCGTCGCCGATGTCGCCACCGGTCTGCGGGCCGGTGTGCCAGGCGTGATCGTCGGTGCCGAACTTCTTGCGCAGCACGTCGCGTTTTTCGATCAAGCGTTGGTGCAGCCGCAGGAGTGCGTCTTTTCGAGCCATCACCGTGGTCCTCCGGTTCGGGGCTGGAATCGGCCCTCGAGAAGCGTACGCCACGGTCACAGCTCTCGGGCACACGACTCGGGCAAACCGGCCAAGGTTCGCGTCGAAGAGCCGTCACAACTGGCAGAACCGGTAAAGTTCGCCCAATCCGAAGTCCGATAACTGCTACAGGGCGACTAGGTTGTGCGCTGTGTCGATGGTGCGGCAATCGTCGTGGAAGAGAATCGGAGAGCAGTGCTGATGGCCAGGAAACTGATCAGAACAAGCGTGGTGCTGTTGGCCATATCGGCCCTGTTGGGCGTCGTGGGCTGCTCGTGCCACAAGTCGACCTCCTACGACGGCGACTGCGGCCTGGTCTACGACAACGACTACTGGCAGGGCGACTGCGGCGGTTGTGGAGCACCTTCTGGGCACGTGTCGGGACACGGGTCCGGCTGCGGCGGACCCTCTGTGCACTCGGGATGCTCGCACCCGCACGGTGTTGCCGGCTGCGGAGGCTGCGGTGGAGCTCATCATCAACCGGGCCCAACCTGTGCCTCATGTGGCGGCGTTCACGCTTCTGTTTCTCCGATTTCTCCGACAAACGATCAACCCGGCTGCCCGCATTGCGGGGTGGATCATGGACCGGCCAGCGAGGGTGCCCCGCCGGCGGAGCCCGCACCGCCGGCGGGGACAACGGTCTCCCCACCTCCCCCTCCCCTGCCCCCCTCGATCCCTCCGAACCCCGCTGCCAGGCCGTCTCAACCCAAGACTGACGGCACCCAGCCAAAGGCCGTCCAGGTGCCTCCGCCGCTGCAGACGGTCCCGGCCGGCACCAGCGGCGCTCTCGAGCCGGCTCCACCTTTGCTGCCCGTCGAGGTGCCATTGCCCGGTCTGGAGAATCCGGCCCCGATTCCCCGAGACGCGGCCCAGCCGAAGTGGATTCCCCGTAGGCTCTGAGCCGACTCTGTGATGGCCGAACCGGACCGATTGGCACCGACGCGGCGTCCGAACCGGAACCCCGTCGGCCACCAGCGCTGGCACAACCTGGCGTTTCTGCACTGGCGAGTCCCCGCCAACCGGCTGGCCTCAATGTTGCCCTCGGGACTGGAAGTCGACACGTTCAACGGTTCGGCGTGGGTGGGGCTGGTTCTGTTCCGCATGTCGGGTGTGCGTCCCTGGTGGTGTCCGGCTCTGCCCGGCGTGTCGGCCTTCGACGAGACCAACGTCAGGACCTACGTGCACCACAACGGCGTGCCCGGCGTCTGGTTCTTCAGCCTCGATGCCGCCAACCGGCTCGCCGTCAAAATCGCACGCTGGCGTTGGCGCTTGAACTACCACCACGCGACGATGCGGGTGGAGCAGCGGGTTGGCGGAGACGGGACCGACGAGGGACTGGTCTACTGGAGCGAGCGCACGGCCCAGGGGCAGGGCAGCTCCGGAGTGTCCGGGCCGGGCGTGCCCGGTGCCGGGGTGGACTTGGAAATCCGCCTGGATGGTGGGGAAACACCCGAGGGCGTCGACCCCGAGGGTCATGCGCGGCCGGGGAGTCTCGAGCACTTCCTGATCGAACGCTACGTGCTGTTCACTCGTGATCCGACCGGTGACTCACCGTCGGTCTACTCGGGGCAGGTCCACCACACGCCCTATCCTCTGTGCGGTGCCGAGGTTCTGCGGTGCACCGAGTCATTGATCCTGGCGTCGGGGATCGAGGTGAGTGGTCCTCCGGAGCACGCGTTGTACAGCGAGGGCGTGGAGGTTGAGATCTTCGGGCTGAAGCCGGTGGCCTAGCCCGCCTTCGGCGGGTTGAAACACACAGGTTTGGGGATGGGACGGGGTCAGACGCCGCCCACAGAAAGTCCTGCTCCACCCAGAACGGCCCGCCGGCGGGGCCTGACCCCTTTTCAACCAGCACTCGTTGCAACTCGAAGAAGGGGTCAGGCCCCGCCTGTGAAACGCGACAGGTGGAGCAAACCCCGTTGTGGGCGGCGTCAGACCCCAGGGTCCGAGTTCTTTGGCAGAAACGGGCTGCTAGACCGATTCAATCTCCAGCGGCGTGCTGGCGGCGAGTTGCCTGAGCGACGTGGCGTCGGGCATCCCGGTGGTGGCACCGGTGGCCTGCACGCAACGGGCGCCCGCGGCGCTGCCGAGCCTGAGGCAGTCTTCGGGCGAGGCCTTGTCGAGCAGTGCCAGGATAAAGCCCGAGGCGAATGCGTCTCCGCCGCCGGTCCCGTCGACCAGCCGCACCCGGTGAGCCTGTGCCTTCAAGCCACCTGCGGGTCCCAGCATCACCGACCCGCGGTCTCCGCAGGTGATGACAACCTGCCGGGCTCCGGCATCGAAGAAGGTCCGAGCCTGCTCGATCGGCTGTTCGAGACCGCACAGCAGCCGGGCCTCGTCGTCGTTGGGGACGAAGTAGTCGGTCACCGGCAGGACCTCTTTGAGACGAGCCGAATAATCACCGGGAGTGGAGATCACCACGTCGAGCATCGTGATCACCCCCAGCCGGCCGGCTCGTGTGAAGAGATCGGCGACTCGCTCGGCGGTGGGTTCTTCCGAGAGGCAATAGCCGCCGAGGTACAGGACACGAGTCCGCCGGAGCACCTCGTCGGTGATCGTCTCGGTGGTGAAGTGAGCATTGGCGGCGGGGGCGTGGATGAAGCGACGGTCCTCTCCGGTGACGTTGATCACCTGGGTGGCGCTGGTCTGGAGGTCGTCTCGGACCTCCAGGATCGAGCAGTCGACTCCCGCCTCGGAAAAGACCTCGCGGACAAACCGTCCGAAGATGTCGTTGCCGATCGTTCCGGCCACGGCGGTGGCCAGGCCGAGCCGGGTCATGTTCACCGCGCAGTTGGCCGCGCAGCCTCCGATCGAGACGTGCAGGGCAGGCGTCTCGACCAGGACTCCCGCCGCGGGCAGTTCCGCGATCGGCTCGCAGACGTGATCGGCCACGACGATACCCGCACACAGGCAATCCAGCGAACGGGCCGAGCCGTCGGTCATGAGGGTTGGTCCGGGCCTGGTTCCGGTTGCGGCTTCGATTCCGGGGCGACTTCGGGGCGACCCATCAGGCGTCGCTTGGTGATCACGAGTCGTTTGACGATCGGGTAGGTCGGCAGGGCCGTGACGGTGGCGATCACCAGCGAACCGGCGATCATCGGCCAGGCCACCTCGGCGAAGATGAAGCGGAGCGGATCGAGCCAGCCTCGATCCATCGACGCTTCGAATTGCACCTGGAACTCGGCGGGAGTCATCGGGGCTTCGACGAGCAACGTGCCGACGTAATAAAAGGCAGCATACAGCGGCACGATCGTGATCGGGTTGGAGATGTAGACGGTGATCAGCCCGGCAGCTCGGTTGAAGTGAAACAGCGGCCGGGTCAGTGCGGTGATGGCCAGGATCAGCATCATCTGGATTCCGACCGTTGGCGTCATCCCGACGAACATTCCGATCGCCGTGCCCAGCGCGATGGCGTGTGCAGAGTCGTCCAGGGAGAGCAGCCTGCGGATCAGCCGCCGGGGGCTCGTCCACCAGCGGGTGTCGGCGTCGCGTCCATCCATGTGTTTGATGTGGTCAGCGCGATGGTGCGTTCGGGATGACACGATCCCCGCTCGGGACCGCAGAGTCCGAGTCTTCGGCCATCAATTCCTCGATCAACGGCACGATATGGTCCTTGTAGGTGAACCCCTCGTCGCCGTACGCGCCCGAATCGTTGTCGAACCGCTTGGCCAGTTTTCCGTGGATGTCGTACACATAGACGGCCGGAATCGCCGCCAGTCCGATCGATTCGTAGACGTCGAGGTCGGGATCCGAGAGCAGCAGGTTGGTGCAGGTGGCCTGGGTCGACTTGAGGAACTTCATCACCGACGGTTTCTTCGACTCGGGAGGTTCGCTCTCGAGTCCTTCATAGTCGAAGGAGACCGAGATGCAGGTGATCTTCTCTGAGGGGTACTTCTTGTGCAGAGCGACGAGATGGGGGAACTCCTTCATGCACGGCACGCAGCTGGTCGACCACAGGTCCACCACAACCACCTTGCCCTTCTGAGCCGCGATCAGTGCCTGGGTCTCTTTCCAGCTCTTGATCTCCAGCGACACCGTCTCCTGGTGCGTCTTCGTGTCGGTCGATTCGATACAGCCGGCAGCCAGCAGCGATGCGACCAGCACGGCCGGCAGGGAGAGTGGTCGGGGGGTTGAGATGCGTGACATGCATGACATGAGCGGCTCGGGGTTGCGGTGCTGCGGTGTTGAGGTCACTCAGCGAGCGACTTTATTGAGGCCGGCGGTCCGGGCCGCGGCGGCGGGGTCTTCGAAGGGCAGCGCCTTGAGGAATTCGGTGAGGTCGGTGAGTTGCTGCTTGTCGAGATGGCTGGTGGTGCCGTGCCGGTCGCCGGTGTTGTACGTCGTGAGCACTTCGAGCAGCGTGCTGGCCTTGCCGTGGTGCAGGTAGGGAGCCGAGCGGTACAGGCCCAGCAGCATCGGCGTGTCGTAGGCCGGACCCATCTTCTCGCTGGGATCGGCGGTGCCGGTTCCGACGTCGTGGGTGAGCAGTTTGGGTCGAGGTCGAGGTCGGGAATCGGTGTAGAAGGGTCCGTTGTGACAGGTGGCACAGCCGACCTTGTGGGACTCGAAGAGCTGCTGTCCGCGTTTTGCGGCTGGCGTGAGGCCCTTTCGGGTGTAGGGGCTGAGTGTGAACTTATGCGAATTGGTGTAGGCGGCCAAGGCATCCAGATCGGCGGAGAGTCCCTTGTTGGGCTTCTCGAGCGACTTGTTGACGCTACCGCGGATCAGCCCGCGGCCCTGCATCAGAGGGCCGCGGATCGTGTGTTCGAAGTCCTGAGATTCATCCCGGTCGGCGGACCAGTGCAAGGGGTGCGTCCAGGCGAGTCCGAACAGTGGGGGAGTGGCGCGGAGGCCTTCGGGGTTCTGCCAAGTCCGACCGTCGGGGTCGCCGTCGGGGTGGCAGCTCGAGCAACTGATCCAGCGGCGGCCGACCATCGGCTGAAGTGCGGTGTAAAACAGGACCTTGCCGCGGTGCAGTTCCCGGGTGAGCGGATTGTCGGTTGCGGCGATCGTGGCCAGGGGGCGTGCCGTGTCGGAGTCGTAGGCGACGACGTTGAAGTCCAGGGCGTTGTAGACGAAGAACCGCTTCCCGTCGGGGGCGACACGCACCGCGCGGGGGTTGCGGCCCAGGGTCAGCCGACGCCGGTAGGCGATCTCGGTGTAGTCATCGGCGACCGTTTCGCAGATGAACATGTCGTCTGTGCCCGAGAAGACGACGAAGAACCGCTTGCCGTCGGCCGAGACATCGATTTCCCAGGGATTGGCGGTGACCAGGTTGCCCAGGAACGAGTCCATCGGGATCCGTTTGCGGCGACGACCCGGTCCGGACTTGGTGTCGACGACTCCGACGTAGGGGAAGATCGACCCTTCGCCGCGTGCCGCCACGATTCTCGAGCGGATGTGCGGGACGTAGGCCTTTTGCCGGGTCGGGTGCAGGACGATCTGTCGGCAGAGGTTGTCGGTGCTGGATCCCTTCCACGTGTCGACGATCTTGCCGCTGGCCACGTCGATCGCGTTGACCCGGGCCGTGTAGTACTCGGCCGAGTACAGCGTCTTGCCGTCGGGCGAGAGTGCCAGGCCGCGAGGGAACACTCCGGCGGAGAATTGCCTGAGCACCTTGCCGGCTCGAGAGATTTCGACCACTCGGCCGGGGTACTCGAGCGTGACGTAGTACCGCGAGCCGTCGGCGTTTGAGACGATGCCGTAGGGCTCGTCGAAGACTTCCACCCGGTAGAGCACCTTGCCCGAGTCGGCATCGAGCAGCGTGACCTGGTCGTCGTTGTAGACGGCCACGGCCAGGCTGTGCGTCTTGCCCAGGAAGGCGACTCCTTCGGGGTGCACACCGACAGGGGTTTCGTGGAGTTTCTTGAGGGTGTTGAGGTCGATGATGGTGACGGTGCCGCTGTCGCGGTTGGAACAGGCCAGCAGGCGGCCGTCGCTGGAGATGTCCATCAGGCTGTTGGAGTCGCGAGCGGAGGTGGCCTGGGTGCCCAGTGCTGTCAGCACTGTGGCGACGATCAACAGGTGGCGTGACCGGAGTGTCATGGTGAGGAGTCGTGTGAGGATTCGGGCGGGGATTCCGAGGCGGTCACTGTATCAGAAGCGGTGGATTCGCCGTAGGTCAGGCTGTGCCTGACATCGCAGGGCAATCGGTGGTCGAGTCAGTAGGTCAGGCTGTGCCTGACATCGCAGGGCAATCGGTGGTCGAGTCAGGCACAGCCTGACCTACATTGCTAGACTCAACTTCATGCCCCGCCCCGCCCTGTTGCTCTTGTCCCTCTCAATCGCCCTGCCCGGCTGCGTCGGCACCGATCTCGCACCTCCCCCGATTCGACCAAGTGGCGGTTCAACCGCAAACCTGTCACCGGTCGTCACCGAGGCTCCCTCCGACGCTCCCACGGCGATGGCCTGGATCCCGGGCGGTTCCTTTGAGATGGGCACCCGCGACCCGGCGAGCAAGTTGGACGAGTTTCCTCCTCACACGGTCGAACTCGACGGCTTCTACATCGACACTCACGAGGTGACCAACCGGGAATTCGAACGGTTTGTGAAGTCGAGCGGATACGTGACAGCGGCCGAGAAGAAGCCCGACTTCAGCTCGGTCCGCAAGGGTTCGCAGCGAACCGAGGACAAGATCCTGCCCGAGTTGAACCGTCCGGGTTCGATCTGCATGAAGCAGGGCCTGAAGGCCGGTGACATCGACCCGCGGCTGGGGGCCTATGGCTGGTGGGAGTACGTTCCCGGCGCCGACTGGCGTCATCCGGAGGGGCCGGGGAGTTCGGTCGAGGAGCGGATGGACCATCCGGTGGTCCACGTGTCGTGGCACGATGCCAACGCGTACTGCAAGTGGGCGGGCAAGCGGTTGCCGACCGAGGCGGAGTGGGAATTCGCGGCCCGGGGCGGGCTGGACGGGAAGACCTACCCCTGGGGCAACGAACGCAATCCCGAGGGGAAGTGGTTGATCAACATCTGGCAGGGAGCCTTCCCGGTCGAGAATACCAACGACGACGGATTCCTGACGATGTCACCGGTCGGGTCGTTTCCCGAGAACGGGTACGGTCTGTTCGACATGTCGGGTAATGTCTGGGAGTGGTGCCAGGACAACTACACGGCGGACTACTACGGCGATTCCCCCAAGCGGAATCCTCAGGGACCCGAAGCGAGTCTGGACCCGGACGAGCCGGACATCCTGAAGCGGATCCAGCGAGGCGGCAGCTTCATGTGCAGCGACACCTACTGCACCGGTTACCGTGTAACGGCGAGGATGAAGGGCGAGCAGGGTTCGGGGCTGTACCACACCGGCTTCCGCTGCGTGGTCTCGCACGATGCCCTGGCTGGCCTAGGCAAGGCTGCAGCCAACCGGTAGGACCATCTCAGTCGTCGACGGGCGGTCTGCCGTCGTGGCCCCCCATGGCCGGCATCGTTAGAGATACTCCAAGAGGGTGGTTCGGGAGCGATGAACTGGCGTGCCTGGGGTTTTGGTCACACTGGTTCGGCCAGCCTCTCGCCAAGGAGAAGTCACTGAACGAATTGAAGATCGAGAGATTCGGGGACGAACTTCCTGGACTGCTAATTCTGTTCGCTCAGGCCAAGACCGCGGTGTCGAGGAGTGTCCAGCGGCAAGCCACCTTGATTTCGGAGGGACAGTCCAGCGGCTTTCAGTTCAGCATCAAGAATCGGCTTGGTGAATTGTTGAAGGTGATCAAGGCGCTGTGAATCGCCAGCATTTGTGGGCTGGCACGACGGGGGTCGAGTCGTTCATCGCGGAGAGCGCCGATCGGCGATGAAGCGTCAGAATCGGGTGACATTGGTGGTTCCATGAGGCTGGCGGGATTGAGTTTCCGGCCGAGACGTCCAGTTGGTACAGTAGGATCTGCTGGCGGCCCGTGGTGTGCCTGACGGGGTGATCGTGCGTCGCTTCGTGACGATTGACGATTGGCGATTGGTGTCATGCCCTCTGAATTGCGTCTGCTCAGAAAGATCGTCTGCCCGCATTGCTGGACGGAATTTCCTCCCGAGGACGTGCTCTGGATTTCCGAGCACGAGGAATTGCGGGGGGACATGCGGCTGGGTGAGGAGAAGTTTCAGAGGTTTCTGCCGACTCGGTTCAACATTCAGGGTAACGCCCTGGATGCGCGGGGGAGTGTCTGTCACGAACTGGCGTGCCCCCATTGTCACCTCGGGGTGCCTCGCGATCTGCTCGAGACGCCGATGTTCTTCATGTCGATTTTCGGTTCTCCCGGCTCGGGGAAGACCGTTTATCTCGCATCGCTGACACACCGGTTGCGGCAGGTGCTGCCCTTGGATTTCAAGGTCGGCTTCGCCGACACGACTCCCGAGGGCAACGTGAGGATTCGTCGCAACGAGGCGACTCTGTTCGACAACCACGATCCGAATACGCCGGTCAACATGGGAAAAGCGATTTCGAAAACTCTGGAGATCGGTGCGGAGCAAGGGATCGACTTGCTTAACCGAGTCAACTTTGGCGGCAACGACTACCGTTTCTTTCCACAGCCGTTCCTGTTCACGATGCAGGTCGGTGATCAGCATCCGGTCATCGACAAGCGAAGTGATCATGGCCGCCTGCTCTGCCTGTACGACAACGCCGGGGAGTCGTTCGATCCGTCGGTGTCCCGGGAGCTCGAACTGCAGACCCGGCATCTCAGCCGGTCGCAGTTGCTGTTGTTCACCTACGATCCCACCCAGGATCCGCGGATGAAGCAGAAGATCATGGAGAAGTGTCCTGACCGACTGACCAAGAAGGGGAAGCTGATCGCCCAGGAACCGTTCTTCCAGACCGCGGCGACGCGGATCAAGAAGTTCGCCGGGTTGGGCCGCCGCGATCGTCACAAGGCCCCCCTGGTCATTGCCGCCACGAAGTTCGATGTCTGGAGCGAAGTGATCGG
>CAUZEQ010000166.1:0-10540 GCA_963578885.1 Planctomycetota bacterium
AAGGCGATCACCAAGATCGACCAGCTCTGCACGCAATGCCACATGGGACGGAGATAGACGATGCGGGAATCACCGAGACTGGGTCGCTGGTGCGGGTTGCTGGTCGTGGGGCTGGTGTCCGGGCTGGCCCTGGTCACACACGGCGACGTGATCACCTTGAAGTCGGGTCAGAAGATCGATGCCCCGGTGCTCAAGGAAACCGACACCGCGCTGTTCCTGGACGTCGGCGTCGACGTGCTCAGGGTGCCTCTGCAGAATATTGCCTCTCGGGCCAAGAACCCCGCCGCGGCAGCAGCAGCCAAGGCCCGGGTCAAGCAGAACCGCATCTATGCCACCGGCAAGATGCCGGTCAAGCCGATCAAGGAGCTGGCTCGCAACTTCGGTGCCGCGGTCGTGCTGGTGCAGACGCCCAGCGGACTGGGCTCGGGGTTCATCGTCAACAAAAAGGGCCTGTGTGTGACCAACTACCACGTGGTCGAGAAGGAGACTCGGATCGCGGTGGTGATCTTCGACCGCGATGCCGACGGCAAGTTCACCCGCACGCGGATCGACAAGGTCAAGATCCTGGCCCTGAACCCCTTCTTCGACCTCGCCCTGCTGGAAATCCCCAGGAAGAAGGACCAGGTCTTCAAGACGGTCGTGATCACCGGGGCTCACGATCACCGTGAGGGGGACGAGGTGTTTGCGATCGGGAACCCGCTGGGTTTGGAGCGGAGCGTTTCGCGAGGCATCGTCAGCACGCGGAACCGCAACTTCGGCGGGCTGGCCTACATCCAGATGACCGCCCAGATCAACCCGGGCAACAGCGGCGGACCGCTGTTCAACAGCCGGGGCGAGGTGATCGGGGTCACCAACATGGGGATCCCCGCCGGCGAGGGACTGGGGTTCGCGATTCCCTCGGTCTACGTCAAGCACTTCCTGGACAACAACGACGCCTGGGCCTTCGACAAGGACAACCCCAACACCGGGTACCGCTACCAGGACGCTCCCCGCCGCAAGAACCCCAACCCTCCGCCGACCGGAGCCACCGACAAGTAGGCCTCGGTCATCCGCACCCGAAAATTGGGACGGCATGACGCTTGCCGTAACGGTGAGCAATCGCCGAGAATGGTGGGCGGGGAGGTCGGGATTGTCACCGGCATCGTCCAACAACTCACGTCTCCTTCACACACGAACTCCCCTTTCTTCGGGACAACTCACCATGATCCGTTCGCTTCCTCGGCAGGCGTTCGCCGCACTGCTCGTACTGGCCACCCTGGCGGCATCGTGCCCGGCCCAGACCACCAGAGTACCTGCTCCCAAGAGACTGCCGCCGGACGTGGTGGCCTACCTCTCGGTGCCTGACGTCAGCGAACTCAAGAAGCGGTTCAACGCGTCGCAGATGGGGCTGCTGATCGCCGACCCGGCCATGGCCGACTTCATCGCCGACGTCAAGGCGGCCATCGTTGAGGCTTCCAAACAGAACGAAGCCCAGGGCGGAGTCAACATCGAGAGCCTGCTGGCAATCCCCAGAGGCAACATCACGATCGCCGGGTTGGCCGGTGGACCCAAGGGACTGGGCTACGTGGTGATGCTCGACTTCGGCACCAGCCGCTCAACCGTCGACAAGCTGATCGCGAAGGTGTCCGAGGGGCTTGCCAACGAGGGGGCCACGAAGACGCAAGTCGAGGTCGGTGACTTCTCGATCACCAACTTCAAACTGTCCGTGCCAAAGGCGAACCCCGACGCACCCGGTGCATCACAGCCGCCCAAGTCGTTGACGAACCTGGGCTGGTTCATCAGTGGCAACACCCTGGTCCTGGGCAACGGAACCGATACGCTCAAGAAGGTCATCGCCCGCTGGGACGGCAAGAACTCCTCGACATTCGCCGACAACCCGTTCTACCGCTACATCGCCGAAAAGGGCGCCGGCGATGGGGCAGCCCCGATCGCCGAGTGGTACATCGATCCGATCGCCACGGTCACCGGCATGATCAACGGGATCGACCCCAACAACTTCCAGGCCCAGCTGGTCCTCGGATTCCTCCCCACACTCGGACTCGACAAGATCAAGGCGATCGGCGGCACGGTGAACCTCGGTACGCCGAAGTACGAGGAGATCAGCCGCACGGTGATCTACGTCGACCCGCCCCGCACCGGAGCGCTCGACCTGCTCAAGTTCCCCGCCACCAGCCAGTCGCCTCCCAAGTGGGTGCCCGCCAACGCCGGTTCCTACATGTCGCTGAACTGGGACCTGCAGGCCGCTTGGCGCGGTATCGCCACCCTGGTCGATTCGTTCAATCCCCAGGGACCCGGCACGTTTGAGAACCTGATGAACGGATTTGCCATGCAGCCAGGGGGCCCGATGATCCACCCCAAGAAGGACTTCCTCGATCACCTCAGCGGACGCATCCAGTTCGTCACCGATTCGACCGAACCGGAGCAGGCCGGCGACTTGCCGGGCCAACGCATGCTGTTCGCGCTGGGGGTCAAGAACGCCGATGGGCTCAAGGCCACAATCACCAAGCTGGTCAACACGCCCGGATCTCCCGTCACCACCCGGCAGTTCCAGGGTGAAACGATCTACGAGCTGCCCTCACCGGCTCAACTGGGTAACGCCGCGGGTGGCAAGATCGGGATCTCGATCGCAAAGGGCAACCTGATGGTCGGTGTCCCCGTGACACTGCTCGAGCAGGCACTTCGAGGCGATGTCGAACCGCTCTCGGCCAGCGCCGACTACAAGCGGCTCGCCGCCAGCTTCCCCGCCCAGGCCTCCTCGATCGGATACTCCCGGCAGAATACGCAACTCCGCACGATCTACGAGTTGTTCCGCAAGGGCGGCTTTCCCGGAGCCTCCCCGGGAGCCGGGTTCCCGGGAGCCGGCGGCGGAGGATTTCCGGTCGACCTGAAGAAGCTGCCGCCCTTCTCTGTCGTCGAGAAGTACCTGCTCTCCTCGGGCAGCTACATCATTCCCGACAAGAACGGAGCCGTGCTAGTCAGCTTCACACCCAAGAAGGCCTCGAAATAGTCTCGACTCGTTTCGTCATACCCACCCAAAGACCATCTCTCGCCGGGCCGCGGAACTTTACCGCCGGCCTGGTGTTTGATTCTTGACACCACCGGTCCATTCCGTCCAGGAGCCCATCATGCTCGACCGAGTCCTGTGCCGTAACAGAAGACCGCTGATCGTCCTGTTGGCCGCATCGTTGATCGCACCTGTGTCCCTGTCCGCCCAGGAACGAGACAAGGCGGCGGACAAACCGACCGAGAAGGGTGCTCGCAAGAGTGCTCAGTCCACCGCAAGCCAGACCGCGATCTTCGATCGACTCGATCGGAACAAGGACGGGGTGTTGGTGGCCACGGAGGTTCCCGCAGCACAGGCCAAGGCGTTTGCTCGAATGATCCGGATCGGTGACCGCAACAAGGACGGCCGACTGACTCGGCAGGAATTCCTCTCGTCACTGGATTCCGACAGCGACCGGCCCGCTGCGAAGGACCGGCCGGCCACGTCGGACCGCCCACGACGCCGACCGGGAACGCCCTCAGCCGGTCGAGGTTCCGATCCGGCACAGGTCTTCACCCGGTTCGATCGAAACAAGGACGGCAAGCTGACACTCGAGGAGTTCCCCGAAGGAATCCGCCAGCGGATCGCCGGGCTGTTCAAGGAGTCCGGCAAGAAGAGCTTCAACCGCGAGGAATTCGCCAAGCTGTTTCGGTCGCGAACGGATGGGAACAAGGGAAACAAGTCGAGCAAGGGCAGCACGTCCCGCAAGAGGCCCGCGACGCGTAAGAGGCCCGAGTCGCCTCGAGGCGAAACGGCCGCCAACGACCGGTCCCGCCGCGAACAGTTCTTCAATCGGCTCGATCGAAACAAGGACGGGAAGCTGACCGAGCAGGAATTCCCCGAGGCTTCGCGTCGGCTGTTCACGTTCCTCGCTCGACGACTCGAAAAGAAGCCCGGCGATTCGATCAGCAAGGCGGAGTTCATCGAGGCATTGCCCTCGGAACGGACCGCAACGGCCCGGCCCGAGCAGCGGCGGACCGAGAGACCTCGACCGGGCCAGCCCGACCAACGGCCTCGACCCGACGGGCCTCGCGAGTCCGGACGTGGCCCCGCCATTTTCCGGCTGCTCGATCTCAACCGCGACGGCCGCGTCAGCCGTGAAGAACTGGCCAAGGCGGTCGAGCAGTTTTCAAAGCTCGATGCCAACGGCGACGGACAACTCGAACCCAGAGAATTCTTCGGTGGCCGGGGACCCGGTGACCGTTCCGGGTCCCGACCCGGTAGCCGACCTGATGCCCGACCCGGCCAGCGACCCGAAGGACGACCCTCCGCTTTGCCACAGCGGCCGGACCGCCCCGCGGCGTCGCGACCCCAGGGGGCCGCCTCGCCCGACACGCGACTCTTCAATAGACTCGATCGGGACCAGGACGGTGTGATCGAGGCGTCCGAGGTGCCCACTCTGCTCCGCGAGAGACTCAAGCGAGTCGACTCCAACGGCGACGGCAAGATCACGCCCGAAGAGTTCTCTCGAGGGCTGAAAGCGGGCAACCAGCAGTTGAGGGAGCGGCCTCCGCTGCCCTCGCGTCGGCCAACCCGTGAACGTCCCCGAGCCGAGCCTCGCGAGCGGCCTCGGGACGGGACCTAGCCAGAGGGCGTGCGACAAGATGGACGGGCACACCGCGCCTGGCGGGGTTGGGCAGGGTGAGGCAGGATGAGTCGGTCGTGGCGAGATCGCCTGGCGTTTTTTCGCCAGGCGCGTGAGCACTACCACACCACCGGTGCGATCGCCCCGTCGAGCCGCTTTCTGGCCCGGGCCCAGACCCGACCCCTGGCCGCACTCAAGTCGCAACTCGATCGGCCGGCCCGGGTGCTCGAAGTGGGACCGGGGACCGGTGCGGTGACGCGTCGCATCGTGAGTCTGCTCGAGCCGGGGGACGTGTTTGACCTGGTCGAGATCAACCAGGAGTTCGCCAACCTGCTCGGGCGGAGATTCACTGACGATCCGTCTTTTTCTCGGCTGTCCGAATCGGCCCGGGTGCACGCGGTACCGCTTCAGGAATTCCACCGCGAGACTCCATACGACGTGATCATCTCGGGCCTGCCCATGAACAACTTCTCCTCGGCACTGGTCGAGGAGCTCTTCGAGGCCTACTTCCGATTGCTGTCCCCCGAGGGGACTTTGTCGTACTTCGAATACATGTACATGCGTCCGTTGCGGAAACTGGTCTCCGGCCGCGACGATCGGGAGCGTGTGGATCGGATCGGCGAGATCATGAGCGGTCACTGCGATTCTCGGCAGGCGTCGACCAGTTGGGTCTTTGTGAATCTGCCACCCGCCTGGGTCCAGCATCTCGCGGGGACGGCCGCTGCATCGGGGTCAGACGCCGCCCACCGAAAGTCTTGACCCACCCACCACGGCCCGCAGGCGGGCGGCTGACCCCGGCGGCGGTTGAAGAGGGGACAGGCACCTCCGCCAAGGGCTTCGGAGCCAGTCCCTGGCCCGACACAACTTGCCGCTTCACCAATCCGCTGCTCTAATCTCGGCCGATGAGCGGATGGCGAGACAACGGTTGGACCGGCGGTCAGTACAGCCTGTGGCGGGTGCTGCTGAGCGTGCTCGTGCTGGCTCTCTCGATCCGCCAACTCGCCAACTCCGGCGGCGACATCAGCACCCTCGCCCTGGCCGCTACTGCGCTTCTGCTGTCGATCCCACTTCTTTCAGGCTGGTTCGACGGCCCCGCCGCGGCTCTGCTGGCGCCGGTGACCGCGGGCCTGGTCGTCCTGGACTCGGATCTCCCGGCCAGCCTCTGGCCGCTGATCGCCGCTCTGCTCCTGCACGCGCTCGCCCCGGCGGCTCCGTTCGGATCCGCCATGTCCCGTGGCCGGGTCGATCCCGACGGCGGCTGGCGGCTGCCGGGCGGGCTGTACCTGGGCGGATGGATGGTGCTGCTGGTTGCCACGGTCTTGACCGCATTCGACCCCGCACTGGACGGGTCGAGTTGGACGAGCCTGGCCGCCCGCGGCGGGGTGGTGGTCACGACCCTGCTCGCCGCCTCGCCGCGAACTCGCCACCTGGCGTGGCTGCTAGCCGGGTTGACCTGGGTGGCGGTGATCCTGGCCGGTACGCCACTCTGGTGGCTGGTGGGCCTGGTCCCGGTTTGGTTCCTCGCCGCCGATCCCGGCTGGATCCCCGCCGGCAACCACCTCGAACCGAAGGGAACCGGGGCCGAAGATGGGGCCAAAGACGGGACCAGTTCCGCCGGGGCCTGGCTGTTCTACGACGGCGGCTGCGGGTTGTGCCACCGCTGCGTGCGGCTGGTCCTGGCCGAGGACCGCCGCGAGGACCCGATGCGGTTGGCTCCGCTGGGAGGAACGGCGTTCACCGAGGCGATTGAAGCGGAGGTGCGTGAGGGTTTACCCGAGAGCATCGTGGTGGTGACACCCGCTGGTGACGTACTGTGCCGCTCGGCCGCGGTATTCGAGATTGCTCGATTGCTGGGCGGTTGGTGGAGACTGCTGTCTGCGGCCTCTCGAGCGGTTCCCCGCCCCCTGATCGACGTCGGATACCGGCTGGTGGCGGCGATCCGCTTCCGGATCTTCGGCCGAACATCGGCTGCGTGTCCGCTGTTACCGCCGGAATTGCGTGAGCGATTTGACCTGCGGTACGACGAGTGAATTTGCCCAAGGGCTCTGCTAGACTGGCTCTTCTCGCCCGATCGACTTGTCCTGAAGACTCCTGACTGCTCCTGATACACTCACCACGGAACCCGCATCATGGCAGCTCCTTCGATTGTCCCCGGCGAGACCCGGATCGGCTGGATCGGCACCGGCGTGATGGGTGGCAGCATGCTCGGCCACCTGATCGACGCCGGATTCGATGCCACCGTCTATTCTCGGACCCGCGACAAGGCCCAGGGCGTGCTCGACAAGGGTGCCCGCTGGGCCGATTCCCCTCGTGCCGTCGCCGAAGCGTCCGACGTGATCTTTTCGATCGTCGGTTTCCCGGCTGATGTTCGGGAGGTGATGCTGGGTGAGGAGGGAGCGTTGGCCGGTTCGAAGGCGGGCAACGTGTTGGTCGACATGACCACCAGCGAGCCGTCGTTGGCGGTGGAGATCTACGAGGCGGCCGCGGCGAAGGGCGTGGGCAGTGTCGATGCTCCGGTCTCAGGCGGCGATGTCGGAGCCACCAACGGAACACTCTCGATCATGATCGGCGGCGACGACGACGTGGTCGAGGCGCTGGGACCCTGCTGGGACGCGATGGGCGGCACGATCGTGCACCAGGGCAAAGCCGGATCCGGTCAGCACACCAAGATGGTCAACCAGATCCTGATCGCCACCAACATGATCGGCGTCTGCGAGGCTCTGCTGTACGGCCAACAGGCGGGGCTCGATCTGCCCACCGTGCTGCAGTCGGTCGGCAGCGGAGCCGCGGGCAGCTGGTCGCTGTCGAATCTCGGACCGCGGATCATGGACAACAACTTCGATCCGGGCTTCTTCGTCGAGCACTTCATCAAGGACATGAGTATCGCGCTGGCCGAAGGCAAGTCCCTGGGACTCTCGCTACCGGGACTGGCACTCTCGCACCAGCTCTACCTGGGCCTGCAGGCCCAGGGACACGGCCGCGACGGGACCCATGCCCTGGAGCTGTCGCTGGCGGCCGGAAGTGGCGTCGACTGGAAGAACCGCTAGGGATCCGACGAGATCGACTCGAGGCATTCCTGCCAACGGCGCTCCAGCGGCCATCAGCCGGGACGCCGAGTGAAGAGGTGAGAGGGAAAGACAATGGGGAGCAAGGGCGACCAATTCGCCGGCCTGACCGTGGCACTGGTGACTCCGTTCGCCGATGGAGCAATCGACGAGGCGGCGCTGCGGGACCTGGTTGATTTCCACGTCGCCAGCGGGACCGACTGCATCAGCCCGGTGGGGACCACAGGCGAGAGTCCCACGCTGTCGCACGACGAGCACGAGCAGGTGATCGGGATCGTCTGCGAACAGGCCGCCGGACGGGTGCAGGTGATGGCCGGCACCGGGTCCAACAGCACGACCGAGGCGATCCGGTTGACTCAGTTTGCCAAGTCGGTCGGAGCCGACGGGGCGTTGCTGGTGGCTCCCTACTACAACAAGCCGACCCAGGAGGGGTTCTACCAGCACTACCGTGCGATCTCCGAAGCGGTCGCCCTGCCGATCGTGCTCTACAACATCCCCGGCCGGACGGCCAAGAACATGGAGCCGGAGACGATCGCCCGGATCGGGGAACTCGAGACGGTGGTCGCGGTCAAGGAATCGACCGGCTCGATGGACCAGGCCTCGCAGGTCCTGGCCCTCACCGACCTCACCGTACTCTCGGGCGACGACAGCCTGACGCTGCCGCTGCTGGCGATCGGTGGCCACGGGGTGGTCTCGGTCGTGGCCAACATCATTCCCGATGACGTCAAGGCGATGCTGGTGGCGTTTGAGAGCGGGGACCTGGCCGGAGCCATGCAGTGGCACGCTCGATTGTTCCCGCTGTGCCGCGACCTGCTGGGGCTGGCCACCAACCCGATCCCGATCAAGGCCGCCATGGGGCTGCTCGGACGAGACACCGGCGAAGTCCGCCTGCCGATGACTCCGCTGGCAGACGATGAGTTGGCCGACCTCGAGTCGACTCTTGCCGGCTACGGGCTGTTGTCGACGGGCGGCTGACATGACAGAATCGATGACTCAACGGGCCAAGTGTCCTGGAGGCTGGCGGTGATCTTCAAGTTCGGCAGGAAGGGTGCAGGCAACGCCGCCGGGAATGACGAAGAGGTCGAGGTCGAGCTGATCCGGTTCCAGGGAGCGACCAACGGCGTTTCTCTTGATGTCGAGGCCAACCAGAAGCTGGTCCGGATCGCCTTCGAGCCGATCAAGGAACTCTTCACCGACGCGATCTCCCGGGGAGCCGAGACGATTCGGATCGACCCCAAGGGGGAACGGGCGACCATCGGCTTCCTGGTCGATGGGGTGCCGATGCCCGCCGGTCGCATCCCTCGACAGAGGGCTCACGCCATGACCCAGATGGCCAAGATACTTGCCGGCATCGACGCCAGCCAACGCAGTCAGCCTCAGACCGGAGGAATCAAGGCGTCACTGGGTGCCGACGAATTCGAAGTCCTGGTCCACACTCAACCGCTTCAAGGTGGAGTCGAACGGCTGCTGGTCTATTTCCGCAACCTCGACGAAACACTCGACCGGCCCGAAGAGATCGGGATGACTCAGGAACTGAAGACCAGGATCCGGGAAGCGACCGGGCAGCGCCAGGGCCTGTTCATCGCCTGTGGCCCGTCGCGGACCGGCGTCACCACCACGCTCTACGCCTGCCTGCGGGGACTCGATGCCTACCTCCACGACATCCAGACCATCGGTGACGTTGGGGGCCGCGAACTGATCAACATTTCGGCCTTCGAAACCAACGCCGAAGACCCGCTGGAGGAAACGCTCAAGCGGTGCATCAGGGTGGAACCCGATGTGATCCTGCTCGACCCAATCAGCGACCCCGACGTCGCCCGGGTCGTCGCCGCCTTCCACGACAAGTGTACGATGATCACCGAGATCTCCGCCAAGGACGCCGCGGCAGGGCTGCTGCAGTGGGCCGAGTGGCTCGGTGACCCCGGCCTCGCGGCTGCATCGCTCTGTGGTGCCATCAGCCAGAAGCTGATCCGACGGCTCTGCGCCGAGTGCAAGGAAGCCTACAAGCCCAATCCCAGCATGTTGAGAAAGATTGGGCTGGACCCCGACGAAATCCAGGTGCTCTACCGCAAGGCTCGGCCGGCCTCCGAAATTCTCGAACGGGGCGAGGAGATCGAGCCATGCTACATCTGCAACGACACCGGCTACACCGGCCGCGTGGCGATCTTCGAACTGATCGAGATGAACGACGCCATCCGCGGCCTGGTCGCCTCGGGAGCCGACACGGCCGCGCTGAGAGCCGGGGCACGGAGCGAGGACATGCTGACGCTGCAGAAGGATGCCATGCGGCACGTCTCCGATGGCACCACGTCGCTCGAGGAACTCCAGCGGGTGTTCAAGAACGCCTGATTCGGCCCCTCGACCGCCGGCGTGTTAAATCTTGCCGGTTTTGCCGAAGATTCTGGTTGTAACGGCCGATCTCTCTACAGGACGGCCAATGCACTTTGACCGATTGCGGCGCAGCGATCCCTCATCAGCCCGAATCGAGGCCCCGTATGAAAACTTCCAGCAAACGACTCGCCAGCGGACTGCTCCTGTTGACCGCACTCGGTGCCAGCGGCCTGACCGGTTGCCAAACCACCGTCGGCGGACAAACCCTGCCCTCGGGCTACTACCTCCGAGACGACGTCCAATACCACCCGGCCGGCCCCGAATTCCTGCTCTACAACACTGAACGAGCCTACCAGCAACGGCAGGAAGATCAGGACAGCGACGGCGGACAACCCTGATCCCCCCCCTTCTCCTCTCTCCTCTCTCCTCTCTCCTCTCTCCTCTCTCCTCTCTCCTCTCTCCTCTCTCCTCTCTCCTCTCTCCTCTCTCCTCTCTCCTCTCTCCTCTCTCCTCTCT
>CAUZEQ010000167.1:0-10431 GCA_963578885.1 Planctomycetota bacterium
ACCCACAATGACCCGGTGATCTCCACACGGTTCTTTCTTGAGACAGACGAGGCAATCGATGAGCGACACTCAGACGGCCGCCAACTATCACCTGGTCGATTTTGCCGAGATTCCCGGAGTCGAGTGTCCCTGCGGAACCGCACGACGGGCGTTCGCCGACATCGAATCGTACCCGGGGACGATCCACGTCACCGAGATCTCTGCCGACGCTCAGCTGCACTACCACAAACGGTTGACCGAGACCTACTACTTCCTCGAATGCGATGACGATGCACAGATGCAGCTCGACGACGAGTTGATCCCGGTCCGGCCGGGGCAGTGCATCATGATCCCGCCCGGCACACGGCACCGGGCGGTGGGCACGATGAAGGTGCTGATCGTGGTCTTTCCCAAGTTCGACCCCGAGGATGAGTGGCTGGACTAGACCAGCCCGAGTCGCTTCCGCAGGAACCACTCCAGCGACACCAGCGCCACGAACAGCCCCAGCACGTACCAGTTGTCCCAGAGGTCGATGACGGTGGCCTGGCTCAGCCCGGTGGCCGACGGCACGGCCGCCAGCTGTTCGATCGCCTCCCCAAACTGCTCGGGAGCAAACCGCGCACCACCGCTGAGCTGGGCAATCTGTTCCAGCAGACCGGGGTCCGCAGCCGGGTCGTCCAGTTCCAGGTCGCGGGCATCGATCAGGAACCTCGCACGGGCCGGCAACCCGACCGATTGGCCATCTCGACTGGCATTCACCTCGACCCAGTAATCCCCCGCTTCAGCGGTCTCGGTAAAACGCGACGAAAACGCATCGAGATCCTTGCGGGGCTTCAAGTCGACCTGGCGGGGTCCCGGGGCGAGCACCCGCACCTGGAACTGGGCGTCGTCGATCGGCTTGCCCTGCTCATCGCGGGCCCCGAAACGCAGAGGCACCTCGGCCGCGGCATTGAACGTCCGCGGCTCGACCTGGACCCAGATCGGCTGATCGGTGTCGTCCTCCTTGTGGGCCAGCCAGAAGATCATCTGCTGCCAGAACCTCTGGTGCACCTCCCGATGACCGAACTGGAACCAGAAGTAGGTCGAATCCCCGGCGAAGGCGATCAGCCGTCCGGTGCCGGTATCCGCCGAGAGCAGCATCGCATTGCCGTCGGTGTCGCGGGCCAACACGTCGATGAACTCGTTCTTGGGCCGAATCCGATTGGCTTTTTCCAGCGGCGGCAGAGCCTCCCAGCGAGCCCGGTTTGTCTCACCACTGTCTGCAACCCGCATGATGAAGTGAGCCAACCCGGCATCGGTGGGGATCACGCGGATGTCCTGCATCAGGTGCAGATCGGTCTCGATGTCGCCGGACCCCTGCAAGTCCGCCGGGCTCATCGCCACCGGCGACAGAGCGTCCAGCGGCGTGTTGGCATAGCCGCCGGCTCCGAAGGCACTGAACCCGCCCAGCATCAGCAACCCGGCCCCCTCGCGGACCCGAGCCGCCAGGCTCGCCAGGTGATCCCGACCGAGCATGCTGGCCGGGACGTTGCCCAGGATGTAGACGTCGTGCTGCCCCGGAGCAAACAGCTCCGCAGTCAGCCCCGCCGCACGTCCGTTGGGTCCGGGCCGGACAATGTGAGTCTCGAGCTGGATCTTCTCCGAAGCTCTCAGCAGCTGCACGCTGCGGATTTCGGGGCGTGGCCGATCGATGTAGGCCACCCGGATGCCTCCGCGGCGGACGCTGATCAGAGATCGCCGACGGTTGTTCGTTTTGCGGACCTCTTCGACGAGCCCGTCGACCTCAACCGAAATCTTGAATTCTCCAGGCTGCGACGGCACATACGACAACTCGACCTGCCGCACATCCTCGTTGCGGGTCGTGGTGATGCGTCGTATCGGTGAGGTACGTGCTGTGGGTGGCGGCTGGACCATCGGCCCCGACTGGCCGATCCTCTTGCCGGTCCGGTCCTCGACCTTCAGCCGCACCGTGATGTCGCGGTTGGCCGCCCCCACCAGCCGCACCCGTGCCCGCACGATCACCGCCTTGTTCGCGAAGACCACCCGGTCCACCAGCAGGTCGTCGACGGACACATCGATCGCGTTGTCGCTGGCGCCGGAGGCTCCGTAGGGGATGGTGTAGACGGGCAAGCCCTGGTCTCCCAGCATCCGAGCCACGCGGCGGGGATCGAGATCGAACGGGGCAACCGCCCGCTGCGCTCCATCTCCCATCAGCACCACGCCGCTGATCTGCTGGTTCCTGGACTCCTGCAGCACCTTCTCGAGTACGTTGCCCATCGCCGTCTGGTCGCCGGTGGTCTCCCGAGCCGGCAGCTGGTCGCGGGCGAGTTCCAGCGGCACCAGGCCGGTGTCGAAGTCGAAGAACCGCACTTCGATGTTCTCACCCAGATCCTCCAGCTGACCCCGAAACGTCCCGATCGTCTCGATCAACGCCTCGCGTCGCGTCTTTCCTCCCGCGGCATCCCCGATGCTCATGCTCTTGGTGCGGTCCATCACCACAGCAATCACCCGCGGCCGCGTATCAGGTTCGACCAGCTGCAGGCTGGGACGCAGCATCGTAAAGGCCAGCACCACCGCCACCGCCAGCCTCAACAGCAGCAGCAGCCTTGCGGCTCCCGGTGACAGGTCCCGCAAACGGCGGGGATAGGACCAGATGATCAACGCGAAGACCGCCAGCAGGCTCACCGTCACCAGCGACCAGTGCCAGGCGGGTGCGATGTCGAAACGGATCATGAACCGCCTCCAGCCACCGCACCGGCCACCTGGTCGGATTCGTAGAAACGATTGGCGACCAGGTGCTCGCTGCAAAAGACCAGCAACAGCAACAGCAGCAGCATCGGAAACACCTCACGCCCGATTCTCATGTCGCCCACACTTCGCTCGAGTTCCTCGAGATCGGTGGCGACCTGGTAGCGATCGGCTCCGAGCAGTGCATCAAGATCCTCGGCCGCCAGCCTCGACAGATCGCGTTCGGCGGCATCGAGATTCAGGCTGAAGCCGGAGACCCAGTTGGACGCGTCGCCTCGACCGCGGACCTGGTAATGGCCCAGGGCCTCGGAGACGTCGATCGTGAGCACCTGGCCGTTGCGGGACTGGCCGGGCCGCTGGCTGCCGTCGGGAGCCACCACCGAGAACTCGGTGACCGAACGCGTCGGAAACAGCTGGACCGCCAGCGAGGTGTTGGCTTCGTAGGTGTAGGATTCGCCGGAGCGTTGAGCGAGGTAGCCGACGAGTTGATCGACCAGCACGACGAACCAGTCCGAGCGGGCCAGGTCGTTCCAACCCCAGCGGAGGTCCAGTGCGGTGGCCAGCATCAGCGTGCGGCCATTGCCCAGGCTACGTTCCAACAGTGCCGGATCGTGAGCGTCGCCGGTGAAGCGGGCCACCACCTGGCTGCCCAGTCCCGATTCCAGACGCCAGTACAGCCGCACGTCACGCAGCACCAGGTCGCCGGCACCGCCGAGGTCGGCGAACAACTTCAGAGCCGGATGCGTGGCATTTCGCAGGTCGAGGTATTCCGGTGGTGTGAACTTGCGGGAAACATCCAGAGTGGCGGGAAGCACGGCCTGAGCGGCTGGACTGTTGTAGGACGACGGCTTGACGCCGCGGTCCTGCTGCCAGTGCACGCTCGAACCCAGCACCACCCCCAATCCCCCACCCGACTCGACGAACCGCTCGAGTGCACTCCACGACTCCTCAGCCACTTCCGGAACATTCAGCAGGATCACAGTGCGGTAGTCCGAGAGCGTGGCATCAGCCAGGCGGTTGGGTGGAATGTGATCGCAGCGAAACCGCGCCCGCCCCCGCTCGACCTCCTGCCGCGGAGCCAGTGACTCGACCAGGTACGCCGCTTCCTGTGCGGTCGGAGCCACCACCAGGACGCGGGGAGCCGAAGCCACCGCGACGGTGAAATAGGCCACGTCGTCGGCGGCCAGGGGATCACTGGATCTCAACCGCAGTTCTCCCTGGACGAACGGGCCGGTGAGCCCGTCGGCGACCAGGCTCGCCGTTGCCGCGGCCCCTCCCATCAGCTTGACCTCGGTCGACCCGCGAGGCACTCGCTTGCCCGCTGCGTTGATCACCAACAGGTCGACCGTCAAAGCCACCTCTCCCTCGTGGCCGATGCCGTCGATCGCCGCGGTGATCGTCACCGCGCCGCCGTCGGCGACTCGCTGACGTGAGAGGTCCAGCGAGGCGATGCCGGTGTTGACCGGGTTGGCCACGCCGGTGTCCACAACGTAGATCCCACCCAGCCACGGGCACTTCTCGACCGCGCGGTTCAGCCGAGTTGCGTCGGCTGTGCCGCTGGACCAGGCACCGCGAGCCAGGTCGGTGAACACGTAGACCTCGCGAACAAATTGATCCTCGCCCGCCGCCCGCGTGATGTCACGTTCGCGATTCGATTTCAGCAGCGACAGGCCACTCTCGATGCAGCCGTTGAGCGTGCGGCTGACCGGGTGCAGCACCAACTGGTCGATCCGACGCCGCAGGGCCACCGGGCTCGACTGAAACAGCACAAAGCGGGCGAGTGCCGCCTGCTGATCCGCTGCCGCTGGCGCCGCGCGAGTCGACTCGACGGCCGTGTCGATCACCGCGACCCGGCTGCCGGCGGGGAGCCGGGCGAGGTGCTCGCGGGCAATCTCCTGGGCCAGCTCCAGCCGCGTCTTGCTCTGGTGACGGTACTCCATGCTCTGGCTGGTATCGAAAATGAAGACCGCAACGACCGGGGCGTTGCGGGCAGCCCCCGGAGACGGGGTGGTCACCTCGGCACCCACCCGTGGCCCGTACCAACCGCCCGCCCACAGCGACAGCAGCAGCACGATCACCAGGCCCAGGCCACCTCGCAACAGCGACCTGCGGGTCGACAGCAGGTGACCCGGCCAGCCGCGACGTCGCCAGCGGCCCAGGACCAGGCGGTAGGCGATCAGCGGAACCGCAAACACCGCCAGCAGCCCCAGCACCTCGCCGGGCCAGCGGGGCCAGTAATCGGCCGCCGGCAACTTGGGCCGGGCCACCGCCAATACCAACAGAGCAATCAGGGCGATCCGCAACAGCAGCAGCCAGATGTGACGCAGACGCAGCCGACGCCGATTGTGACGCCGCCGTTCCTCGAGCAACCGCAAGGCGGGGAACAGGTGAGGCTTGGGTCGGGCCCGCAGCAGCATGTGCAGGATAACCGGCACAGCCGCCAGGCCGAGTCCATAGATGATGGCGGGGTTGATCAGTTGCATCTGCTGACGTCACCAATCGACAAATCCGCCTTCATTCTAACTGCTACAGCGCGGTTCCGAATAACCCAACTGGATCATTCTCCACCAGCAATCACCTCCAGCACCTCGTCCCGAATCGCCGCATTGACACTCAATCCGTTGCCACCATCGATGACCGCACGTCCGTCGAGTGTCACGAAGTGGCCTCCGGCGGCCTCGAGGATCGGCAAGAACGCCGCCGCGTCCCAGGCGTTCATCTGCGGATCCACCATCACGTCGGCACGACCGGTCGCCACAAGCAGGTGCCCGTAGCAGTCACTCCATCCTCGAACCAGCCCCGCGGCCGCACAGAGACGGTCGAACACCGCCTGCAAACCCGTCGTCCTCCAGCCGGTGATCGTCGTCGTAGAAAACAACGCCTCCTGAAGTCTGGCGACGGTCGAAACACGAGCCACCCGAGGTTCCTCGGAGCCCCGCTGCCACCAGGCCCCCAGCCCGACTCCCCCGTAGACCACCTCGTCCAGAGCAGGCATCCGGCAGACTCCCGCCACCATCACTCCCCTGTGCTCGAGCCCGATCAGTGTGCCAAACAGCGGCACGTGGTGAATGAACGACTTGGTGCCGTCGACGGGGTCGAGAATCCAGCGGTACCCGCTGCTCCCCGGCGTCTCGTCAAACTCCTCGCCCAACACCCCGTCACCGGGCCAGCTCCGGGCGACCCGATCACGAATCAACTGCTCGGACTCGCGGTCCGCCGCCGTCACCGGCGAATCGTCAGGCTTGTGCTCAACCGCCAGGTCCGCGTCGTGATAATGACGCAGGATCAACTCGCCCGCCTCGGCCGCCACCTCCACTGCGAATTCGAGTCGACTGGCAAGATCCTTCGGAGGGTCGCTCACGAGACACCTCCGCCGAACACCACGTTCAAGATCACGAAGGCGACGTAGCACAGCACCAGCGGTGCGCCCATCCATCGCTCAAACGTGTTCTTCCGGACCGCTCGGAAGATGCAGGCCCGAAAGATCACAAGGATCACGAGCATCGTCGGCAGGTGCAGCCGCAGGAAGATCTCCTGGGCGAACGCGTCGCTCCCTGAAACGTCGACAATCGGCAGATCCGCGGCGATGGCCGCGGCGCCGATTACGAACAGTACGTTGAGCACATCGGCGCCGATCACGTTGCCGACAAGCAGCTCGAGGTGACCTCGACGGATGGCGGTCATGCCGACGACCAGTTCCGGCAGCGACGTGCCGAAGGCCACCAGCGTCGCCGAGAGCACCACCTCGGGAACCTCCAATCGCTCGGCCATCACCACCACCGACTCGATCAGCACGTGGCTGCTGAAGACCACCACCGTCACTCCGACCAGCAATACTCCCAGCAACACCAGCGGATTCCCGGACTCCTCGGGGTTGTCGCCGGAGTGGTCCGGCTCGCCTGGCCCGTCGATATCGGGAGTCGCGTCGATCACCTCGCGTCGAAGACTCCAGCGGACCGAGACAATCAGGTAGGCGGCCAGCAGAGTCAGGAACATGGCACCGGCCCAGCGGGGGACCACGGCATCCTCACCGTCAACGCTCCACAATCCGTAGCAGAGCCCGGCCAGCAGCAGAGCCGATCCGAACTGAACCCAGCCCTGGCGAGACAACAAAAAGCGATTGACCGGCAGGCGGGTCATCAGGCAACCCATCCCGAAGATCAACCCGGTATCGGCGATGATCGACCCCACGGCATTGCCCAGGGCCAGGCCGCCGTTGCCCTCCCAGGCCGCCATCACGCTCACGGCACATTCCGGAGCCGTCGTCCCCAGGCTCACGATCGTGGCCCCGACAATGATCTCCGGCACGCCCAGTCGACGAGCGAGTGCACTGGCACTCTCGACCAGCCGGTCGGCCCCCAGCACCAGGGTCAACATCGAAATGGCGACCAGGCCCAGCAGTGCCAGCCAGTTCAGATCCTGGAACCAGGTGCTGGGAATCAGGTGTTCCACGGTCCCTCACCAGCCTCTTGAGCCCACAAAGCGGCCATCCTAACTGCCGCCTCGACCCGCCGGAAGGCTCGCCGCACGACAGCCGCTCAGCACGGTCGTTCCGGTTGTACCGATCCTGACGATTGCCCGTCGGATTGTGTGGCCTGCAGGCTCAGAAAATGCGGGTTCTGCCATGTGTAGCGACCGATAGAAGTCTGGGACAATCGGACCCGAGCAAGGGACTCGGCTCGTGCAACGTGAAATGAACGTACTGGCGCTGGTGAAGAACTCGGAGCGCTACGTCTTCCTCTACGACGACGACAGCACCGAGAGTGTCCTGCAGAAGCTGGGGCAATACGCGGCCGACGTGGAGCTGAGCTTCAGTTGGTACGACGCCGCGGTGCTCAGCCAGAAGGTCCGACGGCTCCAGGAGGAAACGATCGCCAAGACATCGGCGGTCCCGTCCTCCTCGACGCCCTCGACACCACCCTCGGTCGTGTCACAGCCCGAGCCGGTTTCTCGCCGAGAGTCGGTTCCGCTGCCTGGGCTGAGGTTCCGGGGATCCGGTGGCTTCCTGCCCTGACGAATCGAGGCCTGTGATGCAGGCGGCCGTCAAGGGTTTTCTGCGATACCTGAGGATCGAACGCAACGCGTCGCCGCTGACGCTGAAGTCCTACGGCACGGACCTCGCCGGGCTGCTCGAGTTCCTGCGTTCGACCGAGGGCAGATTGCTCGAGCCACGCGATGTCACGATCACCCTGCTCCGCGGCTACGTGGCCGGGCTGCACCACAGAGGCTACGCCCGCGCGACGATCGCGCGTCGATTGGCCAGCCTGAGGAGTCTGTTCGAGTACTGCCGCCGCGAGAAGCTGGTCGAATCGAATCCCGCCAAGGCGCTGCGGACACCCAGGCAGGGACGACGATTGCCTCACTTCCTGTCCACCGATCAGGTGGCGAAGTTGCTCGAGACTCCCTCGAACGACCAGCCGGCGGGGCTGCGGGATCGAGCGATTCTCGAAACGCTCTACTCGGCCGGCCTGCGGGTCAGCGAATTGGTCGCTCTGAATCTCGGTGACTGGGACCGCGACGCCAACGTGCTGACGGTACGTGGAAAGGGACGCAAGGAACGGATCGCGCCGGTCGGACGGTTCGCCGCCGCGGCACTGTTGGCGTGGCTGGAATTCCGCAGGCCCGCTCCCGATATCTCACCGGCTGACCTCGATGCCGTGTTCCTGAACCGCTTCGGCCGACGCCTGAGTGCCCGCAGCGTCGGACGCCTGCTCGAAAAACACATCGCCGAAGCCGGCCTCGATCAACTCACCTCCCCCCATACTCTCAGACACAGCTTCGCCAGCCACATGCTCGACGGCGGAGCCGACCTCCGCAGCGTCCAGGAACTGCTCGGCCACAAGAGCCTGACGACGACGCAGATCTACACCCACGTCAGTCCCCGCCGGCTCAGAGAAACCTACGAGAAGGCTCACCCGCACGCCCGAGGCAAGCGAAGCTGACCCACGCTCGGGGTCAGACGCCGCCCACAACGGGGTTTGCTCCACCTGTCGCGTTTCACAGGCGGGGCCTGACCCCTTCTTCGAGTTGCAACGTGTGCTGGTTGAAAAGGGGTCAGGCCCCGCCTGCGTGCCGTTCTGGGTGGAGCGGGACTTTCTATGGGTCCGCCGAAGGCGGATCAGACCCCGTCCCATCCCCAAACTTGTGTTTTTCAACCCGCCGCAGGCGGGCTAGGCAGACGCCTCACGCTTCCAACCCCGCTCGACAAACAGCGGCACGTGCTCGGGAGAAACAAAAAGCCGGTCCTCGGAGTTGGGGATCCGGTAGTAATTCTCCGGCCGCAGCAACATTCCGTCGTCGGCGTTGAGGTCGATGACCCATCGCGACGGTCCAGAGCGTCGCGAAAGGAATCTCAGTTCAAACGGTTCCAGCTGCAGCGGATCGGTCGCATGGAAGATCCCCCGGTGGGCAGCCCGGGCGGCAGCCACGTCGCGGCGGACCCGACCCAGGGACCGATCGAGCAGAGCCTGTCGCTTCATCCCCTTCGGATCCGGCACCGCCTTGAGAACCGAGTCCTGCTTCCGCCACGGGTTGACGTTGGGCCAGATGAAATACGGACAGGCCTGCCCCAGTTTCAGCAGCCGCTCGTTGTAACTCAACGGCCGAGGCGCCGGCTTGTTGCGATCCGGCTGGTTGCGATTGATGAAACACAGGAAACGGCCGTACCCGTCCATGATCTCGTATCCGAAGACCATGAACATCTGGAATGTCTCGATCGTCTTCTGCATCACCTTGACATCGGAGATGATTTCTCGTTCGAGAGCCATTTCGGCGGCACGAGCGTGACGGTGGTGATTCTCCGACGCGTTCTCCCTCAACCGCCCCTTCAGCGACTGCACCAGTCCCGCAGGCAGCTCGGTGCTGAACTCGGGCCACTTCTTCGCAAAGGGATCGGCCAGGAACGGCTTCCAGCGAGCGTCCTCAATGCCCACGAAATTACGCGTGCCCGGGAAGCGGAAACTCACCTCGGCAGTGTCGATGCCCAAGAGCCGGACCCCGATGTCTCCCACCGCAGTCACGATCACCGTGTCCCCGTCGTGAGTCTGCTCGGCGACGCTGCCCTGGCGGTTCATCCGCTGGCCTAGCTTGGAGATCCCGCTGGTGAGGTTGGTCCGGTCATTGAATCGAATTGCCCGCGCCATCGGCTTGCTCCCGCTGTTGACTCCGCGGCCCCGCCCCGCCTGTTCGTCTCCCGACGGCGACGCGACGGGAACAAGCCGGGAGAATAGCACGGCAGCCGCTGAACCAGATACCCTTTTCATCCTCCGGGACGGGGCTTAGATTAGCCGGTGCGGGGGACACAGGCGAGGGACGAGGCAGCCGATGATCGTCAGTTGGGAGTGGCTGGGGCAGTACGTCGCACTCGAGATGCCTCTCGAGGATCTGACCACGCGGCTGACCATGTCGGGGCTGAATCTCGAGGGAACCGAGTCGGTCGGAAACGACACGGCGATCGATCTCGAGGTGACCAGCAATCGTCCTGATTGCCTCGGACACGTCGGAGTCGCCCGTGAGATTTCGGTCCTGTATGGCCTGCCCCTGGAGACCCCCGATCCCAAGCCCCCGACCTCCGGAGACTCCGTCGCAGAAAAGACCTCCGTCGAGATCACCTGCCCGGACCTCTGCCCCCGCTACACCGCCAGAGTGCTCGAAGGCGTCCGCGTCGGTCCCAGCCCCAACTGGCTCGTCTCGCGACTGGCCACC
>CAUZEQ010000168.1:0-10427 GCA_963578885.1 Planctomycetota bacterium
GAGGTTAGAGGCGATGGCCGGCTGGGCTTCAAACCCATGGTGGCGTCTGAAAAGTCGCCAGGTGGGTTCGATTCCCATCCACTCCCGCTAGCGGGTTTCGCACCTTGGTGCACCCGCCCGCAACCCCCTGCACCACAGGGGGTTGTTTCATTTGCGGGAAATCCGATTGCGACCTCGTGCGAGGCACAACGGCCGGTTGCTGCAGCGCATTCCGCAGCGCTTTTTCGAAGTGGTCGTCGGTCACCTGCAGGTAGTGCTTCGCCGCGATCGGTTGTGAGTTGCCGATCCATTGACAGACGACATGCATGGGGAAGTCGTCAGCCAGTTCCAAGCGTCACTTCGACATAGTCCTGGATGGCCTAAAGACACTGTCCGCCGCAGCCGCGAGGAGTTTCGGCAAGCACGAAGGCATTCTATCGCTCCGTGGCCTGACAAAGATCTCGGACGCAGCAAGTCTCTGCTTGCCTTCGTCGTCGAAGCCGAACAGGTAAACCCGCGTCATGCGTCGTTCCCCCAGTCGTCAGACTCGCCGCCATGGTCGTCTGTTGATTCGCCGTTCCAGTTGCTGAAATCCGGTGTCTCTTTCCGAGGCCGTCGCTTGGACGAGCCGACGTCCCGGACGCCCTTGTTGTAAATCCACAGTCCGACCAGCCCGATGATTCCCCCAATAACAAACAGCAGGCAGGCGCCACCCGCGTCAATGCTAATGCTGCCGCCAGAAACCACCATCAGGACGCCAACAATCAGAAATGCGGCCAGGCAACCACAGCCCCCCTTAACAAATGCGCTTCCCTGTGTGGTCATGTTTCCGCCCCTTCACTGCTTGGATGAAATGAGACACTCGGCTGATCGGTATCTACCTTGCCCCACGCCCTAGCCGACGTCGACGCATCCTGCGTCTCTCGTCTCATACGGACTATTGTCCGTCGAACGGTCGCGGTTTCAAGGTGAGCGCGTTCCGCGGTACTCACGTACGCGTGAGGCGGCATCGGTGAGGGCGGCTCAACGACCCCGCGATAACGCTGACGGCCCCGGAGCCGTGGAAGGGCTCCGGGGCCGTGTGGCCTATCGGATGGAACGAGAGCGCCTATCGAACAACGACCGCCATGACCCTGGCGAGATACTCCAGGTCATCGACTAACTTCATATCGCCTCTCATGACAGCGGTTGCGTGGAGATCGGCCAGGACGAAACAGGGACCGATGATGAAATCCGGCCAAACAACAAAATAGGGATCGATGATGAAATTCGGGACAATAATAAACTGGGGATTGATGATTCCCACTTCCCGCTTGGGTCCCGGGTCAGGTACGGGGGGGCGGGTTACGATGATCACCAAGTTCTCGAGCCGGTCGAGGATCTTGGGGAGAATCGCGTAGTCACGATTGTTTTCGATCTTCCTGATCATCCGCACGTGTTCAGACACGTGTTGCTTCAGGACGTTGTAGGTGTTTGCGGAGCGGGTCTGTGCCTGTGCGGTCCCGGCAGTTGTCAGAACGACAATAGCTCCCAGGCACAATACGGCGGTCAGCAGGGTTTGTTTTGGATTGTTCATGATCGTGTTCCTTTGAAAAGAGTGGTGTTGGTGAGTGGAAAGGTGAATGAAGCCCGGTCGGGGTCGAGAGAGCCGGGATGGTCAGCAGACACTGTCGGCGGCTGAAATGTTCGAGAGAACCTTCGGAAGATCGTTGGAAGATAGGCCCTGAAACTTTCCGGACGGCACGTCAGGAATCGTTGTGTTCTCTCGATCGAACATGCGGAAGGCGTCGACCAAGAGCCGTTTCATGTCTTCCAGGGGTGGTCCGATACGCGGGTCGATTCCTCCAGAAATCAGCAAGGACGTGATTTCGGCCGGGACCTGTTTTCTGTAGGTGAGTCGGGAAACAGAATCCAGAATGCGGTTCCGCAACGAACAGGAAATCAATTGGCATGTGCTCATTGGAAGAGGTCCTTTTCACGAAGTTGTGCGGGTGTTGGATGTTCGGTGTTCACTTCCATGTACCGCTGCGATTCAATCTGTGACCGCTTTTCTGTGGGAATGTCCGGAAAAAGGGCTACACTCGCTGTGACAACGGCGGTTTTGTCTTTACCGGAAACAGCGGAGTGCACCGGAGGGCCGTCGATTTCGATAGGCCCGGCGTTTGTGGAATGGATGCGGATTGGCAAGCCGCGGAATTGGCGAATCGTCCTCTTCGCGAGGTCTCGACGATCTGGACGATGGTGCTTTGCGCGCACGGTGGCCCGGTGAACTCCGACGAGGATGCTCTGCAGCGATTCATGGATCGCTATCACGTGGCGGTATACCGATATTTCATGACCGCACTGCGTGACGCTCAGGCTGCCGAGGAGTTGTTCCAGGAATTTTCCCTGCGTTTTGTCCGTGGGGACTTTCGTCGTTTCGATCCACGACGTGGTCGCTTTCGCGATTTCATCCGCGTCGCGCTGATGAATCTGATTCGCGACTACCGTCGTCGTCAGTTCAATCGACCAACGGCTCTGGGCTCCGATGGGGCAGTCATCGCCGAGGGAGACGGGGAGATTGATGAGTCGGTGCCCGAATTCGACGATGCGTGGCGGGAAGAGTTGCTGGCGCAATGCTGGAAGTTACTGTTGCTTCAACAGGATCAGGATGGTCAACCACTTCACACGGTCTTGAAGTTCCGCGTTGACGGTGAAAAGCCGACGGGTGCCGAGTTGGCTGAGACCCTCAACAGGCAATTACAACCCGAGTCCCCATACAGCGAAGCCGGTGCGAGGAAGTTGCTGCAGCGGGCCCGGGACAAGTTCGCGGACCTGTTGATCGACGAGGTCTCTCGATCGCTGGACGATCCGGGGCTCGAAGAAGTCGAATCGGACCTGGTGGCACTGGGGCTGTTGCCGTATTGCCGGCGTGCACTGGATCGACGATGGGTGGTGACACCCAGAAATGACGGCAGCCAGTCGGAATGAAACTCCCGATTCTCTAAGATGCCAGTGAGAAGCCGGATCTCACAGCTTCATCGATGTGACAACCTGCCATGCCAGCCTCCCAGACCTCCTCCATGCCGTTGGCGGACTTCCTGGAGCAGGTCGCGGTCAGTGGGTTGCTGTCATCCGAACAGATGTCGGCGTTGCGGCAGAAGGCATCAGGGTTCCGCGGGTCCTCGCTTGACCTGGCGGCGAGGCTGGTGCAGCGAAAGCTCCTGACCGCCTACCAGGTCCAGCACCTGATGGCCGGACGGGCCATGGGGTTCTTTCTGGGCAAGTACAAGATCCTGGATCCGCTCGGCCAGGGGGGCATGGGGTACGTGTTGCGTGCCGAGGACACCGAGACATCTCGATCGGTGGCGCTGAAGCTGCTGCCGCACGAGGCGACGCGAGACCCCGATCGCGTGGCTCGGTTTCATCGTGAAGCCCGTGCCGCGATGAAGCTGGAGCACCCCAACATTGTCCAGACCTTTGAACTGGGACAGGAGGGCCAACTTCACTACATCGCAATGGAATTCATCGAGGGTAAGAGCCTCAAGGAGTTGATCGCTCAGGATGGTCGCCTCGATCCCGAAAGTGCCGTCAATCTCATCATCCAGGTAGCCCAGGCACTCCAGTGTGCCGCCGGGCAGGGCATCGTCCATCGTGACATCAAGCCGTCGAACATCCTGGTCACCCCACGGGGGACCGCCAAGTTGCTTGACCTGGGCCTGGCGAAGTTTTTCGATCCGGAGGCGACCGAGTCGGGTTGGCTCAGGACACTGACCCGCACGGGCCACATGATGGGCACCATCGATTACGTGGCGCCCGAACAGGCTGAAGATCCTCGGGCAGCTGATGTCCGCAGCGACATCTATTCGCTGGGCTGCACGTTGTATCAGTGCCTGACGGGTCTTGTTCCGTTTCCCGAGGGCACGTATGTCCAGAAGCTGCTCAAACACCGCGAAGGTGATGCGGTGCAGCCGATCCAGCTGGTGCCCCACATGGATCCGGAACTCTCGCTGGTGGTCGAACGGATGATGGCCAGGCGTCCGGAGGACCGTTTTCCCACCGCCGATGTTCTCGTCGAGGTCTTGAAGAAATTTTCCACGTCGCCGAGTCGGGCAGCGGATCCTGTCGGCGACGAGACGTCCAACGTGTCAGGAGAACAATCTGTTGATGCGGCGGGTGCGGCGTCGACCGGACTCGAGCATGTCTTGCAGTCGATCGCCGATGCGGCCGATATGGCTCCGTTGGACCACATATTGCTGATGAGAAAGCGGCGTCGCTGGTCACGAAAAACGGTTGCGGCCTGCATGGCTGTCGTCATCGGGTGGGTGTTGCTGGCCGGGTACTGGAACTGGGCGGTCAGCGGTCGTGGCACCGTGGTGGTCTCGCTGTCAGAGAAACCGGATTCGGAATTGGTGATAAAGCTTGACGATCAAGCAGTTGAGATCGAGGACATCGGGGGCCAGTCCATTGAGATGGCGACCGGATCGCACCGGATAACGGTCTCGAGCCCAGGATATGTGAGCCGGTCGTTTTCATTCGAGATTGAACGAGATCAACGGCACGACCTGGAGATTGTCCTGGAGCCAACTGCCGAGAAGCTTCGCCAACGTGAGTTGGCCGGGTTGGTCTCGGCCCTGGATCACCGGCTTGCCGACCGGGACGACCCGGAGGCATTTCTGCAGGCCCGGGATGCACTGCGGGCCTTTCAACTGAGGCTTCCCGGTACGGATGAGGCGACTGAAGCTGGTGGGAAACTGGAGAGCCTGCCGGAACCGATCGATGCCCTGAAGCGAGAACAGATTCCTGCCGATCGCCTGGCATCGTCGGGGATCGAGATGCCACAACGGCTGCCGAAATCGGTCGTTGCAGTTCTCGGCAACAACCGACTGAAGCACTGGACCTCGGTGATGTGTGTCGCCGTGAGCCCGGATGGCCGGTACGTGGCATCGGGCAACTGGTGTGAATTGCGTTTACACGAGATCGAGTCGGGTCGATTGCTGAGGAGCTTTCCGCATAGCAGTCGCGTGTCGTCGGTCGACTTCAATTCCGATGGCACCCGCATGGTCACCCTGGACCACGGTCGAAATGTCACGATCTGGGATCCCGGGACCGGGAAGAAGCTGAACAGTGTCAGGGGCATGCGTCGAGGAGCGGCGGAAGTTTCTCTTAGTCCGGCGGGAGTTGCTCTTCGTCCGGCGGGAGTTTCTTTTAGTCCGGATGGATCAATGCTGGCCGTGGCGGAACATGAGCAGACGGTCACTCTCTGGGATGCGAGCCTGAAAAAGTCTGTCGGCGAATTGACCGGACACGGCGGAGAAGTGGTTTCTGTCACGTTCGATGACAGTGGACGGCTGTTGGCTTCGGCCGATAGTGAAGGTGGCATCTGGATCTGGGATGTGGCTACGCGTGCGATGCGACACCGGATGGCGGCACACGAACGAGGAGCGACGGCGGTCGCCTTCAGTCCGGGATCGAAGGTCCTCGGTTCGTGTGGATACGACGGTACGGTCAAGTTGTGGGATACCGCCACCGGAGCCCACCGGAAGACCCTGCGTGGTCATATCAGTTTCGTCAATTCTGTCTGTTTCGGGTCCGACGAGGACACTGTCTATTCGGCGGGCAGGGACCACACGGTCCGGATCTGGAACTCGAAGACCGGCAAACAACAACGGGAACCGCTTTCCCAGGCTGGTGAAATCGTGACGATCGCGTACAGCCGTGATGATCGTCGGCTGGTCACCGGCAGTTCCGACTGTTCGGTCGCCGCCTGGGACATGGCGTCGTTTTCCCGGCTTCACTCCTCTGCCGAACATGCCAGCCGGATCATGTCACTGGACATCAGTCGAGATGGGCTGCAACTGGCCACCGGTGGAACGGATGGCCGCATCCTGTTACGGGATCTCAGCCGGGGTGAGATCGTGCGATCGCTGGAGTCTCATACGAGCTACGTGACCGCCGTCCGCTTTTCCCGTGACGGCAAGACGCTGATGTCAATCAGCCTGGATGGGTCCATCAAGATCTGGGATCTTCCCAGCGGCACCATCCGGCAAGACCTCGCCAGCGACGACAACCACATGTTGTATTCCCTGGCAGTTGAAACCGATCAGCGACAATTGGTCGTCGGAGATTCGAAGGGGAAAATCCGGTTTTGGAATCTGGATAAGGGAACGCAGGTGCGGGAACTGGATAGCGGTGGAGGGTCGATCGGCAGCCTCAGGTTCAGTCTGGATGGAAAGACACTGGTGTCTGCCAGTCGCACACGGGAAAAGCTGATCCTGTGGGAAGTTTCCAGCGGTCGACGATTGAGAACGCTTGAGGGCGACACCACTCCGATCTGGTCACAGGTTTTCAGTCCGGACGGTTCCACGCTGTGGGCGGTCACCGAGGCAGGGACCATCAAGTCGTGGCAAACGAACGGCTGGAAGACGAATTGGCAGGTCGAGACATCTTCCCGTTATGTCAAAAGCCTGGCGGTGAGTCCCGACGGGAAGAAGTTATGCACCGTGTCAAACGACGGTTTCCTGAGACTCTGGAATGCCGAAAAGGGAACGCAGCTCTCCGAAGTGAAGATGGCACCGGATCGTTGCTTTGTTGATCAGGCGGCTTTTTCCTCCAGTGGTCGACATTTGCTGACGGCCAATGGAAATGGCTCGGTTTACGTCTTCCGGTTGCCCCTGGCGACCGACGAGTAAAACTCGGTCCGATTCGGGACCGCAATCTGCTGCGAATGGCCGAACAACTTGCTCACGAGTTGTTGCCACGTATCAGATAGTTCTTCAGGGGCAACGGCTTGCTGCCAGTGTCCCCCTGTTCGGCATCCGGCCGGTTGCGTGCGTACAGGCAGCATGCCTTTCGGTCGCCAGATCCGAATCTCACTCTGCGTTTTTGGGAGTTGAGAATCGAACATGGAGAAATTGGAGGACGAGAATTTTGTTCCGGGGTGGTTTTTTGACGTTTCTTTCAACATTTCACCAAGAAAACGGTCACACAAATGATCGCAGCAGTACATGGAGATGCACATGCGAAATATCGACGTCAAAACAACATCGGCAGTGCGATTCCGCGAGGTCGAGCACTACATCCGGGAGAACAACCATGCGATTCACCAACTTCCTGCTGTCCCTGAAACGTTCGCTGGCCGCCGCACGAACTCGTCCGGCCAGGAAACGCCGATCATCGGTGCCCGTCGTGGGCATAGAGTGCCTGGAAAATCGCGAGCTGCTGACAACGATGTTGCATCTCGATTTCGGAGCTGGATTCCCCGCTCCCTTTGGTGGAGCGGGAAGCCTGCAGACCACCGTATCTGAACTCACCAACGTCAATGGCAGCGGAGCCAACGGATTCGGGACGGGCCCGGATCTGACAAGCAGCCTCCTCAACGTGCCCATGCAGAACTCAGACTCACTCCTTTTCCAACCGGTTGTCTGGGACTTCTCCGGGGACGGCGTTTTCACGGTCGCGGATATCAATCAGCTGGCGAATGCGGTTCAGGACAAGGTCGAGGAACTGTTGGCTCCCTTCGACATCGGCGTTGCCGTTGCCAACGGATCCTCGTTGGCCAACATGTCGGCAACGTTGAATGCCAACAATTCGGAATTCAACCAGACGGGCCAGAATGACGCTTACAGCCTGGTCACCGTTGCCACGTCTATCAGCCTGGGGGCTCCCTTCCCCGCGCTGGCCAACTCGGTTGGCGTTGTCAACGGCCTGTTGGGGATCGCGGCTGCCGAGGATCTTAACGGCACGGGCAACCTTACCGACGAAGTCACCCTGACGTTCGCTGACACTGTGTCCAACCAAGTGACCAACAATGGCTTTGTCCAGGGGACCACGGCCGGTAACGACGCGTTCGTCAAGGCCTTGGCCAATGTGATCATCCACGAGGCCATGCACACCTTCGGAATCCCCCACGTTGCCAGTCCCAGTCTCAATGAGACACTGATTCTCAGCAACGACTTCATCGTGCCTGCCCCCAATGTGCTGAATGACCTGTTTGTCTCCCGCTTCCCATTGCCAATCCAAAATCCTGGCACCGGATTCCAGGTCCCTTACAACGTTCTAGCGAATGATCCGGACATCGGCCTGGCTGACAAGAACTCCAACGGTGTCCCCGATTTTGCTTATGTCACCGGGACCGGCGCTCACGACCAGATCGTCATCTCCGAGAACATTGGGGGAGATATTACGGTCAACATCACAGCGTTTTCCGATGCGGCTCGGCAGAACCCGATCCGCAGTTTTGCATACGTCCTGACGCCAGGCATCGACACCGATCTGGGCATCCAGATCCTGGCCGGACCTGGCTCGGACCTGGTGGTTGTGAGCCCCGATATCGATCTTCCCGTGGAAATCTACGGTGGAACCGGCAACGACGTGCTTTCGGGCGGCAGCGGCAACGACTTCCTGTACGGTGAGTTGGGTAACGACAGCCTGCTCGGTCGAATCGGGTTCGACATGCTCTCGGGTGGAAATGGCAACGACACGCTCTCGGGTGGCGTTGGCAACGACTCCCTGTATGGCGAGTCGGGAAATGATGTCCTGTACGGGAACGACGGTGAAGACCACCTGTGGGGTGGCGACGATCTCGACCAACTGTGGGGTGGGGACCTTGGCGACATCCTCGATGGCGGGAAAGGCAACGACGAACTTCACGGAGAAGACGGCGACGACACGCTCTACGGATGGCAAGGCAACGACACGCTCCACGGAAACGACGGCATGGACGAGTTGTTTGGTGGCAGCGACGATGACGTGTTGTGGGGCGAAGCCAAAGACGATCTCCTTGTCGGGGACAGTGGCAATGATACGCTCTACGGCGGAACTGGCGACGACAAGCTGTGGGGTTCCGGCGGTGATGACATGCTCGCCGGAGGATTCGACGACGACTACCTCAATGGAGGAGACGACAACGACAAGCTCGACGGCCAGGTCGGAATCGATACGCTCAAGGGCGGCGATGGCGATGATAAACTCAAGGGAGGCGAAGGATCGTATGCCGACTGGCTTTACGGAGGTAACGGCAACGATCTGCTCGAAGGTCAAAAAGGAAACGACAAGTTGGTCGGAAACGACGGCAACGACACCCTCCTGGGTGGCGAAGGCCACGACTGGCTCTACGGTGACGACGACCACCCGTACGATGGTGACGACAAGTACGAGACGGGCAACGATCTGATCCTGGGTGGTTCCGGGAGCGACAAGATCTATGGCGGCCCTGGCGACGACACTCTGCTGGGTGAATCTGGCAACGACATGCTCAAAGCCGGCCGCGGCAGGGACGTGCTCTATGGAGGACTCGGAGCCGATTCCCTGGTGGGACTCCATGGTTCCAATGTACTGTTTGCAACCCGGGACGACCGACTCGCCGTGGGGCGCCTCGATTATGTGATCGAGGTCGACCTGCCCTTACCGGCAACTCGGACCCGCTGAGTGGCACCGGCCGGAGTGTGGCTTGCCGACGATGGTCTGAATCGCCGTGTGGGTGTCCGGCGGCAGGGTGTCCCAGGCGTCGAGCACCTGGGCCAATTCGGGGTCGATTGGGCCGTTTTCGCAGTCAACTGCAGCGCATTCCGCAGCGTTTTTTGGGCATCGCGAGAATCTCCTTTCCGGATCAGTCAGATCCGGGTGATCCTCCTATTTCCAGTGGTACAACGGGAGTGGGTCAGGTCAGGGAGCGCATCTCTTCCGGTTACCCTTGGAGAGCGACAAGAAACGGTCGTTGTTCGGCGATTTGGACAGATGCCGACGTTGTTGTTGACACCCGGAGTTGTCGGATGTCGTACAATCCATGGAAATCGATCGCCGAAACCGTTGGCACGAAAATGACTGGACCCATGTCCTTGAAATTGTTCCATTCTCGCTTGGTTGGCGTAGCGGGTTTTCCGGTATGGGTCGCGATCCGTCGGTTGAGCGTGGTGTGCTGGGCAATCGTGGGGATTGCCGGTTCGGCTACCTCAGCAGAACCGAAACCGATCGTGTTCGCCCGTGACATCAAGCCGGTCCTGCAGCGGTTGTGCGTCGGTTGTCACGGACCAAAGAAGCAGGAAGCCAAGCTTCGGCTGGACACGCTCAGCACGGATCTCGTGAAGGGATCCGATGCGGAGACGTGGCACGATGTGCTGAACAAGCTGAACCTTGGCGAGATGCCCCCGAAGAAGGCCGAGCAACAATTGACCTCCTCGGAGCGTCGATTGCTGGTGCGGTGGCTGACGTCCGAGTTGCGACGTGCCGAGGAGGTGGCTCGCAGCACTGGTGGCCGCGTCGTGATGCGACGGCTGACCCGGTATGAATACAACAACACGATGCGCGACCTGCTGGGTGTGGAGTTTGACTACGCCGAGAATCTCCCGCCCGAGTCGGTCTCGCGCGATGGCTTCCAGAACAACGGATCGGTCCTGGGCATCTCGCCGATCCAGGTCGAGTATTACCTGAAGGCGGCCCGCCTGGCCCTGGGCAAGGCGATCGTCACC
>CAUZEQ010000169.1:0-10405 GCA_963578885.1 Planctomycetota bacterium
CGGCGGCGTGTGGGGGGCGGTTCACGTTGTGGGGTCCTGGCGGTGGGGTGCGGTGGGGTGGGGCGGTGGGGTGGGGCGGTACGGGGCGGTACGGGGCGGTTGCGAAGGGGCCATGTTAGAGGGGGGTGTGAGGCGAGCGGAAGGGGTCAGGCCCCGCTGTTGGTCCGCCGCAGGCGGACCAACAGCGGCGTCTGACCCCTGGTTTGGTTCAGCGTTGAGGTTCTTGGGAAGCACCTGGAAGCACTCGCACGACCAGCCGTTTCTTGTCCCACTTCAATGCGGCCGCGACCTGTTGCGGGAACCGCCAGCCTCCGCTGCGGGTCTCATAAATCCGGACCTGGGCCCTTTCGGCGGCCATCGCGACCGCCTGGGGCATGTCGAGGAAGCGGAGCACGTTGAGGTAGATGGGCCCATCGCGGTGCGAGGCTGGCAGTTGGTGCAGGTCGATGCGGCTGACGTTGGGCACAAACAGCGACGCATAGACCGTGATGCCGGCCATGGTCTTTTCGCCCTGCATCCACAGCGGGACCTCGCCGAGCCCGTCAACGAGTCTCAGGGCAGCGGCTCCACGAACCATGTCGAAGGTCCGCATGCCATCGAGTGTCTGGCCGAGCAGCATGAAGCGTCGGCGGACCTGGGTCTGTCGCCTCTGGGCCTGGCCCCACGCGGTGGGTCCGATGCCTCGAGGTGCAACGTAGGCCATGCCCCACTTGAACGTCTTGAACATCTTCTCGGTCTCTGCAAACGCCGCCTTGTCGGGTTCGGGGGTGCCGATTCCCTCGAGGTCCTTCAAGGCGATTCCGCCACCTGCGAGTGAGCTCAGCAGCGAATTCCAGCCTCCGTCGTCGACGGCGTTGAGTACGACCAGGTCGAGCGATCGGGAGTCGAGTCCCTTGCGGTGCAACAGGACCAGCGGCAGGCGAATGCCTTTTTGCGAGGTGAACCAGTAGGTCGAGACGGCGACTTCGCCCGAGGTGGCCGTGGGTCCCTGTTCGAGGTCGAGTCCGCTCGGACGGGCGGGCCAACCGCGAAACGACTTCCTCATCAGTGCGTCTCGCCAGCCGGCCTGCTGCCGCGACCAGTCGTCGGAGGATCCCGGCACCGCGGGCGCCTCGGCCCTGGCCGTGAACGTCTCACTGATCGTGGTGTTCAACTGGTCCTCGGGCAAAGTCTCGCCGAAGACTCGCAGCTGTTGCGGAGTGAAGAACTTGACGGCGGTGGTCTCGATCAGCGGGTCCTGCTTCTTCAAGAAGCGGTTGAACCAGTGAAAGGCGTGGACACGGAGTTCCTGGGTGTCGCGATGCGGACCCTCGGTGATCTGCAGTCCGAGTTGTTTGCCCTGTCCGTGGAGTTCGTAGATGCGGCGGACCTGGGTGTGGATGCGGATGACTCCGTCGAGCGGAAAGATGCCGTCCTTGTCGGAGTTGGAGATCAGCAGGGGTCGTGGTGCCAGGAGCGCGGCGACCTGGGCGAAGTCCCAGCCGAAGGTGTTGACCTGGAACATGCAGTCGCAGTGGCCTTCGACGCAGCCATCGACGACGTGGTTTTCCAAGTCGGTGATCCCGGCGACGGGCACCGCGACCTGGATCCGGTCGTCGAGTGCCGCGACCCACCAGCTGTAGGCTCCGCCACCCGAGCGGCCGGTGACGCCGATCCGATCGCCGTCGACCTCGGGTCGCGACTGCAGGTAGTCCAGGGCCCGGATGCAGTTCCACGCCTCGACTCCCGCCGGCGAGTAGCCTCGAGCGTTCCACCACCACTTGCCGTAACGGTAGGTGCCGTGGTGGATTCCCTCGATCTCGCCCAACTGCAGCGTGTCGATCGTCAGGCAGGCGTAGCCGTTGCGGGCGAACCAGGCGCCGTGGTGCTGGTAGTGCACCTTGTTGCCGTAGCTGACCCCGTTCTGCTTGACCCGTCCGTGACCGCAGACGTAGAGAATCGTCGGCAGGGGGCCGCTGCGTTTCTTGGGCAGGTAGAGGTTGCCGGTGACGTAGAGACCCGGGCGGGACTGGAACTGGAGGTTTTCGACGACGAAATCGGGGTGCTCGACCCGGCCGGTGACGACCGGTTTGAGAGGGGTCCGGGGAGGACGTGGTGAGAGTCCCAGCATCTCGAAGAGCTGCTCGCGGTATTCGCCTCGACGTGCCTTCCAGTCATCGAGTGTGCGGATGTCGGCCAGGCAGCGGTCGGCCAGCCGGGTGGTTTCGGCGCGGAAGTAGGCGTTGATGGTGCGGTCGCCGGCCTGGGTGTCGGCTGCGGTGTCGGCTGCGGTGTCGGCTGCGGTGTCGGCTGCGGTGTCGGCTGCGGTGAGTGGTGAGGAGGTGGTGAGAACCAGGAGTACGATGGCGAGGCGTCTCATCGGAGGTGTTCCTGTTGGGGGGTCGACCAAGGGCGGACCAGCCAGCTTATCCGTCTGGCGGTGTCCAAGTGAACCTCGCGGGTCGCTTTTGCTATAGTGCCCACCGGCGGGTGCAGGCAGAAGTGGATTTAGGATTCTGGTGGCGAGGAGTCGAGGTGGACCGACTTGAGCAGATCGACGAATTCGAGTCGTTGTTTCGTCGTTCCGAGCGTGAGGCGTTTGAGTTCGTCGACGTACCGATCGACTCGGTGGCGTTGGTCACCGGCGACTCGACCAACGAGTTGGTCGCCGGCGAGTTGAAGCGATTCCTGCCCCGGATCGGCGACGCGGCGAGTTGTCACGCCCTGGGCAGCAGTGATTTCGGGAACGTGGCCGAGTTGCTCGAGCGGTTAGCCGCCCAGCAGGTCGACCTGCTGGTGACCCGGCGTCATCTCGGTGAAGAGGCGCTCTCTCCCCAGCATTCCCTCGGCGTGTTCCTCGACGAGCTGACCCAGCGGACCTCGATTCACCGCAGCAGTTGCCCACCGAGCCGTGTCGGCGTGCGATGGTCGTGGCCGATCACATCAGCGGTGACCACCGGTTGATCAATTACGGCGTGAGGATGTGCAGCGACGGGGGCAGCGTCTGGTTGTGTCATGTCGAGGACGAGACGGTATTTCGGAGGTTCGTGGCGGCGATCGAGCGGATCCCCGAGATCGCGACCGAGCCGGGAGCGGCGTTGCTTGAGGCCCAGCTGCTGAAGGAGGCCGAGGACTTCATCGCGTCGTGCATTGCGACGTTGGAGGAGACCGGGCCGGACGTGACGTTGAACAGCCACGTGGGGATGGGTCATCACGTCAGGGAATACCGGCGATTGATCGACGAGCACGAGATTGACCTCCTGGTGGCCAACACCAAGGACGACGACCAGATGGCGATGCACGGCATGGCCTACTCGTTGTCGATCGAGTTGGTCGACCTGCCGCTGCTGCTGCTGTGAGGTTTTCCGACGGAGAGGGGCGGTGTTGATGAGGGGAGTCGTGTTGGCCAGTGCCGAGGTGGCTTCCGAGGCGGGCGGGCACGCCGTCTCGGGTGGCGTGACCGTTTTGTTTGCGGTGTTGCTGCTGGCGATGATCGTGGCGTTGGCGTTGGAGGAGAAGATCCACGCCAAGAAGTCGTTGATCGTGGGCGCGTTTGCCGGAGTCTGCCTGATCCTGGCGACTGCCCTGGACCTGATGCCGTTGGGGCGTGTGGACTTGCCCAACGGTCACAAGATCGAGATGCCCGTCTACATTCCGGCGATCGACTGGGGCGTGATCACGATCATCCTGGGTGCGAGCCTGTTCGTGGAGGTGACCAGCCGCTCGGGGGTCTTCACCTGGATGGCGATCAGCCTGACGAAGAAGTCGGGCGGCGATCCGTGGAAGTTGCTGCTGGCCTACGGCATCCTGACGGTGCTCTTTTCGGCGATGCTCAACAACGTGACGGCGATGATCATCATCGGCAGCCTGACCGGCGTGTCACTCTCGAAGCTCAAGCGGACCGACCTGCTGTTGGGCTTCCTGGTGGTCGAGGGCCTGCTGACCAACGTGGGCGGTCTGCTGACATTGATCTCCAGCGTCCCCAATATCATCGTCGGCAACGTTGCCAAGATCGGCTTTGTCGACTTCTTCCTGGTGTCGGCGCCCTACGTGGTGGTCGTCACGGCGGTGACTTTGTGGATGGGCCGCAAGCGATTTGGGATCCAGGGTTTGCCCAACGATGAGCAACGAGCGGCGGCGGCGGGGCTGGTGGAGGGTTTTGACGAGAACGAGAGTGTCACCAGCGCGAAGTTCTTCTGGTTCTCGATCGCCTCGCTGGTGCTGTTCGTGGTGTTTCTGGCAGGCCAGAGCGAGATTCCGGTGCTCAGGGACCTGGGCATGGGTTTCGTGGCGTTGTCATTCGCGGGCATCGTGCTGCTGGCCTACAAGCACGAGGTCGACAAGTTCTACAAGGTGGTTGACTGGGACCTGTTGGCGTTCTTTGCGGCACTGTTCGTGGTGATCAACACGATGGAGCACGCCCAGGTGCTGGCGGTGATCGGTACGGGGATCGAGAAGTTGATTGGTACGGGTGTGTACATGGGCACCGGCCTGTTGCTGGTCGCCTCGGCGCTGGCCAGTTCGGTGACCGACAACATTCCGCTGGCGGCGATGCTGGCCAAGATTCTCAAGAGCCACGACCCGACCTATGCCGCGACCGCTCCGTACTGGTGGAGCGTAATTTTCGGAGCCAACCTCGGCGGCAACATCACTCCGATCGGGTCGGCTTCGACGGTGGTGGCGATGACGATCATCCACAAGTACGAGCTGCCGTTGTCGTTCGTGGGGTTCGTGAAGGTGGCGGTCCCGTTTGCGGCGGTCCAGATCGTGATCGCGGTGATCTACGTGGTCGGCCTGACATGGGCCGGGGTACTCAGCGGTTGATTCCACTTGTGGCTCGTGCCCGAGCCATCGTGCCACAGGCAGTCATGTAGTCATGTAGTCATGTAGTCATGTAGTCATGTAGTCATGTAGTCATGTCCACGTCGACCCTCCGTCAGCGGATCGCCTGCGAGGCAGCCCGGTTGCTGTCGTCGCGTCGTTGCAGCGATTTCTTTCGGGCCAAGCGGGCGGCGGCCAAAGCGGTCTGCGGGGGCTGGGCCCGGCCCGGCGACTTGCCGACTGATCTCGAGATCCGTGAGGCGTTGCAGAGGCTGATGCCGGTCGAGACGCTCGAGGCGGGTGCTTCGGATGCCTCGCAACGCTTCGCCGCCTACGGCAGCCTGCTCGAGCCTCTTGAGTCGATCCATCAGCCGCGGCACAGTCATCCCGAGGGTGACGTGCTGTACCACAGCCTGCAGGTGTACGAGCTGATCCGCGGCCAGCGGCCTTATGACATCGACCTGCAGCTGGCCGCGTTGTTGCACGACGTCGGCAAGGGCATCGATCCGGCCGACCATGTCACCGCCGGGCTGGCGGTGCTCGAGGGATTGATCAGCGAGCGGACCGCGTGGCTGATCGAGCATCATCTCGAGGCGCGGCGACGTCGCGAGGGGACGCTGGGGGTTCGAGCGGCACGGAGGTTGCGGAATCACGAGAGTTATGAAGAACTGGACCTGCTGTGCGAATGCGACCGCGATGGCCGCGTTCCCGGAGCCGTGGTCCCGGAGCTTGACGAGGCGCTGGGGGCCATCCAGGAGTTGGAAGTATCGCTGGGAGATCCGACATGAGAGGTGTCATGAGGTGTGTCATGAGGTGTGTCATGAGGTGTGTCATGAGGTGTGTCATGAGAAATGTCATGAGAAAGTCGAGGCTGTTGCTGTCGGTCTGTGTGCTGGCCGCGGCCTGGTGCACCCAGGCGTCTGCCGCAGAGGACTCGCGGTTGGCCTCGACGATCAAGCGGCTGGTCACCGGGCACAAGGGCCAGGTATCGGTCGTGATCAAACACGTCGATTCGGGTCGCGGTTTCGCCTTTGAGGCCGAGCGGCCGATGCCGACGGCCAGCCTGATCAAGCTGGCGGTGATGGTGGAGGTTTACCGTCAGGTCGAGGAGGACAAGGTCGAACTGCGAGATCGATTGAAGCTGACCAGCGACGACACGGTGCCCGGTTCGGGATTGTTGCGGAAGTACTTCACCACCGGTTCGCGGCTGTCGTTGCGTGATGCGGTGCGGCTGATGATCGCCGTTTCGGACAACACCGCCACCAACCTGGTGCTCGATCACATCGGTTTGAAGTCGACCAACCGCACGATGGCGCGGTTGGGTCACCCCAACACCCGGATCCACGCCAAGGTGTTCCGCCGCGACACGTCGATCGATGAACAGCGGAGTCAGCAGTTCGGACTGGGCAGCACCACGGCGTCTGAGACCGCCGGGTTGCTCGAGGCGATCCGTGGCGGTCGGTTGGTCAGCAAGCGGGCTTCGAAGCAGATGCTCGAGCACCTGCAGGCGTGCGAGAGCGTCGCGCGGATCCCGCGTTACCTGCCCGAGGGGACCGTGGTGGCTCACAAGACCGGTTCGGTATCGCGGGTGCGAACCGATGCGGGGGTCATCGAATCTCCGGCGGGTCCGATCATCGTGGTCGTCCTGACCGCCGAGAACCAGGACCGGAGTTATGGTCCCGAGAATGCTGCCGGGCGGCTGATTGCCGACATTTCGCGTGAGGCCTGGCTGCACTTCAACCCGAAACCAACGACCAAACAGCCGGTCACGCTCGCGGCGGGGACCAGTGGCTGGTTGGTCGAGGCGCTTCAGAGAACGCTCAACGCACGCCTGGACCCCTCACCGCGGCTCTCGATCGACGGCGAGTTCGGCCCGGCGACCACCGGGGCGGTGAAGGCCTTCCAGGCGGCTCGCAAGATCGAGGTTTCGGGTCGAGTGGGTCCGAAGACGTGGGCTGCTCTGGGTGCGTTGCTGACCAGCGATCCTCCCGTACCCGACCCTTCGGTGGTCAATGCCGAGAAGCTCGATCGGGCTCCGGCGGATCCGCTGCAGGGTGTACCGTTTGTGACCTGTCGCGCGTGGGCGGTTGTGGACGGCAAGACGGGCGAGGTACTCGGACAGCACGACTCCCTCAAGCGGCTCGATTTTGCCAGCACGACGAAGATCATGACCGCGGTGGTCGTGTTGCAGTTGGCCGAGGCGGATCCCGGCGTGCTGGACCAGGAGGTGGTATTCAGTGAGCGAGCGGATCGGACGGGGGGGTCGTCGTCGAAGGTGCAGGCTGGTGAGCGGTTGACGGTCCGCGAGTTGCTGTATGGGCTGATGCTGCCTTCGGGCAACGACGCGTCGGTGGCGTTGGCCGAGCACTTTGGCAAACGGTTGCGAGCTGCCCGGGATGATTCACCCGAGCGGGCTTCGGATCCGTTGTGGCGGTTTGTGGCCGAGATGAATCGGACGGCGAGTCGGCTCGGCATGTCGGAGACTCACTACGAGAACACTCACGGCCTGACCGCCGCGCGACATCTCTCGACCGCTTCGGACCTGGTGAAGCTGGCCCGCGCCGGCTGGAAGATGAAGCGGTTTCGTGATTACGTGGGCACGCGGCAGCGGGGGTGCCGGCTGGTGGGCCCCGGTGGCCGCCAGCGGAACGTGGTGTGGAAGAACACGAATCGGCTGTTGCCGACGAGGGGTTTCGATGGGATCAAGACCGGCACGACCTCTGCCGCGGGTGCCTGCCTGGTATCGACGGGTCAGCGAGGCGAGGATCGGTTGTTCGTGGTGGTGCTGGGTGCCGCGTCGTCGTCGGCGAGGTACACCGATTCACGAAACCTGTATCGCTGGGCGTGGTTGAAGCGGGGGCACAAGTAGGGCGGGGGCTGGTGCTTTGCAGGGGTCTGACGCCCGCCATGGCTGGCATTGCTCCACCCTCAACGGTTCGCCAGCGGGGGCCTGACCCCTTTTGCGCGAGAGGCGGTGATCGAAAAAGGGGTCAGGCCCCCGCGTGCGGACCGAATAGGGTGGAGCAATGCCAGCCATGGCGGGCGTCAGACCCCACTGCAGAGCACCAGCTCTTCGCGAAGCCTTCGAGACAACTCGGGGGCCTGGGCGTCGGAGAAGCACAGCGGGTTGATCACCAGGCTGGACTGGGCCAACTGGCCGTGGCTGACGTAGACCGGGGGAGTCCCGTTGCGGAGGCTTCGGCAGATTTCAAACGCCGTACGACCGGCGGCGGACTCGTCGATCGTGATCGCCAGCAGCGGTGAGCGTTCCTGCTGGGCAGACCCCTCGATCGAACAACTCACCGCAAGCCCCGACAACTCCCCGGCAATCGACTCGAGCCTCGCGTGCTGAGCGTCCCAGTCGCTGTCGTAGGCTCCCGATGCGAACAGTTCCAGTGCGGTGATCAGCGCGAGGATTTCTTCCTTTGAGACCTTCAGAGTGCGGCCGATGCCGTGTCGGGGCAGTCCATCGAGCTTGTCGCGGTCGACGAGTCCCGGGGGCGGGTCCCACAGCTGGAGGTGGTCGTCCATGTCGAGCATCTGGATGGCGGCCGAGGCGACGAGGTCTCGGCGGCCGCAGAGGATCCCGGTCGACTGGGGCCCGCGAATCGCCTTGCCGCCGCTGAACCCGACCAGGTCGGCCCCCAGTGCGGCGATTTCGACCAGGTTGCGTTTCGGCGGCAATTCACCGGCCGCGTCGACGAGCACCGGTAGCCCGTGCTTGTGCGCCCGCTCGATGACCTCGGCCAACGGCGGTTGAGAGTCGCGGCCAAAGCCATAGAAGACTCCGGCAGTGTTCTCGGTAAACGCCGCCTCGTACTCCCAGGCCTCGGTCCGCCGGACTCCGGCATTGGAGACGATTTCGTTGAAGCCGACCTCGACGAACCGGGCCCCCGCGGCGCGGACGGCGTGGTCGTAACCACTGCGTTGTTCTCGCGCGATGATGAACTCGCAGGGAAAGTCGTCGCAGTGCGGCAGTTGTTCGATGCGACGCAGGTTGTAGCCGCAGAGGATGGCGGCGGTGCCCAGTGTGAGTGCTGCGGCCGATCCGGCGGTGACCAGTCCCGCCTCGGTCCCGGTCAACTCGGCGATCCGTAGCCCGGCGGCCGCCTGCAGCTGTTCCAGCGGCACCCACCCCCGAGCCCCGTCGCAGAAGGCATCGAGCACCTCCTCGGGCATAGGGGCTCCGCCGAGCCGTGTGACGGCGCCCGAGGCATTGATGATCGGGGTCAGTCCGAGGTCCTGGTAGCTGGTCATGGCCGCGGGTCGCCTGGTTTCCGAATGTGGTCCTGCGGCCGGTTGGCCACCGGGGGGGGGGTCACCCCAGCAGCCCGTCGATGACTCGTCCGGTCGAGAGCGGGATCGGCTGGCCACGTCGATTGATTATGTGCTGCTCGGGCGGGATGCCCAGGCAGTGGAACATCGTGGCGCCCAGGTCCCAGGGTCCGACGGGGTAGAGCGTGGGGTAGGAGGCGTGGCGGCTGGAGGCTCCGAAGACCGTGCCCGGCTTCATGCCTCCACCGGCGGCCACGACCGAGTAGCAATCGGGCCAGTGGTCGCGGCCCGCGTCCTTGTTGATCCAGGGAGTGCGGCCGAATTCGCCCACGCAGACGACCAGGGTGGTCTCGAGCAGGCCATGGTCCTTGAGGTCCTTCAGGAAGGTCGCGAGTCCACGGTCGAAGGGGGGCAGCAGGTTGTTTTTCAGTCTCGGGTAGTTCTTGGCATGGGTATCCCACTGATCGCGGTTCTGCTTGGCCCAGTTGACGGTGATCAGCGGCACGCCGACCTCGACCAGCCGGCGAGTCAGCAGCAGTGTCTGGCCGAAGCGGTGGCGACCGTAGCGGTCGCGCAGCGAGTCGGGTTCGGTGTCCATCCGAAACGCGGCCCGAGTGCGAGCCGAACCGAGCAGTCCGAAGGCACGTCGGTACAGGCTGTCGACTCCGATGACCTGGCGGACCGATTCCACCTGGCGACCGTCGCGGTCGAAGGATTGCAGCAACCGGTGTCGCCGTTGCAGGCGATCAGTGGGGAGATCGGCGGGTGAATTGAGACTGTCGACACGGAAGTCGGCAGCACTGGGATCGGCGGCGATCCGGAAGGGTTCGTAGTTCAGTCCCAGGAACCCGGCGTTCTGTCCGGCGATGGGCGGCCGGTTGCCCTGGTGCATGACCGGGCCGAGCACGATGGCGTCGGGGACCGGGTTGGGGTTCTGGCCCAGTCGTGAGACGAGGGCCCCGTAGGTGGGGAAGTCGTCGGGTCGAACGGGCGTGTTGGTTCCTGGCAGTGGATGGGCGTGGCCGGTCAGGGCCGCGTAGGCGGCCGAGCCATGTTCGAAGTCGCGGTGCGTCATGCTGCGGACGATTGTCAGCAGGTCGGTGACGCCGGCCAGGTGAGGCAGGTGCTCGCCGATGTTGATGCCGGGAACGCGGGTGGCGATCGGTTGAAATTCGCTTCGGAGCGATGAGGGCGCGTCGGGCTTCATGTCCCAGGTGTCCTGCTGCGAGGGGCCACCCCACAGGAAGATCAGCACGCAACTCTTGGCCTGGCCGAATCCCGGCGCGTCGCTGGCCCGGGCACTTTTCGCTGCGGCGAGCAGTCCGGGCCA
>CAUZEQ010000170.1:0-10403 GCA_963578885.1 Planctomycetota bacterium
GCCGAGTACCGCAATCGGTGGTGGGAACACATCGTGCTCGCCACTCTGCTGGTCCTGGCCGTGTCGGTGGCCGGAGGAGCCATCACGTCGACCTACGAAGCGGTCACCGACTGGGGACGAACCACTCCGACGAAGTCGCAGCAGGAAGCCGCCGAGAAACTCACCCGCTGGCTCGAGCCCACGCTGACCGCGCACGAGAACGGACACATCCGTTCAGTCGATTTCAACGGCCGGCTGCTGTCCCAGCGCCACCTCGGCCAGCTCCGGCAACTCGACCAACTCGAGCACCTCGACCTGGGCGGCACCGGCGTCACTGATACCGACCTCCGCTACCTGCACGGCTTCAGCCGACTGCGGACACTCACGCTCCCCAATCACATCTCGCCCGACGCCATCGGCCGACTGAAACGCCACCACCTGCCTGATTGCCAGGTCTCGACCAGTAGCCTGCTGCCCGCTGATCACCATGAAGACAGCGAGCCGCGTCGATGAAGGTCGAGTCGATCTGGCTGGCCGATCTGTCGGCCCAGGACCTGGGTTTTCTCGATCGGCCCTGCAGTGGGACTGCCCCGGGGACTGCTGACGTACTCATTGTCGGTGCCGGACTGATCGGCTTGTTCACCGCCTGGCACCTGCGGCGGAAGTTTCACGGCTCGATCACCGTCCTCGACAGCCAGGGCCTTTGCTTCGGAGCATCCGGCAACAACACCGGAGGCCTGTTTGCCGGGCAGACGCGGCACGACCACCCGCAAGTCTTCCGCGACTGGGCGATCGAGGCCCGCGAAGCCTATGCCGAACTCGCGACCGCGGACGGGCCGCTCGCCGCAGCCGGACTCGAGTTTGTTCGTAGCGGCAGCCTGAGAATCGATGGCGAGTGGCCCGGGACGCTCAGTGACTATGCGGCCGCCGAGACACTTCGTGGCAACCGCGGCCTGGCCCTGGGCAGCGCTGAGTTGGCCGAGTGTGAACCGGCCCTCTCGCCAGACATCACAGCCGGATTCTTCTGCCCCGACGACGCCACCTTTCATCCTCTGCGCACCGCGCTCGCACTGGCACGCGATCTCGTCGAACAGGACGTCCACCTGGCCACTCACTCACCGATCACGGATTTCACGCTTGCGGGACACCGCCTGGGGGAAGTCGCCTGTGGCACGCACCGGATCACCGCCGGACAGGTCGTGCTCAGCTCCGGTTGGGCCAGTGGCCAGTTGACCCGGCGACTGGGATGCCCGCTGCCTGTCTCCGCCGCCAAGGGCCAGGCCATCGCCACCGACGTCCAGGACTTCTCGATGAAGACCTGTGTGCTGGGCGAAACGATGGTCCGCGGACTCAAGGACGGACGGGTGATCGCCGGGGGCACCCAGGAATTCGTCGGACCGGACCTCGAGCCGACCGAAGAGGGTCGCCGCGAGGTGCTTGAGGCGGCACGCGGGATCTTGCCGGGCCTGGCCTCCGCACGGGTCACACGGACCTGGGTCGGATTGCGACCCTACACCCCCGACGAAATGCCCGTGGTCGACCGTCTGCCCGGGACCGACAACGTCTTTCTCGCCGCAGGGCACTTCACCAAGGGCGTGCTACTGGCCCCGGTCACCGGTGAGGCCATTGCCAGTTGGCTGGTCGATGGTTCGCCCGGCCGCCCGATCGGTCATCTCTCGGCCACACGCTTCGTGAACGCCGACGGCTGAGACCGCCGCGTGAGATGCCTACTCGTGACGCAAGGCCTCGATCGGATCCAACTGCGCCGCCTGTCGAGCCGGGACCACTCCGAACACGATGCCGACGCCGACGGAAATCGCAAAGGCCGCCACGACCGACCAGGTCTCAACTCGCGGCTCGATGTTCTGAATCGACGGATCCAACCCCGACCACACCGTCGGCTGCCAGACCTCGAGCTGAGCCATCACGAAGTCGACCACCGGGTAGCACATGAAGCCGCAGGCAATGCCCAACAGGCCTCCGATCCCAGTCAGCACGGTCGCTTCGCTGAGGAACTGAGCGCGGATGTTGGCCTGCGTGGCGCCGAGGGCCCGACGGATGCCGATCTCCCGAGTTCGCTCGGTCACCGTCGCGAGCATGATGTTCATGATCCCGATGCCGCCGACCAACAGCGAAATCCCCGCGATCACCACCAGCAGGATGTTGAACATCAGCCGGGTCGTCTCGGCCTGCTTCAACAACTCCATCGGCACCGTGACCGAGAAGTCCGGGTTGTCCTTGTCGTGCAATTCGCCCAGCAGCACGCGGATAATATCGGCCGTTTCGGGCACCCGTTTCACATCGTTGACCGTCACGGTGATCTGGTTGATCTCGATCAACTCGCTCTCGAATGACTCGACCGAGGTCGGGACCTGGTCTCCGATCCGCGACCGAAACGTCGCCAGCGGGATGTAGACATCCTTGTCGTAACTCCGACCGGAAATGCTGCCTCCGATCGCCGCCGCGTCCTGCTTTTGGGCAACCACCCCGACGACCCGGTAGAAGTCCTGGTCGAGCCGAATGGTCTTGCCCAGGGGGTTCTCGAACGGGAACAGATCCAGCGCCGTTCCATACGCCAACACGCAGATGTTGCTCTTGTTCCGCGAATCGCCCAGGCTCAGAAATCTCCCCAGATCCATCTCCAGGTGATTGATCTCCTGGTAGTCCTTCATGATGCCGAGTAACTGCACGTCGCAGGTCCGGTCGAAGTAGCGGACCTCCATCGAGACTTCGCGCATCGGCACCGCGCGTTCGATGGTGTTGATCACCAGCGGAGAACTCGGGCCGGCGATCCGTGCGGTGATCCGCTCGAAATCGAGCCGGGTCAGGCCATAGATCTTGACGCGGCCCGTGTCGCCGGCCACCGGAGGTGCCTTCGAGCGAATGATGACGTTGGTGGCGCCGTATTCCTTGATCAACTGCTGGGCCTGGTAGCTGACTCCCTCGCCCAAGGCCACCAGCCAGATCACCGCGGTGACACCGATCAACACGCCGACGGCTGCCAGCACGCTGCGCAGGAAGTGCAGCCGCAGGCTCTTCAGAGCCATTTCGAGTGACCGCAGCAGCCCGAACACGTCCTACTGGCCTCCCCCACCGCCACTGAAACGAGCCCGCATCGCCGCAATCACCTTGTCTAGCTCGGCCTTGTCCAAGAAACCGTCCTTGTTCTCGTCGTTGGCATCGAACGTGGACTGCATCCGGGCGTTCCCTTCGGTCTCGGCCTTCGAGATCTTGCCGTCCTTGTCCTTGTCATACCGGGTCAGCAGGCTCGCTGCGCTGAAACCGCCACCGCCACCGCCCTTGCGAGAGCCTCCGCCTCCGGCCGCACCCGGTCCGCCGCTTCCCTTGCGACCGCCGCCCCCCCCACCGCCGGCGCTCTTGCGACGTGCCCGAGATGCCTCGGCTTCCTTGGCCGTGTAGAAACCATCCTTGTCTGTGTCGATCCGGTCAAAGAAGTTCGCGAGATAGGTGCCGGCCGCCTCGGCCTTGGAAATCTTGCCGTCTCCGTCCTTGTCCAGAGACGCCATGCGGCCCAAACCGGTCTCGGCAGCGCCACCATCGGCGGCGCCGGCACCGCCACCAGGTCTTCCGCCGCCACTTCGCTTGCCCGAGCCCTTCCGAGCTGACTTCTTGCCCGCACCCGGTCCGCCGGGGCCAGCGGTCTTGGTCTTGGTGCCAGTCGCCTTTGTTGAGGCCTTCTTTTCCTTGGCCTCCTGCTCCTCGTTCGCCTTGATCAGATCCTTCACCTCGGGCACAACGTCACGAGGGTTCAGCACGACCAGATCACCCTCGTCCACGCCCTCTTCGACACCGATGAACTTGCTGTCGGACAGCACACGGTTGTCGCCCTTGCCGCTCTTGGCAACCGTCAGGGTCTTCTTGATGTATCCGTCGCCCCCGTTGGTCCAGGCAAAGTACTCACCGCCGATTTCGACCACCGATCCCACCGGCAGCCGCAGCACGTCCTCACGCCGCTCGACGTCGATGACCACCTCGGCCGACATGCCCGGCACCATCCCCTCGGGGATCGTGTCGATCTTGACGATCGTGGCGTACTCCTTGACATTCGCCTGGTACCAACTGGTCGACTCCGGCTGGTTGGCGATTTCAATCACCACACCCTCCAGAGGGTCCTTGTAGCCCTGAATCGTCAATTTCGCCCGGTCGCCGACTGAGACCTGCTGCACCTTCGACTCGTGGACACTGACCTTGACCTGCATCTTGGAGAAGTCGGGCAGCTTGACGATCGACTGATGCTCGCGGACTGTCGCACCCTCTTCAATCGGTGTCGACGAGCTGCGGCCGTAGCGGCTCCGCTCGTTGTGGTAGACGACCATGCCCGGCTGAGGTGCCAGGATCAGACAGTTCTTGAACTGCTCGCCGATCCGCTCCAGCGTCCGCTTCTCGAGAGACAACGCAGACTGCTTCTGCTTCACCGACTGCGTCGCCGTCTGCACGTTGCTCTTGAAGTCCTCCATCATCTTTTCCTTGGTGAACTTCACCAGCACCAGACGCTTCGTCTCGGATTGCAGCAGCTCCAGATTCGTCCGCTTCACCGCAAACTCGTCCGCCTCCAACTGCAACTTCGTCACGAATCCCTTGCGGAACATCTTCTGCGTGTAGTCGTACTGGTTCTGGGAAACCCGCAGGTTCTCCTCGGCAATCGTCACCTCGGCATCCAAACCCTGCAGCTCCTGCACGAACGTGCCCTGCTCGTATTCGGTCACCGAAATCTTCGCCACCGACAGATTCTTCGTGGCCTCGATCAACGCGGTTTCGGCAGCGCCGACGGTGATCTGCTGCTTGTCCAAGGCGTCCTTGATCTTCGAATCATCCAGCTTGACCAACTGGTCACCCACCTCGATATCGGTCGCATCGATCTTCGTGTCTCCCTTGGCGACGATTCGAGTCCCGTCGGCAACGATCTCCAGAATCTGAGACCCACCGGCAACCAGGCATTTCAAGAACAGCGGCTTGGCACTCTCAACCTCGCCATCCTCGGTCACCCGCACCTGCATTGGGCCCCTCGTGACCTCAACCGTCATCGTCTCGGCACCACCCTCAGGATCCCCACCGGTAATGCTGCCGGCCAACAGCCAACCGCCGCCGGCCAGGCCCCCGATCACGACCAAGCCCAGCAGAATGGCACCGAATCCGCCACCGCCGGTTCGACGTGGACGACTGGTTTGCTGCGGTGTTTCCGTTGTAGTGGCCATACCAGGTTCCTGTGTGGGTTGAGATGTCGGAGATTCAAACAACACTTCAGTCGGTTCGACGCTGCCGCACACAACCACGCAGGCAGCGCCGCGTACCATTCAAACACCGAGACCACCACCGGAAGCCGCGATTCCTCCGTTCCATCAACGGATTCTCACAATTCGCAGCCTCGGGCGGTCGTGAGCGCTCCATTGTCACGATTCGCGACCATGAATCAATGGGAAACAACTTCACCACTCTGCCCAGAAGCCCGAAACTGACGAACCACAGCCCTGTTCCGATCTCCTGGCCCGGATCCGAAACGGCGAGACCGATTCGGCGTCGCTCAGCGAATCCTCGGCGGCAGGAAGCCTGGTGTGACCTCTGCGGTCGGCTTCGCCCCCCGGACAGCCTGAGGCGACTGGTAGGACTCACGCGGTACGCCAGCCGGCGACACAGCGGGTGCCGAGACCGGAGGCACGTCGATCGCCTCCGCAAGCCCACGCCCACGCCCACGCAGTGGCCGCGGCTGGCGTGGCTGGAATGATCCCAACTCACGCTCCACTTGCCCGGCAGGCTTCAGCCGTGACCGAGGGACCGGAGCCTGAAGCGGTTCAAGCGGTGGCTCTTGTTCCGGAGCCGGAGCAGTTCGGGATGTGCGACGGATGGGCCGAGTCTTGTCGTTCCAAGTCTGTTTCAGCCGATCCAGAAATGCCGGACTCTTGATCTTGAACTTCTCGGGCTGCAGGAAATCCGGCACGCCGACCAACGAGCCCTCCTGATCGTCGGCTTGCTGTGCGGCGACTTCGCCGCCCGGACCGGCACCCTCGGCGGGAACCAGTCGCACGGTCTCCAGTTCCGCCCCAGCCTGCCGCAACCACGCCTCGGGCACAGCGGGAGGCAAGACCGTAGGATTTTCGCGGGCTTCTTCAAGAGCGTCTTCGAGTGGCTCATCGATCCAGAGACCGTTCTCGTCCAACCGCATCACTCCCAGGTCTCGCATCAGCGACATACGCCCCGCGTAGTAGGCCAGCCAGACACTCATGAAGTTGTTCTGCGACTCGCGCAAAGCGGCCAGTGCCGAGAGCAGGTCCTGGGTCGCGGTCGGACTCAACACAGCCGGCTGACCCGGTGCCGGCGGCTTGGTGAGCATCTGCCGGGTCTGGTCCACCCGTCGAATCGCGATCTTGACCGCCCGCCGTTGAATCTCGAGGTTCGTCTCCCGCTGCTCCAGCGTTCTCAGGGCCACCCGGAACCCCTGCAGGAGCCCGTCCTCGTAGGTGATCATCCCGCGGCGTGACTGTTCGTAGTTGATCAACTGCTGCCGGAAGTTGTTGCGTTCCAGCAGTCGCGTGAGGGGCGCATCGAACTGCAGGCCGGCCCGCAAGGTCCCCTTGGCGCCGGTGAGCTTCAGCGGGTTGTCCTGATCACCCTTCATGTCGCCGCTGAACACGATACTCAGATCCGATTCCAGCGCGTTGGCGTTGTATTCCACCAACCGCCACCCGTCCACCAGTGAAGCCCTCGCGTTCATCCAGTCGAGACGGAACGAGCGTGCGATTTCCAGCGCATCGTCAGCATCCAACTCGACCCTTTGATCGAGCGAGACGGCTTCGAGTCGCGATCCGGCCTGCACCAGGGCCAGTTCGCCCACCGTTCCGGCCAACGAACCGTTGACCGCGATCAGGTCGGCGACGACCGACGTCTTGGCGTCGGCATCCAACTTCGTACCCAGCCGCTTGATGACTGTCCCGAGCAGCAGCCGTGTCTTTTGGTGCTGAACTCTCAGCCGATTCAGATCCGCCGCCAGGACGCCTCGATCGGTAGCAAACTGCTGTTTCTCCATGTCGCTCATGGCCGCTTCGCGAACCGTAATCTTTTTGGCCAGGGCCTCCAGGTCGCCGACCACCAACTGGGTCAAACCCGAAATGTCCTCGTGGAGTTTCCTGGCGTGACTGGCCGTTCGATTCAACTGCTCGTCGGTCGGGTTCTCAATCAGCCCGAACGCCGCGACCAGGTTGGCCACCGACGTCTCGACCGTCGTAACCCGCGGATCGATGAACTGGAAGGGGCGAATGATCGAGTCATCCAGCGAGATTTGTACCGAGCCGGGCAAACCGAAACTGCTCATCACGAAGTTCTCGACCGTCGACTTGAAGCCGTTGGTACTCTGCAGCATGTTCGCCTTGCCCGTCTCGATACTCTGCTCGAAACTCAGCACCTGGTCGGCTCCGATCTGGCCCGCTTCGCGGAGTGCCTGCAACAAGGCGAGTGTCCGCTGCTGCAGCGCCAGGTTGTCCTGGGCATTTCGTAACTGCTGCAGTGACTGCAGCAGGCCGATGTACCCACCGACATTGCCGGCTCCACCACCGGCGACTCCGGCCACCGCACCACCGCCACCGGCCCCGCCACCGCCGGTCGCACCCCCGCCAAAGAAACCGCCGAATCCGCTCGCCTGACCGACACCACCGAATCCGCCGGAGCCCTGGCCGGAGAACCCGGTCAGCCCCGTGCCGCCAAAGAAACCTCCGCTTCGCCGAGGCCCGGTCGTCCCGCCGCGAGTGCCGATCGCGAGGTCGGTATAGAACCCTTGGCGGTATCGCTGGAACGCCCGCATGTTGGCCAGCAGAGTCCGCTCGGCTCGAGTCAACTGTTCGAGCCCAACCACGCGGCCACCGCCACGGAGCAAGGGCTGGAAGATGCTGAACCCCAACAGCGACGCCGCGGAATTGGAATCCGGACCGGCAAACTGCCAGGTGAACGTGTTGGCAAATTCGACGGCAACCTGGCCGGCCGTCGCCAGCTTCCGCCTCACCCGGAAAGTCTTCGTCCGGAAAGTGCCACCGTTGGTCAGAGTGTTACTCTCGCCACCAAAGTTTCGATCGCCCCGATGCGAGTAGTTCGTGTCGTTGCCACCAAAGAACTGGACGTCAAAACGGAACCGCTCGGTGCTGACGTCCAGAGCCGAAAGATACAGCGTCTCGATCGTGGACTGGTAGCCCGGCGAATGGATCATCGACATCCGCACGGCACCTTCCAGGTCCATCTGGATCCTGCCCTCCTCATCCACCTCCATATATTCTCTCAGCCGCAAACGCCACTCCGGATTCTCTCGAACATCGGCCATCCCGTTGGCACCCCAACCGGAGTAGCCCTCCATCCCGGCCAGCGACTTCATCAACTCGCTGGAACTCGGATCGTCGGGCGGCATCGGAGGCCGGATCGGATCGAGCTGGTGAGCGAAACGGCTCCTGGGATCGATCTTCACATCGAAGTCGTCAAAGGCCCAGCGGGGATCGGCCGACTTTTCGGCGATCAAGGCCATCGCTTCTTCGTCGGCCTGCTGGTAGTAATAGTCGCGCTGGCAACCCAGGCCAATCATCGTGACGGTCAACAACCCTGCCACGACTCCGGTGCGTGTCGAATCCGGCATCCTTGCCTCACCCCTTGCACTCGCTGGACACATCCCTGTCGCCAGCCGGCCATCCCCCATACCGCCAGCGGAGACGTCGGCCTGCGACGTCCCTCACCGATCTCATCGACACGGGCGATGGGCCGACTTGAGGCCACATCGACGCAACTACATTTGCAACAGGCGGTTAGCACTCGCCGGTTACCCATCCAGGACCATGTGCCGCAGGACTTAGCCAGGCGCACCCAACCGACGCGCGCTCGTCATCTCGTTCAGATCGCACTTCCCATCCTTGTTCGTGTCGATCCGGTCAAATCGATTCCTCAGGAACTCCGGAGCCTCCTCCCTGGACAATGCTCCGTCACCATCCTTGTCGTGCTGCTTGAGAATGGCCTCGATCACGCTCCCCGACGAGCTGTCTCCACCGGCGGCAGCTGTACCGCCGCTGCCGCCGCCAGCACCGCCTTCGTCCGTCTGCGGCCGAGCAGGCCGAGCAGGCCGAGCAGGCCGAGCAGGCCGTTCCTGGCTCTTCTTCACAGTGATCTTGGGGGGAGTGACTCCGTGACGCTTCAGCAGCGACACCAGTGCGGTGTGGTTGTCTTCTTCGGTGAAGGGATTCTCGTCCGCGGGAGCCTGGTTTCCACCACCACCGCCGCCCATCGGGCCACCACCGCCGCCGCCCATCGGGCCACCACCGCCGCCGCCCATCGGGCCACCACCGCCGCCGCCCATCGGGCCACCACCGCCGAACCCGCCGCCACCGCCGCCGCGACGACGTCGGGGCAGTCCGACTCGCTCCAGCGCCGCCCTCTGCTCGTCACTCAATGCGGCCTCAACCGCCTCCAGAGCCGTCTTGGCCTGCTCGTCGGTCATCTTCTCGCCCCCTCCGGCCTTGGCCAGCAGTTCACCGATCTCGGAGGCCTGTTTTGTGGAGAACTTCACGGCGACGTCGCCGGTCAGCAGGTCGAGCTTGCGGACCAGGGTTGTGAGTCCGCGACGCGATGAGGGGGTCCGCCCCCCCCTGCCTCCACCGCCGCCCATGCCCGGCATCCCACCACCGCCCATGCCCGGCATCCCACCACCGCCCATGCCTGGCATCCCACCGCCGCCACCGGGTGCACCTTCACCACCGGCCTGCTGCGGCGGATCAGCCTCGGTCGGCATCGCGATCATCTCGCCGTCGAAGCCTGACACCGAAAAATCCATCTGCTGCCCGGTCATCGAGACGCCTCCGTAGAAGGCCCCCCAGCCCAGAACCACTCCGAAGAGACCCGAAACCATCACGCCCAGGGTCAGCTTCGAATTTCGACGGTCCAAGAACACATTCAGCAACAGGAACAACAGCGCCAAACCCAGCACGACGAAGACGGAAACGATAGCCCAGAATGAAGCGTTCATCGCGAGATTCCTGATGGGATGCGAAACGGACGGTTACGGCCACGGTCCCCACGTCGCTCGGCCACCGTTCGGTTCAGAATAGACACACGCCAAGGCCGCTGTAAACACCTCGGTCGCGACAAGCTCCAATTGGTCACGCCCGCCGACTCAGGCGGTCGTCCCGCCACCACGCAGAGCCGTCTCAAGTCGATCGAGAACGACTTCGATCTCGGCAATCACCCCCGCCTCGGGACGATGCCCGCCGAACCGGATCGAGTAGTACAGTTCGGTGACTTCCTGTGCGATCGGTTCCCACCCGACCTCGCCGGTCGATCCACCGGCCACGGGACTCATATCGGCGGCGAATTCGCGAGCCGTCTGGCCGCTGCGTCGCAACCGACCGCTCGCGGCCAGCATCCGGCAGAATCGTTCGTAGAAG
>CAUZEQ010000171.1:0-10358 GCA_963578885.1 Planctomycetota bacterium
GCGGATGAGAGTCTCGCTGGCACGGGCGCTGGTGACCGAGCCCGACGTGTTGCTGCTCGACGAGCCCTTCGCCGCTCTCGACGACCTGCTCCGCGAACAACTCAACCAGGAACTGCTCGCCATCCACTCGGCCCGCGGCACCACCGCCGTGTTCGTCACTCACAACGTCGCCGAAGCAGTCTTCCTGTCCGATCGCGTGGTGGTGATGCCACCCGCGGCTGGAGGCAACTTCAGCGAAGTCGCTGTCGGTTTTCCGAGACCACGGACCGCGTCGTTGCGAGCCGAGGCCGACTTTGCCGGGCTGGGGGGTGAGGTGTCGGCCCGACTGAGGCGAGGTGGTCGGGAGGAGTCGTCTTGAGCTCCTCGCCCGGGCAGATGCTGTCGAGGTTGTGGCCGCCGGTGGGGCTGCTGCTGGTCGTGCTCGGGGTGTGGCAGGCGTCGGTGTGGTGGTTTGAATGGCCGCCGTTTCTGATGCCGGCCCCGAGCGACGTCGCCACCGCCGTGATCACTGACGGTGACCGGTTGCTGGCGGCGAGCCTGCGGACCGGGGTGGCGGCACTGGCCGGATTCACCGCCAGCCTGGTCGCGGGAGTCTTGATCGCGGTCGTGTTCTCTCAGTCGCGTCTGGTCCGTCAAAGCTGCTATCCCTACGCGATCTTTCTGCAGACGGTGCCGATCATCGCGGTGGCCCCGCTGATCATCATCTGGTTCGGAACCGGGTTCCCCAGCGTGGTGCTGGTGACAGTGATCATCAGCCTGTTCCCGATCATCGCCTCGACCACCGCGGGACTGGTCAATATCGATGAGGACCTGATCGAGCTGTTCGGGCTCTACCGCGCCGACCGTTGGCAGGTGCTGTGGAAGCTGAGATTGCCACATGCGGTGCCGTACCTGGTCACCGGAGCCCGCACCAGCAGCGGGATGGCGGTGATCGGCGCGATCGTCGGCGAGTTCTTTGTTGGGCATACGACGACGCACTACGGGCTGGGATACCTGGTACTGAGCACCTCTCAGCACCTCAAGACCGCACACCTCTTCGCCGCAGTCATCGCATCGGCCCTGCTGGGTATCGCACTGTTCGGAGCAGTAACCTGGATCGGAACACGACTCCTGTCCCGCTGGGGATCAGCCACGGATTAGCCGTGGGGTCAGACGCCGCCCTCAGTTTGGCCTGTCTCCCCTGGAGCGTCCCGCAGGCGGGGCCTGACCCCTTTGTTCCAACCGCCAACTCTCGCGGGAAGGGGTCAGGCCCCGCCACGGGCGGCGTCAGACCCCGAGACACGCTCACACCCCGGGTGACAACCTCACACCAAACACCCACAATGACCACACCACTCCACCCCGGGACCCCAACCGTGCCCTTCCCCTCCGCCAGGTGGCTCACCCCACTGGTCCTGATCTGCCTGGGCTGCGGCAGAAACGAACCGGCACCCGAGGGCGACAGCGAGATCGTCCGCCCTCCCACAGCGGTCTCGCTGCAACTGAACTGGTTTCCCGAGGCCGAACACGGTGGCTTCTTTGCCGCCGACGTCCACAAGCTCTATCACGACGCGAACCTCGACGTTGAGATCCGCCCCGGGGGACCCGGCACGCAGGTCGTCACACAGGTCGCGACCGGTCGCGTGCTGTTCGGAGTGACCAACGCCGACCGGGTCCTGGTCGGCCAGGCAGCCGGAGCGAAAACGGTGGCGGTGATGGCGGCGATGCAGCTCAGTCCCCGCTGCGTGATGGTCCACGAGAACTCGGGGATCAGCTCGCTGAAGGAACTCGGCCAGGTCGGCACGCTGGCCGTCAGCAGCACTGCCACCTGGTCCCTGTTCCTGCAGAAGACGGTCGACCTGGACACGGTGCAACTGGTCCCCTACGCCGGAAACGTCTCACAGTTCCTGCTCGACGACGACTTCGCCCAGCAGGGCTACTCGATCAGCGAACCCTTCGTGGCTCGACTGCAAAACGCTCAGCCCCGGGTCCTGATGGTCTCGGACCTGGGATTCAACCCCTACACCAGCGTGCTGATCACGACTCCCGAGGTGATCCGCACGCAACCGAAACTGGTGGCCGCGATGGTCAAGGCCTCGGTCGCCGGATGGCGGCAGTACCTCGACAACCCCGGCCTGGCCAACCAGGCCATTTCGGCACGAAACGAGGATATGGGTCTGCCGATCCTGGCCTTCGGGGCCAAGGAGCTGAAGTCGTTGTGCTCGACCCCCGAGACTCCTCGGGACGAACTCGGACGGATGACCGAAGCGCGCTGGAAGACGCTGCTGGGCCAGCTGGTCGACGTGAAGGTGATCGATGCGGGGACGGTGGAGGTCTCGGAGGTGTTCACGAACCGGTTCCTGGATGACCACTGATTCGGTGAGAAGCCCCGATCCGTCTTGCCATCGCTGACCTCCGCCGGGAAAATAACGGCAGCGGGCCGGAGCGGGAGGGGAGCGAGACATCATGTCAGGCACGACCACCGACGGTTCACACAACGGATCATCTCACGGCACAACCGACAGCGGCGGTTTCTGGACCGACGAGGACCGCGCGGCGGTGGGGGGGCTGGTCGAGACGATCCGGCGGGTCGAACAGCACGCGTTCGAGATCGGCGACCGGGTCCTGATCGCCGACGCACACAACCTGCTGGGCGGACTGGTGCAGCTCTACGACCTGCTCACCGCGTTCCGCAACAGTCCCGACGGGCGGATCAAGGGTCCGCAGGGGGTTGCCAAGAAGCTGGGCCTGACCCGCAACGGAGTCTACTGCCGACTCGAAATGGTCGGGCTCGACCCCGAGGATCTCAGGAACCCGGCCGGTGACGTGCTCGACCTGGTCCACCTCAGCCGCATCCTCGGACCTCTCGCCCAGCGTCTGCAGCAGACCGCCGAATCTATCTAGAGGTCGTCGGTTTCGACCAGACTGTCAGGCCCTCCAGCGACGCATCGTTGTGGCGACCACCTCGCCCCAGTGCCCAGCCCAGCCCGAACAGCAGCGGGTTGGCCACCACGCCGACCCAGAACGTATCCAGCACCTTTTCGTGCAGAGCGGGCAGCCACTCGGCCGCCGCGGAAGTACTCAGCCCCACCCATCCGCTGACCAGTGCAACGGAAACGGCCGTGGCCACCGCGGCCGAACGGCCGGTGGCACGTCGAGTCAGCAGCCCGAGCAGGAACAGACCCAGCAGGCCGCCCCCCAGGATACTCAACAGCTTCGTCTGCACATCCTCCACACCCTCGGGGGTCCGGGTCGCGTGGATCAACAGGCCGCTGGCGATCATCACCGCCCCGGTCAGCAGGCTCACCAGCCGGCCCACTTTACCGTAGTGGTGCTCATCGGATTCCCTTCGCCACAGCCGCCGGTAGAAGTCGTTGGTGATGGTGGCGGCGATGGCGTTGATGCTGCTGTCCAGGGTCGACATCGCCGCGGCGATCAGGCCGATGATCACGAACCCCGCCACGCCGGCGGGGACGCGGGTGATGATGAAGTGAGAAAAGATCTGTTCGGGCTCGAGATCGGCGATCGCCGGATCGGGCTGGAACCCGTAGTAGACGTAAAGCGCGGTTCCGACAAACAGGAAGTAGGCCCAGACGGGAAACGTCAGCAGTCCACCGATCCACAGTGCTCGGTTCGCCTCGCGATGGCTCTTGGCAGCCATGTACCGCTGCACGGTGGTCTGGTCGGTGCCGAGAATCTGCAGGAAGATAATCAGCTTGGTCAGCATCGTGGCCCCCAGCGTGTGGGCGGCGACGTCACCTGCGGAGACACCGAAGCTCAACTTGTCGTGATCGAGGGCCACGGCGACGAGCCCGCTGAGCCCGTCGGGGATGCCGCCGAGCAGGATCGGCAGGCAGATCAGCCCGCCGCCGATCAGGGCCACACCCTGCAGCACGTCGGTCCAGATTACCGCACGCAGGCCGCCCAGCACCGTGTAACCGGCCACGATCACACCGAAGACGATGATCACCGCATCGAGAATCCAGTCCTCGCGGCGGCCGAGAATCAGTTGCAGCGACTCGGACGCGACGAACAGGATCAACCCCATCCTCGCTACGTGAAACAGGATGAAGGCACCGCCGGCGTAGAGACGGGCCCAGAGTCCGAAGCGGCGTTCGAGGTATTCGTAGGCCGACTGCAACCCTCCGGCCCGATAGAACGGTATGAACAGCAGCCAGGCCACCGGCAGAGCCAATACGTACATGGCGTTGGCCGGCAGGTGACGCCAGTTCGACTGGTAGGCTGCCGCCGGCAGAGCCAGGAAGGTCATCGAGCTGACGATGGTGGCCATCAGCGAGAAGCCGACCGCCCAGCCGGGTAGCGATCGGTCGGCCAGGAAGTACCCACCGGCCGTCTTGCTCTTGCGAGAACACACCACGCCGATCGCGGCGATCAGGGCCATTCCCAGGCCGATCACCACGATATCGGCGGTGCGGAGTGTCGCGGGCACGTCAGCAGCGTGCCGCGGCACGCTCCCCGGTCATCGCTTGGCCTACTACTTCTTCTTGGTCGTCTTCTTCTTTTTGGTCGTCCCGATCGCCATCAGGTGCACCTCGAAGATCAGCACCGCGTGAGGCCCGATCTCCTGTCCGGCGCCGCGGCCGCCGTAGCCCAGTTCTGAAGGAATCACCAGCCGGTAGACCGAGCCGACGTTCATCAACTGCAACGCCTCGGTCCAGCCCTTGATCACCCGGTTGGCGGCAAACTTGACCGTATCGTCACCCTTGACGGGGGCCCTGCCCTTGAACGACTCGTCGAAGACCTTCCCGTCGATCAGCGTGCCACGGTAATGCACCTCGACGTTGTCCGTCGCCTTGGCGGTGGCTCCCTTGCCGGCCTTCAGCACCGTGTACTGCAGACCGCTCTTGGTCGTCTTGACACCGCGCGTCTTGCCGTTGGCCACCAGGTACAGCTGCCCGGCCTTCTTGTTCATGTCGGCCAGAGCCTTGCTCTTGGAGACCTTCTGGGCCTGCATCTCCTTCTGGAACTCCGCCAGCGCCGCCTGCAACTTCTCGTCACTCAGGACGGGCTTCTTGCCGGCCAGGGTGTCGGCGATTCCGGCCGCGAGCAGCTTGGGGTCGATGTCGAGGCCCTGTCGCTTCAGAGCCATGCCGATCTGCAGACCGATCGCGTAACTCGCCTTGTCGCGATTGGTCTTCAAGATCGAACTGCCCGCGGCCTTCTTGGCAGCCGTCTTCTTGGCAGCACCCTTCTTGGCGGCAGTCTTCTTCGCCTTGGCGTCCTGGCCATCGACGGAGGTGACGGTGGCGGTCAACAGGACGGCACAACCGAGAGTCAGCGAGAGAACCAGATGTCGCATGCCTTTGTACTCCAGGCGCGGTGACCGGACGTGACTGAAACAGCGGGATCTAGCCTACCGGACCGGCTTCAGGCTGGCCACCCCGCGACTCGTGCCACCACAGCAGCCCGAACACCACCGCCATCACGACCGCCGCCCACTGATATCCGGTCCAGCCGCCCCAGAGTTTCGCCTCGGGACGAATCCACTCGGTCGCGAATCGATAGACCGAATAGGTGATGAGGTAGAGTTTGAAGAGGTGCCCGACGAGCAGCGTGTCGCGACGCAGGGCGGCCAGCACGGCGGCACACCCCAGGTGAAACAGCGACTCGTAGAGCTGGGTCGGGTGCCGCAGGATCCCATCGCCGAAATCGACACCCCAGGGCAGGCCGGTGGCCACCCCGAAGCAGCAGCCGTTGGTAAAACAGGCCACTCGGCCGATCGCCACCGCCACGGGGATCGCCACCGCGAAACTGTCGCCGGTCCCGACCCGCACCCGGCCGTACCACTTGCCGGCCTCGACCCCGAAATAGCCTCCGGCCAACCCCAGCATGATCGTCTTGCCGTCGGAAAACAGAGCGCGGCCGCTGAGCACCGCGGGCCAGTCGCCGTCAACGACGTAGACCAGCGCAAACGGCAACTTCGCCGCCAGGAAGGCCCCGGTGAAGCCGCCCAGCCCGATCATCACCCGCTGCCGCACCGTGAGTCCCAGCCGGGCCTGCCGACCCCTCGACAACCAGACCGCCGCGGCCACCGCCGCCAACATGATCGCCGCGTAGGTGATGCGGCCGTCCACCGTCAGCCTTCGATCGAGTCGGCGGTCAGTTCGGCTAGCCTGTCCAGGGTCGGCAGCGGGAGGTGGCCTTCTCGATACAGCACGTTGTAGGCACAGAAGGGGATCACGTGGCCCGACGGCAGCACGTGGTGGATGCAGCACTTCATCACACGACGCACGTCGAAGTTGTAGGCGTCCAGGAACGAGGTGATCGTGATGCGGAAGACGTCGCCGGGATCAAGCTCCTCGGCAAGGCCGCGCTGGAAGAACTCCAGAGCCAGAGGGTCGGCGGCGATGTCCGAACCGCCAGGAACGATCGGCTCGCCGGCCAGGAGCGGGAGTTCGGGGAACTGGAATCCGTCGGCCGAACCCGGAACCGAACACCCCTCGGGACCGCAACAGCCCAGCCGCCCGAGATACGTTTCGATCAACTGCCGGGCTCGCTGCCGGTTGAACGTGATCCCGTTGGCCAGCAGGTCACTGTGCTCCCGGGCGTCGATGATCCGCATCAGGGGAAGCACGCGGCCCCCGGAGCGGTAGGCGTAGGTCAGGGTGTGGCAGTTGGGGTGAGCACACGGCAATGGCATGAAGTCCTCGGCCACGAACTGCCCATCGGTCTGCTGTTCGATCAGCTTGACGACCTCGGGAAACGTCACGCGTGCCTCGAGCGTTTCGGGCAGCACGTGGCGTCCGCTGTAGGTGGCCGGCTGCAGGCTGACGCCGGTGATCCACCTCCGAGCCAACCCGAACTCGATGATCGCCCCCAGTTCGTCCTCGTTGACGCCGCCCTGGATGGTCGTCACCAGCGTGGTCCTCAGCCCCACTTCGCCGAGGGCTTCGACCGCCGCCTGCTTCATTTCCGCCAACGGCTCGCCCCGCAGCGACTCGTAGGTCGACTCGCGGAACCCATCAAACTGCAGGTAGATCTCCAGCCGATCACGATGCCGGGCGACCGCTTGTAGGAACTCACCGTCGCGGGCAAACCGGATCCCGTTGGTGTTGATCATCACGATGTCGATCGGCTGCTCGCAGGCGTAGTCGAGGATCTCGAGAAAATCGGGGTGGATCGTCGGTTCGCCGCCCGAGAGCTGTAACACCTCGGGCCGACCTTCGACTTCGACCAACCGGTCGATCGAAGCGATGGTCTCTGCGAGCGAGAGGTGTTGGCCGCCGGGGCCGCTCGAGGCGTAGCACATCGGGCACGAGAGATTGCACGAGCTGGTGATTTCGACCAATCCCACACAGGTGTGCTGCTCGTGCTCGGTACACAGCCCGCACTCGTAGGGGCACCCCTTGCCCGTGGCGGTGACGCCGACCTGGCGAGGCACCCTGCCGGGGACGCTGAACTCGAGCCGATCGAAACTGTTCACGTCGCTGCAGATGAAGTCCTCGCGCGAGCCGTGAGTCGGGCAGTGCTTGCGGAAGTAGACCCGGCCGCCTCGCTCGATGATCTTGGCCGGCACCAGTTCCAGGCACTCCGGACACAGGCTCTGCGTCATCCCAAGAAACGTGTGATCGCGGAGGGGCATCGACATGGTGGTTTTGCGGTGTCCTGCTTGGCGGATCTTCAAGTAGTTTCCTACACGGCGGATACAGTGATGAGTTCCAATTCGAGACCGAGCGCGGCGGCGACGGCTTGCAGGTTGGAGAGCTTGACGTCTTTGCCCCGCTCGATGTCGCGGATGGTGGCCTGATTGGGAATGCCGGCCCGTTTGGCCAACGCGTACCACGTCAGCCCTTGCCCTTCGCGCGCCTCGCGGATCTGTGCGGGGATACCAGGCGGCGACGGCTTTCGGCCCACGTCCGGCTTCGGCGGAATGTCCTTCATGGCCGTCGCGCGGATTCGCGCGTGTCGCGATTGTTCTTCCTCGGTCAAACAACGCTTGACCTGTTTCAGTTTCTTGCTGTTCTTCCTGCCCATCAGGGTTTGTCTCCGTTTACGGTTCCGGAACTTCATACGCCGTCACCGGAATCACCGTGTCGCCGTTCTCCTCCGTGAAGATGACGGCGATATAGCGGCCGTCGAGAGTGTAACCGAAGACGCAAAAGCGACCGCTGCTGCGACTGACTACATCAACAACATTGCACAGCCGACGAAGAAGGCGGCTCCGGCGCCAACCACCACCAGGACCGCACAGCCGATTCCTCCCAGGACTCTTGACCAACCCGGACCCGCAGAGGCTGTTGCCTCCACGGCCCACTGCGGGTCGACCGAATCGAGCGCGTTGCCGCACGACGTGCATGAGGTGGAATTCAGGGGAGTCTCGGCTCCGCAATGCGAGCAGACAATCGTCATCTCGCCGCTGTCGCCGTCAGCCTCCTCAGCACTCGAAGTCTCAGACATCATCAGCCTCGATCCAAGTCACCGTCTGAGAGTGATTGTGCGATCGGCCAGCCGGGCAATACAAGTCCCAAACTGCTGGAATCCGCTGTCAATCGTCTCGTGTCTGCCGGCCGGACAGGCGACCAGGCGGGGCTGCCGGCGGCAGTTGCAAACGGCAGGGTGACCTCGTAGAACAGGTGTTCGATGCCGCCGAGCGGGCTTGGTTCGGACCGCACGTTTCTCGAAGTCCTCCATCGGTCCCGGACGCGATGCCCATCGCCCTGATCACTCCCGAAGCCCTGCTCGAACAACCCGGTCCTCACGTCGATCGGTTGCTCGAGGCCGGTTTCGAGGTCAAGTACCCCGGTGATCCCACGTTCACGCGTGGCCTTTCGCCGTCGGAGACGATTGCCGGGCTGGAGGGGGTCGACGCGCTGCTGGCCGGTGGTGAGAGGTTGACGTCGGAGGTGCTCGAGGGGTGCCCGGGACTGCGAGTGATCGCTCGCTGTGGCGTCGGTTTTGACCGGGTCGACATCCCGGCAGCTACGCGATTGGGTCGCGTGGTCACAATCACCCCCACGGCCAATCACGCCGCGGTGGCCGAGCAGGCGTTGGCACTGCTGTTCGGAGTCTCCAAGCGGGTCGTGGTACACGACGCGCTGGTGCGATCGGGCGGCTGGAGCACCGAGCCGATGCGGCCGATCCGCGGCCAGACCATGGGCATCTTCGGACTGGGCCGCATCGGCCGCAGCATGGCCACGCGGTGCAGTTCACTCGGCATGACGGTGATCGCGACCGAGAAGTACCCCGACGAGTCATTTTGTGCCGAGCACGGGATCGAGCTGGTCGACTTCGACTCCCTGCTCTCTCGAAGCGACGCCATCAGCATCCACTGTCCGCTCAACGACGAGACCCGAGGTCTCTTCGATGCGGGTGTGCTGTCGAGAATGAAGCCCGAGAGCGTGCTGATCAACACCGCCCGTGGCGGGATCATCGTCGAGAGCGACCTGAGCGAGGCTCTGCAGAACGGGCCGTTGGCCGCCGCCGGCCTGGACGTCTTCGAGCAGGAACCAGCCTCGAGGGACAATCCCCTGTTTGCACTCCAGAACATCATCGTCAGCCCGCACCTGGCCGGTGCCGACACGACCAGCATCCAGGACATGGCCAACGAGGCTGCCGACTGCATTGCCACGTTGTACGAGGGCAACTGGCCGGGCGCGGCGGTGGTCAATTCCGACGTCCAGCCGGCATGGTCCTGGTAACACAGCTCTTCACCCACTTTCCTGGAACACGTCGAGTCACCCGTCATGACGGAATCGGTTTCACTGGTTGCCGACCTGCACACCGTCCGCTGTGGAGGTTGCAAGGTCCTGGTTGACGATCCCCTGACCGTGAAGTGTGCGTTCTGTGGAGCCACCTTCGACCGGGTGGTTTCAAACCACGTCGGGTTGGCCAAGCGGCTGATGAGCCAGCGGGCCGGTGGCGACGGGGGTGATGAGCAGGAGGCCGAGGCCGGCGACGCGGCGGCGACCCAGGAGCTGGTGAGCGTCTCTCGCAGCGTGCTGGCCGAATTGGCCGAGACACTCGGAGGAATCGAGGGGGCCGGCGACGCGGCAGCGGTGATTGCCGGACTCCTCGAGCCGACAACGACGGCAAAGGCCGGCACCGATGGCTGATTTCATCAACCCGGTCAAGCAGGCCTTCGACGATGGGCGAGTCGCCTGGGGCGTCGGATTGCCCGACTGCTCCGATATCCTCGCCAAGCTCTCCGTCGACACCGGACCCGAGTTCCTCTGGATCGACCTCGAACACCGGGCCTACGGACCTCACGAGGTCCGCTGGGTGCCGATCATCTGCCGCCAGGCAGGCGTCTCGCCGATGATCCGTGTCCCGGGTCTCGATTCGAACTGGATCAAGAAAGCACTCGACATCGGCGCCAGCACGATCATGGTGCCCCAGGTCGACACGGCCGAGCAGGCTCG
>CAUZEQ010000172.1:0-10338 GCA_963578885.1 Planctomycetota bacterium
CGATCGGGCAGTTCGGCACGTTGAGCGTGCTGTCCCGCGTGTGGACCAAGGAGGACATGCTCGCGACTGTCCCCACCGCCGCGGTGGGCACCGACAAGCAGGGTGAGCAATTCGTGGTGGTCGTCGAGGGACCGGGCAACAGTCGGCGGGTCGCGGTCGAAACGGTCGTCGTTGACGACAAGCGAGTCGGAGTGATTGGCGAGATCGGACCCGGCGACCGGGTCCAAGTCGGAGATGTCTCCCCGTACTGATCATCTTGATCATCTTGATCAAAAAAAACCGGGATCCGGAAGACTGCAGACCGTGATGAATCGAATCGTCTCTGGACAACGCCGAAATTGGCTCGCGATGTTGCTGCATTGCAGTCTCGCGGCCACCTGCGGGTGCGAAGTGCACGTGGCCGTGGGCGTCGACGACGAGTCCGCCGATCCGGTGACCAAGCTCTTCTCGGGTCGGCTCAAACAAATCGTCGACCGCTCGCGTGAAGCCGCGTCTGAGACCGAGACCTCAACCGAGCCGAATGAGTCGACGACGGGTTCGATCCAGCCGGTGGTCGCGTGGCGGGTCGAGGGAACCAAGAAGTCAATCGGCGATCCGGTGATTGCGTTCGACGGGACTCCCTTCCCGGTCGATTTGCCGACCGCGTTGCGATTGGCGGGTGCACAGAACTGGAACATCGAGCTGGCTGCCGAGCGAGTCCGCGAGGCGCGTGCGGCGGTGGATGCTGCCGAAGTGATGTGGATGCCGTCGTTGATCGGCGGGATGGGCTACACGCAACACAATGGCCGGCTGCAGGCCACGTCGGGCGCGATCGACGACGTCCGTCGCAGTGCACTGTTTGTCGGTGGCGGAGCCCGCTCGGGCATCTCACCCCTAGCGGGCGGCGGCGGCGGGCCGCTGAGGTTGAATGTCGACTTGTCGCTGTCGGACGCGATTTTCGGTCCGCTGGTCGCTCGACAGCAACTGGATGTCGTCCGCGCCCGCGAATCAGTGACTTTCAACAACACGCTGCTTGACGCGGCGCTTGCGTACATGGGGTTGGTCGAGGCTCAGGGTCAACTGGCCAATCGCGGTGCCGACCTGGTGGACGCCGAAGCACTGTTGGCCCAGACCAAGGCGTTTGTGACGGCCGGCAAGGGTTCCAACGCCGATACGACCCGCATCGCGGCCGATGTCGAGCGACGGCGACAGCGTTCGGCGGCCGCCGTGGGTGATGTCGCGGTCGCCTCGGCACTCCTGGCACGACAGCTGCGACTCGATCCGGCCACCACGCTGTTTGCACTCGAGGAACAGGCAGTTCCGGTGGACCTGCTCGATGAATCGGAAACGCTGGCGGGGCTGGTCGACACGGCTGTGGCGTCGCGGCCCGAGTTGGCGGCGGGACGCGCATCGGTCGATGCAACCGGGTCCGCTCGAAACGCCGAAGAATGGCGACCCTGGTTGCCTCACCTGCTGCTCGGATTTTCGGCCGGTGGATTCGGAGGCGGGCCGGGCACTGACATCGATCGCATGGGCGGTCGTTCCGATTTCGATCTGCTGGCCGTCTGGCAACTCGAAAACCTCGGGTACGGAACCACTGCGGCTCGCGAGGCGGCTTCCAGCCGCGAGCGGCAGGCCGAGTTGACACTGTCACGAACGCGGGATGACGTGGTCACCGAGGTCAGCTCGATATGGCATCGACTTCTCGCCAGCCGGAAACGACTGACAATCTCCGGGGAGCGTCTGAAGCAGGCCGGTGAATCTCTGCGTCTGCACCGGTTGCGGATCCGCAGCCTGGTCGGTTTGCCGCTTGAGGCTCAGCAGGCGGTCGAGGGACTCTCGCAGGCCCGCCAGGACCGACTCGAGGCCATCATCGGCTTCAACCGCGAGCAGGTCAGGCTGTTGCGAGCCGTCGGTCGACCACTGGGCGGCAGCGAGTAGGCCGGTGCGGGTGGCTCAGGCGACTCCTGTGAGTACATCGATCAAGCGATCGATGTCGCCCGATGACGAGTAGGCGTGCGGGCTAACACGCAGCCGGCCGTCGCGGGAATTCACGACGACGTCCCGGTCCCGGCAAGCTCGTTGCAGGTCACGCGGTGAATGGCCGGAGAGTTCGAAGGAGACGATCCCCGAGCAATGTTCGGGGCTGCGGTCGCTGGCCACCTCGGCACCAATCGACTCGAGACGTTCGCTCAGCTCGGTGGTCAACTCGAGGATCCGCCCGCTGATCCGTTCGATCCCCAGTTGGTTGAACCAGTCGACGCTGGCCGCCAGGCCGGCGATACCGGGCATGTTGTAGGTGCCCCCCTCGTACCGCCCGGCGTGGGGCTTGAGATCGAGATTGGTGTTGGTGAAGTCACCTGCGTGTCGCACGCTGTTCCAGCCGAGGCCCAGTGGGCGGAGTTGATCCAGCAGCTTCGGGCGGACGTAGAAGATGCCCGCTCCCTCGGGGCCCAGCAGCCACTTGTGACCGTCAGCTGCCAGAGCGTCTATCTCCATCGCTTCCACATCGATCGGAAATGCACCCAGGCCCTGGATCGCGTCGAGAAACAGCCACGCATCGTGGCGGTGAGCGATCCGGGCCACACGGGCCGGGTCGATCCGAAAGCCGGTGCGAAACCCCACCCAGCTGATCGCGACCAGCCGCGTCCGCGTATCAACCGCGGCCTCGATCCGGTCGTAGTCGACGTGGTCGAGGTGGACCGGAAGCACTCTGACGTCGACCCCACGGTCCTTGAGGTTCTGCCAGGCGTACAGGTTCGAGGGGAACTCGCACTCGGGGACGACCAGGTTGTCGCCGGGCTGCCAATCCAGACCCTCGGCCACCAGCCCCACACCCTCGGTCGTGTTCCGAATCACCGCGACGTGTTCGCTTGAGGCTCCCAGCAATTCGGCCGCCGAGCACCGCAGCCGCTCGACCCGATCGCGCCAGTGGCCCCAGTCGGTTGCGCCGTTGGCCAGGGCGTCGGCGACCCAGTCGTTGATCGCTTCGGCCGCGACACTCGGCAACGGTGCGACGGCGGCGTGGTCGAGATAGGCCCAGCGGGTCGAGGAGGGCATGCCCTGCCGCATCCCTACCGCCCAGTCCGTCTCGATTGCCGATTGTTGACGCGGGTCGTTCACCGCATTCCTCGCTGCGTCGCGTCACCTGGGACAAGGGCCTATCATGACCCCCGCTGACCGCCCCGGCAACAAAGCTCACCCGCCATGAACTCCAGCGTGCCGACCCGCGACGAGTTGATTTCCGGATACCTCGATCAACTGCAGTTCGAGCCGTATCCGATACAGGAGGAGGCATTGCTGGCGTGGTTCAGCACCGACGAGGGTGTGCTCGTCTGCACTCCGACGGGAACCGGCAAGACACTGATCGCCGAGGCGGCTGTCTACGAGGCGCTGGCGACCGGCGGGCGGGTCTACTATACGACTCCATTGATCGCGCTGTGCGAACAGAAGCTGCGCGAATTGCAGGACTCGGCCCAGCGGTGGGGGTACCCGCGTGAATCGGTCGGGCTGGTCACCGGCAACCGGCGGGTTAATCCCGAGGCACCGGTGCTGGTGGTCGTGGCCGAGGTGTTGCTGAATCGGTTGCTGGGTACCGGCGACGACGCAGCGACCGAGGCGTTGGGCGACGTCGACGCGGTGGTGATGGACGAGTTCCACAGTTTCAACGATCCCGAGCGGGGCGTGGTCTGGGAGCTGTCTCTGGGCCTGCTGCCCTCCTCAACCCGCCTGCTGTTGCTCTCGGCCACAGTCGGCAACGCATCGAGTTTCCTGGGCTGGTTGCGAAGCAGTCACAAGCGTCGCCTGACCCTGATCAGCTCCGACGAACGGCGAGTGCCGTTGGAGCATCATTGGGTGGGCGAGGAATTGCTGGGAGATCAGATCGAAGAGATGGTGCGAGCCGAGCGGACTCCGGCGCTGGTCTTCAGTTTCCATCGGGAGGGGTGCTGGAGTGCTGCGGAGGTGCTGAAGGGGAAGCGGCTGATTGATTCCGAACAGAAGGCCGCGTTGGCCGAGGCGGTCAACAGCTTCGACTGGGGGCCCGGCGGCGGTCGCAAGCTGAAGCTGCTGCTGTTGCGGGGCGTGGGCGTGCACCATGCGGGGATCCTGCCGAAGTACAAGCGGGCGGTCGAGGAGCTGTTTTGCCAGAGGCTGCTGACGGTGGTGGTCTGCACTGAAACCCTGGCCGCCGGGGTCAACCTGCCGGCCCGCTCGGTGGTGCTCACCGAACTGCTCAAGGGGCCTCCGGGCAAGAAAACCGTGATCGAGCCCAGCCGGGCTCAGCAGATGTTCGGTCGTGCCGGACGGCCTCAATTCGATGACCGAGGCGATGTCTACGTGCTGGCTCACGAGGATGACGTCAAGATCGCCCGTTTCAACGACAAGCTGGCGACGATTCCCGAGAAGACCGGTGACCCGAAACTGATCCAGGCCCGCAAGAGGCTGCTCAAGAAGAAACCCAAGCGGAGTCCCAAACGGCAGTACTGGAACGAGAAGCAATTCCAGCGACTGATCGAGTCGCCTGCCGGGGACCTGGTCAGCCGGGGTGACATTCCCTGGCGGCTGCTGGCCTACCTGCTGAGTTCCTCAGCGGAGGTCGGCCGACTGCATGCGTTCATCGACGGTCGTCTGCTGAGCCCCAAGGCGCGTGAGGAGGCTCGCGACCGCCTGGACGCAATGCTGATGACGCTGTGGGCCGGCGGGTTCGTCGAGCTGGATCCCGAACCGCCGGGGCCCGGCGAAGAGAGCCAGCAGCAGGAGTCCTCCGCAGCCGAGAGTGTGCCTGGATCACCGGGATCACCGGGATCACCGGGATCACCGGGATCACCGGGATCACCGGGATCACCGGGATTGCTGGGGTCGCTGATGGCCGAGGCGGCGGCGGTCTCGAACCCGCAGTCAGCCTCGGGCGGAGACTCGGGTGATCCGTCCGAACCGAGCGGCTATCAGGCCCAGTGGGCCCGGCCGACCGAACGGCTGGAGATGCTGCTGGGCTTCCGCAGCATCCACCCGATCTACGGGGCGTTTCTGAGAGACCAGTTGGGGACGGCCAGCCGTTGCGAGTGGATCCAGGCGTTGGAGAGCACCCTGGAGTTCCCCGGTTCGGCTCTGCGTTCGGTCCGTGTCCCCGGCCCCGAGCGGGTTCCCCAGGGGCCCCTGGCGATCGAGAGTCTTCACAGTCAACTGTTGCAGCGCGGCCTGGCGACGGCGGCTGAGTTGGCCAGCGAGCCGGACGAGGACGAGTTTGGCGAGAGAATTTGGCCGTTGCGGCTGGCGGAAAAACTGAAACTGCTCTTCGATGCGCAGTATCCCGGAGCGGGGCGGATTCGGATATCGGCGATCTGGGCGGCCGGTGCGATCGACGAATTCGGCGGGGACTTCGACAAGGTGGTCGGCTTTTGCGACCTGGGTCGACAGGAGGGCGTGTTGTTCCGGCACCTGCTGCGGTTCATCCTGCTGCTGCAGGAGTTCGAGGCCGCACCTCCATTCGGCGCCGACCCGCATGCGTGGGGCGACGAAGTCAGGGAGCTGGCCGAGCTGTTGACCCGGTCGTGCCAGGCGGTTGACCCTCAGAGCGCCGACCAGTTCCTGGAAGACTCACGCCAGCAGGATCCCCTGGGTGATGTGTGGCGCGAGGCACGCAAGTGACTGCCGAGGTTGCGGCGTGGTCAGAGCAAGCGGGCCAGTTCCGGGACTGGCCGGGGGTGGGTCGAGTCTGCCGCCTGGGGCTGGCCACTCGAGGCAACACGTCGCTTGAGCCCGACGACGTCGAGCACGCGGTCGGGCACGGAGTCAACTTCCTCAACTGGTGTCGACACGCCGACGGGTTGCAGCAGTGGATCCGCGCGTGCGGTCGACGTCGGGAGCAGGTGCGTGTGGCGGTGCAGTTCTTTGCGAGGACTGCTGGGGAGGCCCGAGTTGAGCTGGCCGAGTGCCTCGAGGAACTCGGGACCGACTACATCGATGTGCTGACCTACTACTACGTCGAGAGCCAATCGGAGTGGGAGCAGATTGTATCGAAGGGTGGTGCGGCGGAGGTGATCGAGGCGGCTCGGGGCGACGGCGTGGTCCGTTCGATTGGCTTGACCAGTCACCAGCGTCAGTTGGCGGCTCTCTGGGCGGGTACCGGCAGGCTCGACAGCCTGATGATCCGCTACAACGCAGCACACCGGGGTGCCGAGCGGGAGGTGTTTCCGGTGACGGTGGGGCGTGAGTGCCCGGTGGTGGCGTTCACCTGCCTGCGGTGGGGCGGCCTGATCGGTTCGACGCCCGATGATCCAACCGGCTTCATTCCGCCCTCGGCGGCGGCGTGCTATCGCTGGGTACTGTGTCACCCGGCGGTCACCGTGGCGCTGGCGGCACCCGACGGGCGAGTGGAACTCGACGAAGTGCTCTCGATCATCTCACCCTGGCAAACGATGTCGGCCTCGGACCACAAGTCGCTCAGCGATCACGGCGATCGGGTGTATCGTCACGGCCGGAGCTTTCCGTAGCGCCGACGTTGCCAGAGCGAGTTGATGGTCTCTCGAGCCGAATCGACTGGAATCGGCCCCGGCGTTCGATGCTCAAGGTGATGGCGGTTGTGCTCGGGCCGAGCAGTTTTCTGAAGTCCCGGGCTCGCGGGATCGATCGACCGTCCACCGCGAGGATCCGGTCGGCATTCTCGAGCCCCGCCCGGTCTGCGGGTGACTTGGGGACCACTCCGCGAACCACCAGCGAATCGGGTTCGGCGTCGTCGGTGTACCATTCGAACCCCAGGCGTCGTGGTTCGCCGGGCAGCCGCAGCGTTACCTGGCGAGACTTCTTCTTGCGCCGTCGTTTTGCCACGACATCGATCGGCGCGTCCGCGGCGAGCAGCCGCCAGGTGAACTCATCGATTCCGGTGATGTCGGTGCCATCCAGTTTCAGCAGCCGGTCGCCCTTCTTGAGCCGGGCGATGTCGGCGGCGGTGTCGTCCTCGACCCGTGTCAGCTGGATGATCCCCTGCCGGGCCAATTCGGGGTCCCAGGTGGCTCCGAGTCGCTGCTGAGCCGTCCAGGCAGCCGTCTCGAGCTGGCGACGGTACGCTTCGGACTCCCCGGCCGCGGCCTTTCTGAACCCCGGCAGGTTTTCGCGGCAGGCGGCCTCGTGAGTCAACCCGACCATCAGCCGCGTGACGCTCTCGAGCCCGTCGTAGACGATCAGGTGAGCGTCGTCGCTGGGTCGGTGGTAGTCCTTGTGCAGGCCCGTGTGCAGAAACAGCACCGGGACACCCTGTGCAAAGAACGGGTGGTGGTCGCTGTTGGCTTTCAGGTCCCAGTTGAACTGCATCGCGAGGGGCTGTTTGAGCCGGGCATTGGGAGCGGCGGCGAGTTGTCTGAGTCCGGCACCGGTGCGGGATCCGAAGACAATCAGCCTGCGGTTGCGGAGGCGACCGATCATGTCGACATTCAAGGCCATGTCGATCGACGAGACGGGGATGGTGGGGTGCGTGGTCCAGTGCTTGGAGCCCAGCAGTCCCAGCTCCTCGGCGTCCCAGAAGATGAACAGGATCGATCTCCGGTGAGCGAGTCCTCGGGTGCGGGCCAGTGCTTCTGCGACTTCGAGCACCGCGGCGATGCCGCTTGCGTTGTCGTCGGCTCCGTTGTGAATCTGTCCGATCCCGCCGAGGCTGGTCGTCTTGGTCCCCAGGCCGACGTGGTCGTAGTGGGCTCCCACGACGATGTAGCGGTCCTTGAATTTCGGATCGCTGCCGGGCAACACCGAGAGGATGTTGCGGAATCCCAGTTCGGAGAATTCCTGGTAGAAGTCGCCATTGGCTCCGGCCGGCTCGAGCCCGATGCGTTTGAGTTGCTGGACGAGGTACGAGCCGGCAGCTCGACCGTCACCCGTGCCCGCGGAACGGCCGCGGAGCGTGTCGCTGGCCAGGGTGTTGATGTAACGGGCCAGGTCCTGGCGACGGACCGACGCAAATGCACTCTCGAGTGGCTCGAGCGGAGCTGCCGACGCGGTGGCCAGCGTGCAGAGCACAACCGTCAGGACCCCTGCAACCGGCTGATGCGCCAGTCGGGGTCGGGGGCGGGGACGGTTCGGGGGCGAGAGGCAGGACATGGTCAGGTCGGTTCTCCCGGACCGGTAGCTGGGGTCCAAGTTCAATCTGCAGTCTGTGACGTGGCCGGGCAAATGACCTTGCGGCCGATTCCGGCCTTGGGATACAAGTCGTCTCCCGATTACGACGAATCGCGCGATCGACACCTGTGGCACGGACGCCCATGCGACCGCTTTTTCCCGCAAAACGCCTGCTTGGCCGGGCGTGCACCGGCGGCCTGGCCGCACTCTTGAGGCTGGCCGGTTCGGGCCCGTGTGATGGGTTCGTGGTGGCGTTGTTCCTGGTCGCGATCTGGCACCAGTTGGCGGCCTCATTGGGCGGCAGCCTGGCGACCGAATTCTCGATCGGCTGGGCCTTGGCGATCGGCGCGGTGCTGGGCCTGGCCTGGCGTGGTCGTCGCGGCTGGCTGCTGTTGGGCCTGGCCGGCTGGTCGGCGATCCTGGGCTTGGTGCTCGGGGTGATCAGCTGGGTCGTAGCCCAGGTCCCCTTCGATCAACTCGCCGCGGCCGACGGTCTGCCCCTGGCTCTGCCGGCGGCCACCCTGGCGCTGTCGATTCCGGTGGCCTGGAGTGTGCGGCTGGGGCTATTGGCTGAAGGTCAGCGCCTGCGAGGTTTCCTGCTCGGAGCCGCAGTCGGTGCGGTGCTGGCGGCTCACCTGCTGATCGGCTGGATCGGTGTCGATGCCATGCTGCTGTTGGCGGCGGCGATCGGCGGGACTCTGTTCCTGGCTGAACTGAAACGGGGCGTGCCCGGCGAGGGGCTCCACGACAGCTCGTCGGCGGGGTCACGCCGATTGAACTGGCAATCGGTCGTCGGCCTGTCGGTTCTGGGTGCCGTGCTGGCGTCGCTGGACCGCATGCTCGTGCAGTTGCTTCCGGCATCCGAGTGGTACCTGTTGATGATCGCCGCGGGTCTGTGCCTGGGTGCCGCGATTTCGCGGCCCCGCCGGTCTCACCTCCTGGCAGCAGGTCTCTCGGCGACGCTGCTGCTGGTTCCGGCGCTGTTTCCGTGGCTGATCGAGGGGTTGTTGAAACTGAAAGTTTCCGGTGGTCATCCGGCGGTGTTGATCGCCGCCTGGTCGATTCTGGTGTCGATGGCGGTGATACCTCTGGGGATGCTGCTGTCCGGCCTGCTGCGTGGTCCGGAGCCGGCGTCTCAAAAACACACCGCAGCACACACCGCAGCACACACCGCAGCACACACGTCACGCGTTGGCCTGAGCACAGCGGCCGGGCCGTTGCTGGTCGTGGCGGGAGTGTTCCTGGGCCGTTTTGTGGTGATCCCGTCGGCCGGACCGGTGGTCTCGGCGGTCGGTTTCACCTGGTGCCTGGTGGTGCTGGAGAGCTGGGAGGCCTGGTCGGCTCGACCCGGCGCGGGTCGGTTGGCGTTGCCCGTGGCGGGACTGGTTCTGCTGAGTGTTCTGTCGGGGAGCTATGATCCGCAACGATCCGCGAGAGTACTCTTTTCGGGGCGAGTGATTGCGGCGGCGGAGCAGGAGTGGCCCAGCCGCCTGAACGAGTCGCTCGACGAGTCTCGCTTCGTCGAACGTCGCGAGACGGGCGATGCGACGCTGAGTGTCTGGTCTCAGCAGGGGGCCCGTCGGCTCTTGAGAATTGATGGTGTGCCGGTGTCAGCCTGGAGCCAGGACCCCGCGATCAGTCCGCGTCACGGCTCCGAGGTGTTGGGGAGCGTGTTGCCGCTGGTCCTCCACCAGCGTCCCCGTCGCGTGCTGCTGTTGGGGCTGGGCGGAGGCGAGGGGTTGCGGACCGGGTTGGGATTTCCGGTGGACCGGATCGATTGTGTTGAGCCTGACCGGGGACTCTGCGAATTGGTGGCCACGAAGGACGTGTTCCAGGACGTCCGTCTCAGGTGGAGTCACCTGCCAGCGGCGTTGGCCGTGTCGTCGGCCTCGGGTGACTACGACGTGGTGATCGCCACGGCGACGGCACCGGTGTCGTGGCGAGCCGAGTCGACTCGGACTCTCGAGTTCTACCGCAACGCCGCTCGGCAACTGGCCCCGGGCGGGATCTTCTGCCAGGCACTCTCGCATCGCGATGTCGGAGCTGCTGCGGTGCTGGTGCCGCACGCGACACTCGAGGCGGTCTTCGAGCTGTCGGTCCAGGTTTCGGTCGGATCCGGCCGCGTCCTGGTGCTGGCCACCAATGACCCGAAGCTGATCAATCGACCCGGTCTCGTCGCGAGGCTCCAGGGACCTCATGTCCGAGCCGCCCTGGCCGAGATCGGCTGGGACTGGTCCAACCTGCTGCAGT
>CAUZEQ010000173.1:0-10280 GCA_963578885.1 Planctomycetota bacterium
AGGTCCCATCGTCGACGAGCGCGGGGACTTCGAGCTGTGTTTCGTCGGTCTTTTCGTCCAGGTCCAGGGCGATCCCGCTGCCCTCGTCGAGGTCCAGCGCGATGCCGCTGTCTGCGATCGTCACGTCGCCCAGTTCGACTCCGCTCCCGACTCCACTCCCGGAGGGTTCCAGGCTGATGCCGCTCTCATCGGCTCCTTCCAGGCTGATTCCGCTCTCGGCAACCGCTTCCAGCGAGATGCCACTGTCGGCGGCCAGTTCCAGCGCCATGCCGCTGCCCTCGGCGATCTCGGTCAATTCCAGGTCGTTGGCTCCCCGAGGCGTTTCCAGCACGGTGGCGTCGAAGGCTTCGGCGGCGACGAGCTTGACGTCACTGTCGCTGCCGGCCATTTCGTCGACCTCTTCGAGGTCTGCGACGGCAGGCGGATCGGCCACCAGCCGGACCTCGCTGTCGGATTCGGCGAGCCCCGGTGCGTCGTCGAGCACCAGCCGGACCTCGCTGTCGGATTCGGCGAGCCCCGGTGCGTCGTCGAGCACCAGCCGCACATCGCTGTCCGATTCGCTAACGTCAAAGGGTTCCAGGCCGTCGTCGAGCACCAGCCGCACATCACTGTCGGAGGAATCGTCGATCGAGAGCAGGGGCTCGTCGTCGTCGATCTCTGCCTGCAGCAGAGTCGGCTGATCGGCACTGACCTCATCGTCGTCATCGAGCAACGAAGTGGTTCCCTGCGCGTCGTCGTCGGCCAGCGGAAGATCGTCGCCACCCAGGCCACCGTCCTCCGAGGAATCAGCCTGACGCGACCGAGCGAACTCCTCGATGTCCTCGGTGCGGAACTTCCAGGTGCCCCGGTCGGCGAAACCCCGCAACTCGCCGGATTCTCGCAGCCGGGTGATTTCGTGCTGGGGGATTCCGAGAAGCTCGACCGCCTCTTCGATGTTCAGGTACTTGCTGGCCATGGTAGAAAGTCTCCGCCGAAACGGGCCATAAGCCGTTTCGGCACAGGGAGTTGTCGTATGAGATTGAGCCGTGTTTTCTGACGGATTCTCGACCGCAGAGACCCGTGGGGGATCCCAACGTGCCTGCTGTATTCTAGGTGCCCGCTGCAGCGATGCAAGATGATTGGACGGCGGTGATTGAGAAACCGGCCGGCGGTAGCGATTGTAGTGACGGCCTTGCATCGGCGTTTCTCGGCTGAGAGACTCGCCCATCGTCTCCGGTTCAAAGCTCTGTGGTGTGCCTCGATGCAACCATCCAACCTGCTGTTTTTTCTCTCGGATCAGCACAATCGTGACACACTGGGGTGCTACGGTCACCCGACGATCCAGACTCCGAACCTGGACGCCCTGGCGGGTCGGGGAGTCCGTTTCGATGCGGCCTACACCAACTGCCCGATCTGCGTTCCGGCGCGGGCGAGCCTGGCCACGGGCCGATATGTTCACGAGATCGGGTACTGGGACAACGCGTTTCCCTACGACGGCCGGGTGCGGGGATGGGGTCATCGCCTGCAGGCGGCCGGTCACCGAGTCGATTCGATCGGCAAGCTGCACTACCGCTCCGTCGAGGACGAGGACGGCTTCAGCGACCGGATTGTGCCTCTGAACGTGGTCGATGGAGTGGGCGACGTGATGGGGGCCATCCGCGACGATCCTCCGATCCGGACGGGCATGCGGAGTGGCGTGATCGAGGCGGGGCCGGGGACGACGACCTACAGCGACTACGACATCGAGATCGCCGAGCGTTCGATCCAGTGGCTGCGGGATCGCGTGGCCGAGCCGGACGAATTGCCGTGGATGCTCTTCTGCAGCTTTGTCTGCCCGCACCCACCCTTCATCGCCCCCCCGGATCTCTTCGAGTTGTACCCTCCCGATGAGATCCCACTGCCGATTCAGAACCGGCCCGACGAGCAGCCGGCTCACCCGGCATTGGACACGCTGCGCAAGACGATGAACTACGACCGCCCGTTTAGCGACGAGGAGATCCGCAGGGTGACGGCGGCCTACTACGGCACCTGCACTCACCTGGACCGCCAGGTCGGTCGCGTACTCGAGGCTCTCGAGGCGACGGGGCTGTCCGAGTCGACCCGGATCATCTACACCAGCGACCACGGCGAGAGCATGGGGCGGCGGGGGCTGTGGGGCAAGTTCACTCTGTACGAGGAGTCTGCCGCGGTGCCGCTGATCGTGGCCGGGCCGGGCGTCCCCGGCGGCCAGTCGACCGACGACCCGGTCTCGCTGGTCGACTGCCACCCCACGATTCTCGAAGCGGTGGGAGTGGACCTCGACGAACAGGATGCCGGGTTGCCGGGTCGATCGCTGTGGTCGATTGCCGACGACGGGCCGCTGGGTCGCGCGGCGTTCAGCGAATACCATGCGGTGGGGACGACCACGGGCAGCTTCATGATCCGGCACGGGTCACACAAGTACATCCACTACGTCTCTCAACCGCCCCAGCTGTTCGACCTCGCCGGAGATCCGCTCGAATTGACCGACCTGGCCGGCGACCCGGCCAGTGCGGCGATTCTCGGGCGGATGGAGGGTCTGTTGCGCGAGATACTGGACCCCGAGGAGGTGGACCGGCGAGCCCGGTCCGACCAGTTGGCACTGGTCTCGGCTCACGGAGGTCGCGAAGCGGTGTTGTCGCGAGGGACATTCATCAATTCTCCCGTTCCGGGCGAGGAGCCTCGATTTGCAAGCGGAGATGACAGCGACTGAGGCCGCGGGGGTGCCGCCGATGGGCGATCCCGAGGCGAGGCATCTGCGGCAGTGCCTGCGCGAGGCGGGCGTCGTGCTGGTGCTGTGGCTGGCGGGGCTGGCCTGGACGCTGGTGGTGGTGATCGGCTGGGGTTACATTCCCGTCGATGAGCGACCCGAGGTGCCGGAGTTGATTCTGGGCATGCCGGCGTGGGTGGTCTGGGGCCTGTTCGTGCCGTGGTTCCTCGAGATCGCTGCGGCGTGGTGGTTTGCTCTCTACGTGCTCGCCGACGACGACCCCGACCAGCAGATCGATGCTGATGGCCGCGCGGTGGGTGCTGCGGTGGGTGCTGCGGTGTCGGAGGCGGGGGCATGACGGGTCTTGTGGCCGAAGTCGGGGGTCGGATCGAACCGGCCTGGTACCACGTCGGGCAGCGGGACTACGCGATCCTGGTCCCCTTTGTGCTGTTCATGCTCGGCGTGGCCGTGATCACGGTCTTTTCGCATCGGCATCAGAAGACGGGTGATTTCCGCACCGAGTACTACGTGGCGGGTCGCAGTTTTGGTGCCTGGGTGCTGGCGATGTCGTGGGTGGCGACGATGGCCAGTGGCGGCAGTTTCCTGGGTTATCCGTCGCTGGTGTTCTCCTACGGCTGGACCATGGCGTTCTGGGTCAGCGGTTCGATTGTGACGGCGGTGATCGGACTGGGAATCGTCGGCAAGCGGATCAATCGCCTGGCGCGACGGACCGGGGCATTGACCCTGGTCGACCTGCTGCGGGACCGCTTCGGGTCCAACGCGGTGGCGGTGACCTATTCGGCGGTGGTCCTGGTCACGACCAGTGTCTACCTGATTGCGCAGTTCGTGGCCGGTGCGAGGGTCCTGGAGAGCCTGCTTCAGACGAGTTACGTGATGGGCCTGTTGCTGTTTGCGGTATCGGTGGTGACCTACACCACTTTCGGCGGGTTCCGCGCCGTGGCCTGGACCGACACTCTGCAGGGGATCGTGATGATCATCGGCGTCGTGCTGCTGGTCCCCCTGACGCTTTCGGCTGTCGGTGGCCTGGAGGAGGCGACTCTGACCGGAGACCGCGCCCAGGCGGTGCGGGTGGATCCCGAGGCGGCCGAGCATGGTGTGGAGACCGAGCGTCACGCGTACCTGTATCCGCCGGGTCCGAGGAAGCAGACCGAGCCGGGCGACGAGGAGATGGGGGGAGTCTTTCTGCCCCTGGGCATGGGACTCTCGCTGTTCCTGATCCGTTCCCTGGGCGCGGTGATGATGCCGACCACGGTGCCGAGGATGCTGGCGTTTCGAGATACCGCGGCGCTGCGTCGGGCGCTGATGGTGCTGGCTCCCTACTTCCTGCTGATGTACGGCAGCAGCCTGATCACGATGAACTGTGCACCCGCGCTGGGCCTGGATCTCGAGCCGGGCCAATCGGACCAGGCCATGCCGGCCCTGGCCCAGAGACTGGTGGAACTCAAGGCGGCTCCGGCGCTGTTGGCCGGGTTGCTGATCGCGGCTCCGTTTGCGGCGGTGATGTCGACGGTCGACTCGGCGCTGTTGGTGATCAGTGCCTGCGTGGTGCGGGACCTGGTCGAAAAATCGTTTGGAGTCAGGCTCTCGGATGTCGCCGTGCGTCGTCTGAGTTATTCGGTTACGGCGCTGGCCGGTGCGGGTGTGTGCGTGGGTGCGTTGATGATCGAGCCGAGATTTCTGCAGCCGCTGGTGATCCACTACGTCGGCGGTTCGGCCTCGGCCCTGTTCTGGCCGGGGTTAGCGACGCTGTTCTGGCGGCGGGCCACCGCCAGGGGCGTGACCGCGGGCCTGGCCGGAGGGGGCCTGATCTACATCGCCGCGATCTTCTTCAAGCCGCTGGTCGATCCGATCGTGCCGCTGCACCCCTTCGTGTTCGGCTTCGTCGGCTCGGCTCTCCTGGTGAGCGTCGTCAGCCTGTGCACCCCCGGGCAGGATGAGCGTCAACTGGCCCCGTACTTCGGCCGCAGCTAGCCGCCCGTTGAATGACTCCAAGAGCCGGCGTCCGATCCGCCTTCGGCGGACCCTGCTTGCATGCGCCCGGGTCACCCTTTCTACTAGCAGCCCCCCCCCGGGTCGGCTCTACAGCCAACCCCTCGCAAGAAAACTCTCTCCTCACGCTCTCCGATGACCATGACCGACAACCTGGTCTTCATGATGGGCGAGTACGAGGCGCTGGTGCCCGGGGACCGGCGGTATGCCGAAAATCACCTCTGGTTGCAGGAGGATGGTGACGCGCTGAGAGTCGGGCTGACCTCCTATGCGGTCCGACTGCTGCAGGACGTGTTCTTTCTCGACTGGACGATCGACTCCGACACCGAGGTTCGGGCCCAGCAGGAGATTGGCGAGATCGAGAGTTCCAAGGCGGTGTCGAGCCTGTTTGCTCCGGTCGACGGACACGTACTGGAATTTAACGACACACCGCTTGAGGACCCCTCGGCGATCAACACGTCCGGGTATGATGATGGCTGGCTATATCGCTTTCGCACACAGGCCACGTTGCTCAGCCCCCAGGATTACCTGGAGGCTCTCAACGACGGGTGGGAAGACACCCAACGCATGATCAAGGGACAACTCAACTGATGGCCACCAAGACCCTGACCGTCGTCGTTTCGCAGTCGCCGAGCAAGAACCCGGCGAAGCGGCATCTCGAGGAAGAGCTGGTTGCCGCGTTGATGCTCGATGACACCGTCGACGTGGCCGTCGTGCCGCACCTCTACAACCTCGACTCGAATCACACCGGGACCCTGTTCCTGCAGGGACTGCGTGGGCACCTGGTGGTGCTCAGCTGGATGTACCCTCGAGCCTCCCACTGGCTGCTCGATCGGGTCGGCGTCAAGGGTCACCAGGGTGAGACGATGCTCGAGGAGGAGGACGAGGACGAGGAGATTGAGATTCCCGAGCCACAGGGGGTCGGGGGTGTCGAGTTGCCCAATCGCAACCTCTATTGCCTGGACCTGGGAGTCGATTCGGACCCGCTGGTCTTTCTCGAAGAGATCGCCCGCATTGTCGAGGAACTTCGGTCCGCAGCCGCCGTGGCGGTCCCGACCGATGAGACGGTCCAGACGGTCGAGTTGATGGATTGGATTTCCGGATCGCCCAAGCCGGAGCAGCTCGAGAAGTACCTGGACCCGCTGGCGGTGTTGACCGGTGGCAGTGACATCGAGCCGGTCAAGCGTCGCTGGTACCCGGTGATCGACTACGAGCGGTGCACCAACTGCATGGAGTGCATCGATTTCTGCCTGTTCGGGGTCTACGGCGTCGACCCGCTGGAGCGGATCCTGGTCGAGGAGCAGGACAACTGCAAGAAGGGGTGTCCGGCGTGCAGCCGGGTCTGCCCCGAGAACGCGATCGTGTTTCCTCAGCACAAGGAGCCGGCGGTTGCCGGGGCGTTGGGAGACGTCGGCGCCCTGAAGATCGATCTCTCGAAGCTCTTTGGCAGCGTCACGGGTCTGGATGCGGCGGTGTCCGAGCGTGATGTCGAATTGGTCCGAGACGGACGCGAAGCGGTGGGAGTGAGTGTCGGCATGCCGAAGCGGCAGTCCGAGCAAGACTCGGCCGAGCGAGACGAATTCGATGATCTCTTCGATGGCCTCGACGCCATGGATCTCTGAGCGACCCGCCCGCCCGCACAGAGCCCGCTGATGACCTCCCGCGCCCTCGCCGACATCTCGCATCAGCGGCTGTCTGCTGCCCGGGCGACGGCGTGCGAGGGGTTGCTTTGTGAGCGGAACGAGTCGGGGACCTGGGTCGGAGAACTTTCGACCTCGGCACTCTCGACCGCCACGGCCACGCTGGCCTTGCACCTGGTCAAGGTTTCCGGGCATGCCGGTGAGCGTGCGGAGGAAATCGGGCGGTTGGTCGAGTCGGGCCGGGACTGGCTGTTGGACCACCAGAACGAGGACGGAGGCTGGGGCGACACGTCGCTGAGCTTCAGCAACATCTCGACCACCATGCTGGCCCATGCCACGCTGGTCGCGGTCTCCGAGACCAGTCCCCCGGTCTCCGGAGGTCGCCTGGCGGAGGTGCTGATTGGGGCCGAGGCGTACATCGAGCGGGCCGGCGGGGTCGACGCGGTGCTGGCCCGCTATGGCAGCGATCGGACCTTTTCGGTCCCGATCCTGACTCACTGTGCCCTGGCCGGGACGGTCGATTGGCGGCGAGTGATCGCGCTGCCGCTGGAACTGGCGGCATTGCCGCCGGGTTTCTACAAGGCCGTGCGGCTGCCGGTCGTCAGCTATGCCCTGCCGGCGTTGATCGCCATCGGCCTGGTCCGCTTCCATTCGCGTCCCCCGTGGAATCCCCTGGTATGGCTGGTGCGTCGCCTGGTCCGCGGCCGCGTGCTGAGGGTCCTGGAGTCGATCCAGCCGACCCACGGAGGGTTCCTGGAGGCGGCACCGCTGACGAGTTTCGTGACGATGAGCCTGGCGGGGTGCGGGTTGGCCGATCACCCGGTGACCCGCAGGGCGGTCGAATTCCTGGTCGATTCTGTCCGAGACGATGGCAGCTGGCCGATCGATACGAACCTGGCGACCTGGGTGACGACGCTGTCGGTCAATGCACTGGGAGATCGATTGTCGCAGCTCCAGCGGGCTCCGATCCGCAGCTGGTTGTTGGCTCAGCAGTACCGCGAGGTGCACCCGTATACGAATGCCGATCCGGGTGGCTGGGCCTGGACCGACTTGCCCGGGGGGGTGCCCGACGCGGACGACACGCCCGGTGCGATGCTGGCGCTGTTGCGGGGTGGTACGGCCGAGTGGGCAGAGATCGGTGAGTCGATCGAGGCGGGGTCGGGTTGGCTGCTGTCTCTGCAGAATCGCGACGGGGGTTGGCCCACCTTCTGCCGTGGTTGGGGGACCTTGCCGTTTGACCGGTCGTCGCAGGACATCACCGCACACGTGTTGCGGGCATTGATGGCCGCCGAGGCGGTGAATCCGGCGATGGCAGCCCGATTCGAGGAGCCGATCCGACGCGGGTTCGAGTTCCTGAAGGGTCGGCAGCGGGACGACGGGGCCTGGGTGCCGTTGTGGTTCGGCAATCAGCATGTTGCTGAGGATCAGAACCCGGTCTACGGGACGGCACGGGTGCTCGAGGCGTGGTGGGCGGCGGGGCGCGAGGATGAGGAACCCGCGGCACGGGCCCGGGAATGGCTGGCCGGTGTCCAGAATTCCGATGGCGGATGGGGGGGAGATGCCGATACCGTTTCGAGTGTCGAGGAGACGGCGTTGGCGGTTGAGGCGTTGCTGGGCCGGGGCCAGGACGCAGCGGGTGTGCGGATCGGAGAAAAACAGGCGGCGGCGGGGGTTGAGTGGTTAATTGAGCGGGTGGAAAACGGTACATGGATCAAAAGCCAGCCGATCGGTTTTTATTTCGCGAGATTATGGTATTTTGAGAAGCTCTACCCACTGATATTCACGGTTGCCGCACTTCGCCGGGCCTGCCTGGCGAGGGGGGTCGCCGAGATCTCATCGCCGTACGATGTGCCCACGGGTACCTAACCGGCGGTGGATACAGGAGTTCCGAGTGTCGATTGCCCCGTCCGAGTCTCGCCCGTCGGCTGCGATGTCTGATGAGGCCGACGTGTCGTCGGAGACGGCAACGAAGCGGCCCCGAAAGCGTCGCCGCCGCAAGAGCACCAGCCACCTGAAGCTTGTGCCCGAGACGCTTGCGGAACGCGAACGGATCAAGCTGGAGGCCGAGCGGTTTGCCGAGTCGTTGGACCGCTCGCAGCCGTTCGACAGCACGCAGCTGGAGACCTGGGGTCGCGCGTTGCTCGAGGAACTGGACCTCACCGAGAAGTACCTCGGCTTTGCAGCCGTGCTGATCGGAAACTTCTTCTGGAAGCGGCAGTTTCTGTCGGTGCCGTTCGAGAGGCGGATGCTGCTGCTGCCTCACTGCCTGAAACACGCCGAGGGGTGCCCGGCCGAGTACGACGAGTTCGGCTTGGATTGCGACAAGTGCGGAGCCTGTTCGATCGCCGACTACAAGGTGCGGGCCGAGCAGCTGGGATACAAGGTGCTGGTGGCCGAGGGGTCGCCGGTGGTGCTCAAGATCATCGTCAGCGGCCACGTCGACGGCATCCTCGGCGTCGCCTGCCTCAACGTACTCGAGAAGGCGATCGACAAGGTCCTGATTGCCGGAGTACCGTCCTACGCCATCCCACTGCACTCGGGCGACTGCAAGAACACGTCGCTGGACGAAGCGTGGGTGTGGGATGTGCTGGAGAAGTACGAACCGTTGCCCGAACCGCTGACCAGCAGCTACCTGCCGTTGATCCGCGAATCGAATCGCCTGTTCGAGGAGGACTTCGAGCGGTTGCTGCCGCCGGTCCGCAGCCAGGCATCGAAGTCCTCGGCGGGTCCGTTGGCCAAGACCGAGGAGATTGCCTACGACTGGCTGTCTCGAGGCGGCAAGCGGTTCCGACCCTTCATCACCCTGGCCGCCTACGATGCGATGACCGGAGGTGAAAACCTGCAGGCGGTCGATCGCAACGGGGATGGCCTGGGCCTGCCCGACTCGGTCTGCCGGGTGGCGATGGCGATCGAGGCCTTCCACAAGGCTTCTTTGGTGCACGACGACTTCCAGGATGACGATCAGTTCCGCTACGGTCGTGAGACGCTTCACCGCCGATACGATCCCGGCACGGCGATCAACGTGGGCGACTACCTGATCGGGATCGGTTATCGCCTGGTCAATTCGGCTCGCGAGGAGGTTGGTGCCGACGCGACCTGTGATGTGCTCGACCGGATGGCCACCGCTCACATCCGTCTCTGCGATGGCCAGGGTGCCGAGATGGCCTGGCACGAGCAGGCCGTCGAGTCGATCACTCCGCTGGACGCCCTGCAGATCTATGCCCTGAAGACCTCACCGGCCTTCGAAGCGGCGTTGTACGCGGGCATGCGGATGGCCGGCGACGTGTCGGACTATGCCGAGATGATCCCGGCGTTTTCGCGTCACCTGGGAGTCGGTTTCCAGGTCCTCAACGACCTGAAGGACTGGCAGGGCGATGCGAACAACAAGCTGGTGGCCGGAGCGGACATGCTGGCAGGGCGTCCGACGGTGATGCTGGCCCTGGCCTTCGGGGCGGCCGACGAGATTCAGCGGCAGCAGTTGCTCGATGTCCTGGCCGACAAGGATCTCGCTGACGAGTCTCGCAGGCAGCGGCTCAAGCAGCTGTTGGGCGATTGCGGGGTCTTCGAGCAGGCCGAGGCGCTGGTCGACAAGGCTCGAGTGCGGGCCGAGTCGTTGGCCGACGAGGTGGATGTCGAACCGCTGCGGCGGTTGCTGTATTTCCTGGTCGACACGGTGCTGTCGCCCGAGAACGAGGCCGCGGCACCGGTGCCGACTCCCGAGGATGTGCTGCTGTCGCTGCCCATTGCTCAGTAAGCGACCCGGGCCGCAGGGAACTGCAGGGTGTGCCTGGCCCGCCTTCGGCGGGTTGAAAAACACAAGTTTGGGGATGGGACGGGGTCAGACGCCGCCCACAGAAAGTCCTGCTCCACCCAGAACGGCACGCAGGCGGGGCCTGACCCCTTTTCAACCAGCACACGTTGCA
>CAUZEQ010000174.1:0-10275 GCA_963578885.1 Planctomycetota bacterium
GATCTTCTGCGAGTAGGTCTTCATCTGAGCCGCCGTCTTCGCCTCGGCCTCCTTCGGCGTGATCGGCGGTGCCGCCGAGGTCGCTCGTGCCAACAGCATGCCGATGGCCACCTGTGCCACGAGTGCTGACCACCGGAGGACTTCGATGCGGAATCCGGGTTGTCGCGTCGACTGGGCAGGGGTTAGTTTGAGCATGTTGAATCCGCGAGGGAGGAGTGCGTTGCAGCGACACGGCCGGGTGATTGTGGTCGGCGTGGTCTGGGTTGTCCTGTTCAGTATCCGGGCGGGGATGGCCGAAGAGCCGTTGACGAGATTCGAGTTCCACCGCAAGGCGATGGGGGTCGACTTCACCGTCGTATTGTATGGGGCCAAAAAGGGAGCCGCAAATAGCGCTGCGACCGCTGCGCTGGATCGCGTCACCCAGATCGACTCGATCTGTAGCGATTACCAGGCCAGCAGCGAGTTGAGACGGGTGTGTGCTCGGGCGAAAGCCGGAGAGGTCATGCCCATCAGCCTCGACCTCGCCCGCGTGCTGATCCGCGCACAGCAGGTCGCGAAACGCTCGGGCGGAGCCTTCGACGTCACCGTCGGACCGCTCACGAAACTCTGGAGACGAGCACGACGGAAGAAGGAACTCCCCCCCGAGGACCGATTCCGGCAGGCTCTTAAGCTGGTCGGGTATCGGCTGTTGGAGGTCGACGGCCGCGGCAGGACTCTGATCCTGAAACGAGCCGGCATGCAGTTGGACCTCGGTGGCATTGCCAAGGGATACGCGGTCGATCGGGCCATGCAGGTACTCGCCGAACGGGGATTCACCAGGTCGCTGGTCGACGGCAGCGGTGACCTGGCCGTCGGAGATCCTCCGCCAGGTCGAAAGGGCTGGAAGGTCGAGGTTGAATCACTCGCGGTGTCCGGCAGCGATCGCCGCGGGTCTGCCGTGGTGCTCGAGTTGTCCAACACCGCGATCGCCACCTCAGGTGATGCCTACCAATCGGTGACCATCGACGGCCGGCGGTATTCTCACATCCTGGACCCCAGGACCGGCCTGGGCCTGAGCACCTCTTCGAGTGTCACCGTGATTGCCTCGGATGCGACCACCGCCGACGCCCTGGCCTCGGCCATCAGCGTGATGGGGCCGCTCGAGGGGCAGAAGCTGATCGGCCGATCCAGGGGGGTCGAGTCGCTGTTTGTGACCCGGGTCGGCGACCGGCGAACCATCTACCGCTCGAAGGGCTGGCCTGGCCGCTCGACGACTCGCAAGTAGATTAGATCTCCCGACCGACCGATCACTTCTTCTGCTTGGTCTTCTTGATCGTGCCCCACATGTGTCCCAGCGTCTCGCCGTGCGACCAGGTTCCCGCGTAGCGGTTGCCGTCGATCAGCAGGTGAACCGAGAAGGTCCCGAAGCCGGGGATCGCAATCTTTTCCATCGTGATCACCGGCTTGGTGCCGGCCCACACAACTCTCAGCGGCAGCGGTGGCAACTTCGCCTCGCCGAACTTGGCGTAGAACAGGAAGAAGTTACCACCCTTGGTGACCTTGCTGATCTGGTAGCTGTCCTCGTTGGGCGGCGCACCCTTTTCTTCACCGACGACGCTGTAGAAACCGGTCAGAGTGGTTCCGGACATCGCATCCATGAACGCCTTATGGCGAGCCTTTTGCTTGGCTTCGGCCTTGTCGACGGCGGCCCATGCCAGCGGGGTGGCCAGCACGCAGAGCACCAGCAGGCCCCCCAGCCAGGATCGAATCGTCAGGGCGTGGCGTGTCATCGTGCGGATCTCCATCTTGGACAGCGAGTCGTTCGCATCGTTACCATGCGGGCTCATCCTACACCACCAGTCCGCACCGATGAACACTCCGGCAGGCCAGCCGCCTCACTTTGACACGCTGTTGCCCGCCTTCGCGGAGTTCTGCCGGGTCGTGGCCACCCTGCGTGGACCCGACGGATGCCCGTGGGACCGCGAGCAGACACTCGAGACGATCAAGCCGTATACGCTCGAGGAGACCTACGAACTGCTCGAAGCGATCGACAGTGGCGACGACACCGCCATCGTCGAAGAACTCGGCGACGTGCTGCTGCAGGTGGTGCTCGATGCCCAGATCGGAGCCGACGAGGGGCGGTTCGGTTTGCTCGAAGTGGTACAGGGTGTGACCGGAAAGCTCGTCGATCGGCACCCTCACGTTTTCGGCGACGAGACGGCCGAGACGTCCGAGGAGGTGCGGCGGAACTGGGATGCCGCCAAGCAGGTCGAGAAACAGCGAGATGGCGTGATGGAGGGGCTGCCCCTGGCGATGCCCGCCCTGGCCCGGGCCGCACGTGTCACCGGCCGCGCCGCTCGGGTCGGTTACGACTTCCCCGATCGACGCATGCTCTTTGACAAGCTGAACGAAGAACTGGCCGAGTTGGCCGTGGAACTGTTCGGCGAGGGCGAGGTGGTGGAGGTCCCGGCTCGGGTCGATGCTGAAGTGGTCGAGGACCAGGCGTTGGCCGAGGAGGTCAGGGATCGGGCCGAGGCGGAGATCGGGGACGTGCTGTTCGTGATGGCCAATATCGCTAGGCGGTGGGGGGTGAATGCCGAGGAGGCTCTGCGGCGGAGCACCCGGAAATTCGAACGACGGTTCCGCTCGATCGAAACGGGACTGGCCGAGCAGGGGACCGACGTGCAGCGGGCGTCGCTGGTTGAGATGGAAGAGGTGTACCAGGCTGCGAAGGCGGCCGAGACGAACGGGGATTGAGGCAGCATGGAGAATGCATCGAGCGGGCTGCTGGTGCGGCACGAAGAATCGGCCGAGCGAGAACGGAGTACCTGTGGCTGGCGGCACCTGCTGTTGAGCCGGCAGGATCGAGATCGCGGGCTGGCCGCGTGGGCCCATGCAGTCGATATCGACGGGGCCCGTGAGCACTACCACAAGGTCGGCACCGAACTGTATTACGTCCTCGACGGCGAGGGCAGCGTGATGCTCGATGGAGTCGAACACCCGGTGCGGACCGGGTCGATCGTCCACATTCCTCCAGGCGTTGTGCATGGAGCCCGCGGCCGCATGCGGGTGCTGGTGGTGGGGATCCCCGATATCAGCGACGACGACCTGTTCTTTCCCGAAGACGACCAGGCCGGGGAGTGATGAGCGATTGGGTGGATGGGTGGATGGGTGGATGGGTGGATGGGTGGATGGGTGGATGGGTGGGTGGGTGGGTGGGTGGGTGGGCTGTGGACTTGCGGGGGACAGGCTCCTGCGCCCCGCCCAAAGGGCGTGGCTTCGGAGCCAGTCCCTTCACACGTCATTCGGGGGTGACGTAGGCTGAGGTGATTCCGCCGTCGACTACGAATTCGGTGCCGGTTACGTAGCTGGAATCGTCACTGGCCAGGTAGAGGGCGGCGGCGGCCATTTCTGAGGCTTCTCCGAATCGGCCCATGGGGATGTGTACCAGCCGACGTTGTTTCTTTTCGTCGGTGTCCAGAAAGCTCATCAGCATCTCGGTCTTCAACGGCCCCGGGCACAGTGCGTTGACCCGGATGTTCTGGCGGGCGTGGATGATGGCCAACTCGCGGGTCAGGGCCAGCACTCCCCCCTTGCTGGCCGTGTAGGCCAGCTGCGGCGTGGCGGCTCCCATCAGGGCCACGAACGACGCGGTGTTGATGATCGATCCTCCACCGGCTCGCAACAGCGCGGGGACTCCCGCCTTGCAGCCCAGGAAGACTCCGGTCAGGTTGATCGCGATCGTGCGGTTCCAGGTCTCCAGTGACGTCTCAACGGCGTCTCCGTCGGCGGGGTCCATGATGCCGGCGTTGTTGAACAGCACGTCGAGCCGCCCGAACGACTCCTCGGCAGCGGCCACCATCGCCTGGCAGTCCTCACCGGAGGCGACATCGGCGGTGACACAGATCGCCGTCCCCGGCCGGTTCCCCTCGATCTCCTCGACCGTCTCGCGGCACGTATCCTCGTTGATGTCCACCGCAACCACCAAAGCCCCCTCGGCGGCGAACAACCGACAGGTCTCTCGTCCGATGCCGCCTCCAGCCCCGGTCACCAACGCCACCTTCTCTGCCAATCGACCACTCACGACTCATCTCCCTTACCGTCATCGAGCCCGTCATCGAGTCCGTCATCAATTGAGTCGGGCGACGCATCGATTTCGTCCTGGCACGCATCGACCAGTTCATCAAAGAGCGACTGCTGCAGCGGGTCGACCTCGGCGGTCAACTCCGGATGCCACTGCACGGCGAACAACCACCGGTGCTCGGGCAACTCGACGGCTTCGATCGTCCCGTCGGGTGCGTGGGCGGCGACTTTCAGACCACGGCCGAGCCGATTGATCGACTGGTGGTGCCACGAGGCACAGTCGAAGGTCGGCTGGATCAGCAACTCGGCCAACCGCGAATCCTCGACCATGGTCACCGAGTGTGGAGTCGGCTCGCGCGGCGGCAGTCGGTGCGAGATCTCGTCACCGACCACGTCGGGCAGGTGTTCATGCAGCGAGCCGCCCAGTGCGACGTTGACCATCTGGGCACCGCGGCAGATGGCCAGGGTGGGGAGTCCTTCGGAGAGAATCCGGCGGGTCAGTCGCAGTTCCAGCAGGTCACGATCGGCGTCGACCATGTAGACCTCCGGGTGCATCCGTCCTTCGTACAGTCCCGGGTCGATGTCGCCTCCGCCGGCCAGCACGATGCCATCGAGCCGCTCGAAGAGCATCTCGATTTCCGACTCACCCGGCGGCAACAGCACCGGGATGCCGCCGGCACGTCGTACGGCGCAGACATAGTTACTCGGCAGCGAGAACTTGTCGTCCTCGTCCTTGCCGTAGCTGGTGATCCCGATCAATGGCGCCAGGGCAGCCATCGGTTCAGATCCTCTCGAAATACCTCCGCCGTTCCCAATCGGTCACGGTACGGTCGAAGGCGGCCTGTTCGGTACGGAAGAAATGCACGTAGTGCTCAACCACGTCGTCTCCGAGAGACGACCTGGCGAATTTGCTGTCGTCCAGCAGCGCGGTGGCTTCGGCCAGCGAGCCCGGCAGCGCCGGCAGCGAATCGGACTGATAGACGTCTCCATCGAAGTGCGCCGGCGGCTCGATCTGGTTTTCGATCCCATCGAGTCCGGCGGCCAGCGCGGCCGAGTAGACCAGGTAGGGGTTGCAGTCGGCACCGGGGATGCGGCACTCGACCCGCAGCGACTGATCGTGTCCGACCACGCGGAACCCGGCCGTGCGGTTGTCGTGGCTCCAGGCGATTCGGGTCGGCGCCCACGATCCCGACTGGTATCGCTTGTAGGAATTGACCGTCGGAGCCAACAGCGGCATCAATCCGGGCACATGCTGCATGAACCCGCCCAGGAAGTGGCGAAAAGTCGTGCTGCAATGGATCGGACCCAGCGGTTGATCACCGGCAAACGCGTTGCTGCCGTCGTGCCAGAGGCTGATGTGGACGTGGCAGCTCGACCCGGCCCTCTCGGCGTCGAACTTGGCCATGAAACTGACCGAGGCTCCGGCCGAGTCGGCGGTCTCCTTGAGACACTGCTTCAGCAGCACGTGGCGGTCGGCCATTTCGAGCATCGGGGCATATCGGATATTGAGTTCGTGCTGGCCCAACCCCCATTCGCCCTTGGTGTTTTCGACGGGGACCCCCGAGGCGGAGAGGTGTCGCCGGGCGGCTCCGTGAATGTCCTCGTCCCGGCCCCCGTGCAGCAACTGGTAGTCTTCCAGGTACCAGCCGCCGGGGGACAGGTCGTGGTAACCGGACGTCGCGGCGTCGCGGTAGGAGGTGCGGAAGAGGTAGTACTCGAGTTCCGAGGCGGCAGAAGGCTGGAAGTTCATCGCCGAGGCTGCGGCGAGTTGTCCTTTGAGCATCGAGCGCGGGGCCAGCGGGATGAGGTCGCCTGTGGAGTCGTCGACGACGTCGCAGAGCACAATCGCGGTGCGGTCCAGCCAGGTGGCGTGTCTGAGCGTGACCAGGTCGGGCACCAGGTGCACGTCGCCGTAGCCCTGCTCCCAGTTGGCGAACTCGTATCCGGGGACCGGTTCCATTTCCATGTCGGCGGTCAGCAGGTAGTCGCAGCCATGGGTGCCGTGCTCGACGACCTCTTCGAGAAAGAAGCCCGCGTCGAATCTCTTGCCGACCAGTCGGCCGTAGAGATCGGTGAAGCCGACCAGCACGGTGTCGATGGTCCCTTCACAGAGGTGGGCCTGGAGTTCCTCGAGTGCCAGGCAGCCGGGCGGTCGCGCGGGCAGGTTCATGAGTGTTCATCCGCAGAGTCGTTCGGCTTGCTGTCGCTGCCGGAGAGTTCCAGCCGAGCAGCCGAGAGCAACGCGACCTCTTCCTCGGGGGCCTGGGCCACCAGGTGATGTCGACTGTAACAGAGGAACCAGGCGAGTCCGATGACCAGGAACAGGGCGACTCCGTACATGCCGGGCCGGAACTCGGGGACCGAGAAGGTCGCGGCCAAGGCGATTACGGCCAGCAGCGTGCCGACGGCCGCACCGGGGATCCCCAGTGGGCTTTTGTAGGGGCGTGGCATTTCCGGACGGGTCTTCTTCAGCACGATGTAGCTGACCATCACGAGGATGTAGGAGAGCACGGCTCCGAAAACGGCCATGTTCAAGAGCACGGCTCCGACGGTAACCGCTGAGACGGCATCTCCGGAGGCGCTGGCGGCTTTCTGGCTGAAGTGGATTGCCGCGGCCAGGCCCAGGCCGATCACCGCACCGAGTACCAGTGCGACCCAGGGAGTCTGAAAGCGGCCGGTGATCGAGATCCATCTCGGGAAGTAGCCGGCACGTGAGAGTGCGAATCCGACTCGGCCGTAGGCGTAGATGATCGTGTGAAAGCTGGCCACCAGGCCGGTCAGAGCGACCAGGCCCAGGATGCGACTGGTCGCCGTGTTGCCCAGGACCGCCTTGAAGCCATCTTCGAGAGGAGCCTCGGATTGGGACAACGCCAGGGCTCCGCCGCCGACTCCGGTGTTGAGCACCAGTGTCAGCAGGCTGAGGATCAGCAGGGTCGCGATGCCCAACAGCAGGGCGCGGGGCATGTCGCGAACCACGTCGTGAGACTCCTCGGCCGCCAACGGGAGTTGTTCGATCGCGAGGTAGAACCAGATGGCAAACGGCAGCGCCGAGAAGACTCCCGCCCAGCCGTGCGGGAGGCCTCGAGCCGTCTGGCCTTCATCGGGCGGAATGTTGTAGAGCAACTCGGTGTCGAATGAGCCGGTGGCCAGGGTCGCGACGTAGAAGACGACCAGGACGGCTGCGGCCAGAGCGGTGACCAGTAGCCCAAACCTCAGAGTCAACTCGACCCCCAGCACGTTGATGACCACGAAGATCGCATAGGCCAGGGTCCACCAGACCAGCGGCAGCCATTCGGGGGCTTGTGAGGGGTCTGCGAAGACGACCGCATTGAGATAGCTGCCGATGCCGACGACGATCACCGCCGGGGTGACGACGTATTCGATCGTGTCGGTCAGTCCGCAGAGGAACCCGCCCAGGGGACCCAGGGCGTTGCGTGTGAACGAAAAGAAGCCTCCCGCGTGGGGCAGCGCGGCGGACAACTCGGCGATGGTGAAGACCATGCAGACGTACATCGCCGCCATCAGCACTGTGGCGATGGCCAGTCCGTAGTTCCAGCCGAAGAAGTCGCCCGAGATGACCGCTCCGACACCCAGTGCCCACAGCAGCACCCAGCCGGCACGTGGTCGCAACCGGCGTCGCTCGAGATAGTTTCGATCGACGTCTTCGTAACGGGCCAGTTCGGATCGGCGGTCGGCCAAGGCGATCGTCCTCTCGAGAGCATCCGGCCGCAGGGGGGGCCGAGGGGGAAGCGTCATTCTGACACGTCGAGATCTCCTCGGCTACGGACCCGTTTCGCACGCGCCGGGGCGTCGCTACGATGGGCGCAATCGGCAATTCCATCTCAGAGGCCACCATGGCAAAGAGCCACGCGAGCGGATTTCTCGACCTGGTCAACGACGCCAAGACACGCGTCCGCGAATGCACCACCGTGGACGTCAAGCAATGGCAGGATGACGGGAAGTCGTTTGTCCTGGTCGATGTCCGCGAGGACACCGAGTGGGCGATGGCACGATTGCCCGAGGCGATTCACCTGGGCAAGGGGGTGATCGAGCGGGACATTGAGAAGGCGATCCCCGATCACGATGCGGAAATCGTGTTGTACTGCGGAGGCGGCTACCGGTCGGCATTGGCCGGAGACGCGTTGCAGAAGATGGGGTATACGAATGTCATCTCGATGGACGGCGGCATCGGTGGGTGGCATGCACGCGGTTTCCCGTTGACGACGGGTTGAGTTCGGGGGGGCCTGGACCGGGAGAGATCGATGACGGTGAAATCTGCGGCCTGGCTGGCCGTGCTGCTGCTGTTCGGGGCTTCGACGCAGTGCCATGCCCAGGCCAAGAGCGTCGCCGGCCGAAATCTTTTGGAGTGGTCTTCGGAGTTGAGTTCGAAGTCCCGCACCCGCCGCCTGCGGGCGGCACTGACGCTGCCCTCGTTCGGAGCCGAGGCCGTCGTGCCGTTGGTGGGGGCACTCGAGCATGCCGATCCGGGGGTCGTCTACTGGTCGGCCAGCGGACTGGGCGACCTGGCTCACAAGTCGGCTCGGACCAAGCCGGTTCTGGCACGGCTGAAGGCACTGCTGAAGCACAAGTCGATCGGCGTGCGGCTGGCGGCGGGCTTTGCGCTGTGTCGCCTGGGCGAGACCCGAACCGGGCTGGCTGTGTTGACCGGCGGCCTGCAGCACGCTCAGCGGGGCGTCGCCTGTGCGGCGGCCGACTTCCTGGCCCGAATTGGTCCGCCGGCGGCCGCAGCGGTCTCGGCTCTGCAGCAGGCCGCCAAGCATTCGGACTACCACGTCAAGGGAGCCGCCAACGAGGCGTTGAAGCGGATCCGGGACGTGAAGGAGGGTAAGTGATGCACCGCACGGCCTTCCTGCTTTGTGTCGTACTGACGTGTGTCGCCTGCGCGCCATCGGCGGTTAACGCGGCCGAGCGGCCCAACATTCTCTGGATCAGCTGCGAGGACATCAGCCCGAGCCTGGGCTGTTATGGCGACCGCTACTCGACTTCGCCGCACGTCGACCGCCTGGCCGGGCAGGGCGTGGTCTTCCGCCGCTGCTTTTCTCATGCCGGCGTCTGTGCGGTGGCCCGAGCGGGGCTGATCACCGGAGTCTATCCGGTTTCGATCGGCAGCCAGCACATGCGGTCGCGGATCGTACCGCCTCCGGAGGTGCGTTGTTTCACCGAGAGGCTGAGGGCGGCCGGTTACTACTGCACCAACCGCTCCAAGACCGACTACAACTTCGAACCGCCGCTGACGGCGTGGGACGAGAGTGGTCGTCGGAGTCGCGACTGGCGTGGTCGGGCCCAGGGACAACCATTCTTCAGCGTGATCAACCTGACGGTCTCGCACGAGAGCCGGATTCGGGCGAAGTTCGACAAGCTGGTGCACGATCCGGCCAAGGTCCAACTGCCGCCCTACATCCCCGACACCCCGGCGGCTCGACGTGATCGAGCACGCTACTACGACATCATCACGCTGATGGACGCCCAGGTGGGCGAGATCCTGAAACAGCTGAGGGCCGACGGCTTGGCCGAGAACACGATCGTGATGTTCTGGGGCGACCACGGCGAAGGGCTGCCGCGGGGCAAGCGCTGGATCTACGACTCGGGGATCCACGTGCCGCTGGTGGTCCGCTGGCCGGGGCGGATCGAGCCGGGCACCTCGCGGGACGACCTCGTCTGTTTCCTGGACTTCGCCCCCACCGTGCTGTCGCTGGCCGGTGTGACTCCGCCAGAGTACATGCATGGCCAGGTGATCCTGGGCCAGCACACCGCCAAGCCGCGGCAGTACCTGTTCGCTCATCGCGATCGCATGGACGAGGCGATAGACCTGATCCGGGCGGTGCGGGACCGGCGGTTCAAGTACATCCGCAACCTGATGCCCGAGCGCACTCGGGCTCAGAACATCGACTACATGAACAAGATGCCGACGATGATCGACATGCGTCGGCTCAACGCCGCCGGCAAACTCGACACAGTCGCCCTGAAGCAGTACTTCGAGCCGATCAAGCCGATCGAGGAGTTGTACGACCTGGAGCGGGATCCGTTCGAGGTGCACAACCTGGCGGGTGACCCGGACCAGGTGGCCACGTTGATGCGGATGCGTGGTGCGTTGGAGTCGTGGCAGGAGGAGGTTGGTGACTTGGGGTTGGTGCCCGAAGCACTGTTGGCCGAATCGATGCGGCCGGGGAACCGGTACGAGGTGACGTGTGT
>CAUZEQ010000175.1:0-10272 GCA_963578885.1 Planctomycetota bacterium
GCCGCATGGTATCGGCGGGATCATCTGATTGACAGTGCCGAGGAAACGGGGCTATAGTAAGCTCGAGTCAACACATATGCCGATACCTTGATCTATCAGGGGAACGGCAGGGTGCTCTGCGAATGGGGTCCTCCGGTGTAGGAGGTCTTGTTGGCGGGGTGAGAACGCAGGATTGCGTCAAGGAGAGGCCCGATGCTTGGTATCACCGGACACAGTGGGCGGGACTTGTGCGACGGCATTTCGCGTCGCGACATTCTGAGGGTCGGCGGCACGGCCGCGTTTGGCCTGAGTCTGCCCGAGATGCTGCGGTTGCAGGACGTGACGGCGGCCGAGGGTGCTCGCTACGGCGGACCCGGATTCGGCAAGGCCAAGCATGTGATCATGCTCTACCTGCAGGGTGGCCCGAGTCACCTGGACCTGTGGGACCCGAAGCCGAACGTGCCGGAGAACGTCAAGAGCGTCTTCAAGCCGATCGACACGAAGTTGCCCGGCGTGCAGTTCACCGAGAACATGCCGAAGCTGGCGGCGGTCAACGACAAGTTCACGATGATCCGTTCGATGAGCTACACGCCGATCGGTTTGTTCAACCACACCGCGGCGATCTACATGATGCTGACCGGGTACACGGCCGATAAGGTCTCGCCCTCGGGTCAGCTCGAGCCTCCCAGCCCCAAGGATTTCCCCAACTTCGGCTGCAACATCATCAAGCTGCGTCCTCCGACAGTTCCGATGCTGCCCTACGTGATGATGCCGCGTCCGTTGCAGGAGAGTTCGGTGATCGGCAAGGCGGGGACCGCAGGGTTCCTGGGCCGTGCCTACGACCCGTACTACCTGTACCCCAGCGGTGGGGACATGGACATGGCCAAGATGGACAAGATCAATGTCGACGATCTGAAGCTCCGCAAGGAAGTGCCTCTGGCCCGCCTGCAGCGTCGCGCGTCGTTGCGTGAGAAGATCAACGCCGGACTGGGTGACCTCGAGGTCGCCGTCCGCAAGTACGCTTTGAACGAGTACTACGACAAGGCGCTGGGCCTGGTGCTTTCGGGTCGTGCCCGCGATGCGTTCAACCTGGGTGCCGAGAAGAAGGAAGTCCGCGAGCGATACGGCAAGAACACGTTCGGCCAGAGCTGCCTGCTGGCTCGCCGCCTGATCGAAGCGGGGACTCGGGTGGTCGAGGTCAACTGGCCCAAGGTCGCCAACTCGGACAACCACTCGTGGGACGTCCACGTCGGTCTGTCCAAGCGGATGAAGACTCAGAACAGCCCGATGCTCGATTCGGGACTCTCGACCCTGATCGCCGATCTCGACGAGCGGGGTCTGTTGGACGAGACGCTGGTGATCGCCGTGGGCGAGTTCGGCCGCAGTCCCAAGCGTGGTGTGTCCACCTCGGGCAACTCGAACTCCAACGACGGCCGCGACCACTGGCCCTACTGCTACACGGCCGTGATGGCCGGTGCGGGCGTGAAGCGTGGCCTCGTTTATGGCAAGAGCGACAAAACGGCGTCGGCTCCGGCCGAGAACCCGGTGCATCCTCGCGAGCTGCTGGCGACGATTTATCACAGCGTGGGGATCAACCCCCGTACGGTCGTCCACAACCACCTCGACCAGCCGCGCGATCTGGTCAAGGCCGAGGCGTTGACCGGGATCCTGAGCTAAGCCGCGTTGAGGTTGGGGTCAGACGCCGCCGTGGCCGGACTGAAAGTTCGGCCATGGCGGGGCCTGACCCCTTTTTTTGCGCTGGCGGTGTCTTGTCTTTTTCTGGGGGTGGGGGTGGTTGTGTCTCGTGAAGGGGTCAGGCCCCGCCTGTAGCGGGCTTGGCAGCCCGCTACAGGCGGCGTCAGACCCCCGCGTCAGACCCCCGCGGCCAGACCCCGAGGCCTAGAGCACCTTGCCGGGGTTGAGGATCTGCAGCGGGTCCAGGGCTTGCTTGATCGCTCGCATCACCGCGACCCCGGGCCCGTGCTCTCGCTCGAGCAGGTGTCGCTTGCCAAGGCCGATGCCGTGTTCGCCGGTAGTCGTGCCGCCCAGATCGAGTGCATGCTCGGCGATCCGATCACTGATCCGTTGCACCTCGGCCAACTCGTCGGCGTCTCCAGGCCGGATCGGGAACACGACGTGGAAGTTGCCGTCGCCCACATGGCCGAAGATCGGTGAGGGGACACTGCAGCCTTCGAGCTCCTTGCGGGTCCTGGCGATCGCTTCGGCCAGGGCCGTGATCGGCACGCAGACATCGGTCACGTACCCGGTGCTTCCCTCGCGCAGGCCCAGCGCGGCGTAGTACCCGTCGTGCCGGGCCTGCCACAACCGCTTGCGTTGAGCCTCGTCGGTCGCCCAGCGGAAGTCCGACCCGCCGTGCAACGCGGTGATCCGTTCCACCTCCTCGGACTGCTCGATGACCGCGTTGGCCGAGCCGTGGAATTCGAAGAACACGGTCGGCTGCACACGGTTGTCGAGACCCGAGTACCGATTGACCGCTTCGATCTGCACCTCGTCGAGCAGTTCCATCCTGGCCAGGGGGATCCCGGCGACCAGGCAATCGATCACCGCCTCGACGGCCGCCTCGATCGACTCGAACCCACAGACCGCCGACGAGATGGCCTGGGGGGTTGGTGCGAGCCTGAGCGTGACCTGTGTGATCACAGCGAGAGTGCCTTCTGAGCCGACCAACAGCGCGGTCAGGTCGTAGCCGGCGACCGACTTGCGGGCCCGCCCGGCGGTCTGCACGACGGATCCATCGGCCATCACGGCTTCGACACCGAGTACACGGTCGCGCATCGTCCCGTAGCGGACGGCGTTGGTACCCGAGGCGGAGGTGGCGGCCATGCCGCCGAGGCTGGCGTCGGCGCCGGGGTCGACCGGGAAGAAGACACCCGACTCGAGTGCCTCGAGGTGTCGATTGAGTTGTTCTCGGGTGACGCCGGCCTGGACGGTGGCGTCCATGTCGCGGGGGTGGACCTCGAGGATCTGGTCCATGCGGCCGGTGTCCAGGCACAGGCCTCCGGTGACCGCCACCACGCCTCCTTCGACCGCGGTCCCGGTGCCGTAGGGGATCAGCGGCACGCGGTGCGCGCTGCAGGCATCGACCGCCGCGACCACCTCGAGAGTTGTCTCGGGCCAGCAGACCGCCTGGGGCGGTCGAGGTCCGTGGTGCGACACGTCGCAGGCGTGGTCGTCGCGGTCGGTGGCGGCTGTCGAGAGCCGCTCGCCAAAGACCGGCTCGAGGTCCTCGAGCAGTTCAGCGAAGCCGGGTGCCTGGGGTACGTCGGTCACGATAGAGCAGTCTCCTTGGCCACGGCAGTTGCTCTCATTCTTGCCGATCCCCGCGGCCACGTCATCACAGGGGGACGAGGTCGGGTGTCGGTGTCGGGTGTTGGTGTCACGATTCGAACCGCTGGCTTGGCCAACCCCTACAACCGGACCTCGATGGGAAACTCTGCGGGTTTTGGCGACCGTGAGGACTGGTGGCATCTTGCGTTTGGTACCGGCTGGCGCGGATGATGAAGGCATCAGGATTTGCCGCCGCAGGCCGCTCGTGCCACGGGTGGTGACACCACACAAGGAGTGAACCACACATGACCGACCGCATCATCTCCTGGCTGACACTTCTCGCCCTGTGCATGGTCATCCCGGCCTCGGCCACCGCCGGCGATGACAAGCTGGCTGCGGCGGCCGACAATGAGCCCTACGACCCGGCGGTCCGGCGGCTGCTCACCTGTGCCCGACCGGCGAAGCACTGCGCCCGACCGGGCAGTCCGTCGATGGCCTACATGCTGCGGCCGGTGACCTACATGAAGACGGTTGTCGAGACGGTCTACGAGCCGACCCAGGTCAAGGAGCTGCGGACGGTCTACGAGACGGTCTACGTGGACCAGCAGGTGACGCTGTACCGCACGCTCTGCGAGACCGAGATGCGTGATCAGCAGTACGAGGTCTGCCGGACGGTGGCCGAGACGACCGAGCATGAGATCACCGAGACGTTTCGTCGAGCGGTCTGGAAGACGGTCGAGAAGGAGTGCCAGTACCAGGAGCGGCGGTTGGTGCGTTCGACGACTCGGCGGGAGGTCCGTCGCAAGGTCTACAAGCCCGTGACCAGCCAGGAGACTCGCACGGTGAGTGTCCGCCGGGTCGTGCCTGTGACCGAGACGCGGACGGTGATCGAGGACCAGGGCCGCTGGGTGCCGCGGTCGCTGTATCGCCGAGGCCCGCTGTTGCCGGGTCTGGGTCCCAAGCCGTGCGGTCAGTTGGGCCTGAGGTGGACGCGGGCGGGGTTCTGCTCGACTCGACTCGAGTGGTGTCCCAACCCGGTCAGCCGCGAGGTGATCTGCACGCAGTACGTGACCCGGATCGAGACCAAGGAGGTGCCGGTGACGGTGCAGCGGATCGAGGTCTCCGAGGAGGTCAAGCTGGTGCCGGTGGAGACGTGTCGCTGGGTGACCGAGACCAAGACGCGGACGGTGCCGGTGCGGCAATTGCATTACGAGACCAAGACGGTGACTCGCAAGGTGCCGGTGACGATCTACAAGCAGGTCACCGAGATCAAGACGCGGCAGGTGCCGGTACAGGTCACAAGGCGGGTCCCCTACACGGTGACCCGGCGGGTGGCTCAGCGAGTGGCTCGGGAGATCGAGGTCACCTGCACCAAGATGATGCCGCGATACATCGAGCGGCAGGTGCGGTGCACGACGCAGGAGCTGGTGCCGGTGCTGGTCGAGTAGTCCCGCCGGCAAGGGGACCTCAGTCTGCGGTCCGTCTGCGGTGTGCCTGCGGTCCACTCGGGGCGGAAGTCAGTCCCCGGCGACTCCCTCCGCGTTGACACTCTTTCCGGCTTTCCCCTATCATCCCGCCACTATCGGGGAGCGGCTTCGACGAGTGCAAACCTGAGGAACGACATCGATGGCAGAGAACATTCTTGAGGTCACCAACGACAATTTCGAGACCGAGGTGCTGGGCAACTCGGATCCGGTGCTGCTGGATTTCTGGGCACCCTGGTGTGGTCCCTGCCGCATGCTGACTCCGGTGGTTGAGGAGTTGGCGAGCGATTATGAGGGTCGGGCCACGGTGGCCAAGTTGAACGTCGACGAGGCGAGTGACGTGGCCCAGAAGTACAACGTCGGCAGCATCCCGACGGTGCTGGTGTTCAAGGGGGGTGAGGTTGTCTGGAGTTTCACCGGTGTGGCGGAGAAGGCCACGTTTGCCGAGGTGCTCGATCAGCATCTCGGCTAGGCCGAGCGGCCGCTGAAGGCGACCTGGGAAAGGACTCCCACGATGAGCGATCCGGCCTCAGTGCCCGGACCCGATCCCCCGACTACTCGTGCCGACGGCGCACATGCTCCCGGTCCGCAGGGACCCTCACCGATCGCCGGTTGGCCGGGAAGCGACCAGCCGGCTGCGGCATCCGCGAGGAGCGAGCCGGTTGATGAGGCGTCGCTGGCCGAGCACGGTGGTGAGCCGCGTACCAGCCAGAAGCTGTTGGAGCGAGCCAGCGAGATCGCCGGTCACCTGAAGACCCAGGTCAGCGAGTTGGACCGTCGTGAGAACAATCTCAACTCGCAGCTCTCGCAACTCGACCAGGAACGCCGCAGCGGTCGGCTGGCGGAGCGTCAGCAGCAGGAGGCCCTGGAGGCCCAGACCGAGGAACTCCTCCAGCAGCAGCAGCAAATCGAACAGCGGTCCCAGGAGTTGTCCCAGCGTGAGCAGCAGTTCGAGTCGGAACGGGACGAGCTGGCGGCGCGACGCGAGTCGCTGGCTGGGGAGGTTGCGGGGGAGCTCGAGGCCCAGCGAAAATCGCTCGCCGACACCGCTGCGAAACTCGAAACCCGCTCAGCCGAGCTGGAATCCGAACACGACGCTCGACTCGAACAGCTCGAAGGGGAATTCGCCCGTCGGGGCGAGGAGCTGCGGCAGGAGCTGACCGAGCGGGTGATCGGTGACGAGCTGCGGGTCGAGCGGAAGCAGCTCGACCGGGACCAGGATGAGTGGAAGCGTCAGCGGGAGAGCCAGGAACAGGAGTTGAAGCAGCGCCAGGCCGAGCACCAGCGGGCCGAGCGGAACTTCGAGTCGGAACTGTCTGAACGGGAATCGAGCCAGGCTCGGGAGCTGACTGCGGCCCGTCAGAAGCAGGAACGGGAACTCGCCGACGCGACTGCGGTCTTCGCTTCCGAACAGCAAACGGCTCGATCCGAGATGCAGCAGGAACGGGCGTTGATGGAGAACCGTCACCTGTTCCAGCAAGAGCATCTTGCCAAGTCCCGCAATACGCTCGAGACCGATCAGAGGGTGTTTCGGCAGGAGGTCCAGAGTCAGCGGGCCGACCTGGCTCATCGGATCGAGATGCTCGACGGGCTGCGTCACCAGTTGGCTCACAATCGGGGCCTGCTCGAGGAGCGTGAATCACTGCTCGAGCAGGGACTCGCGAGCCTGCAGCGCAAGTCCCGCGCCGCCGAAGAATCTCTCAACCAGCACCAGCAACGGCTGGCGACGGCTCGTGAGAACTGGCAGACGAAGCGTGAGCAGCAGCGTGAGGAGGTATCGGGGCTACGTGAGCACCTGAGGTCCGAGTCGCGGGCACTGGAGGCCCGCAAGCAGCGGATCGAGGTGTTGCGGGAAGAACTCGAGGGGAGTCACCGCGAGAGTCTCGAGTTGCGGTTGGCGGTCGAGGAGTCGCTGGCTTCGTACCAGGAGGAGCAGGGCGGTGAGGGCGAGGCCGCGGCGACGGCACGGCTGGAGTCGGCTCGCGAGGCGGTGGCCGATCAGTACCGCCAGATGCGGGAAACCCTGATGACACAACGAACCGACCTCGAGGACGCTCAGAAGCAACTCGCCGCCCAGGTCGCTCAACAGCAGAAGGTGTATTCCGAGCACGGCGAGCGGCTGGTTGAGCGCGAGCAGGCGATTGGCGAGACCGAAGCGGAGTTGAGGCGGAAGATCGCCGAGATCCCGGATGGCGAGTCGCGGTGGGAGCAGATGCAGACCCGCTGGGCCGCCGAGAAGCAGCAGGCCGAGCGGATCATTCGAGACCTGCTCAAGCAACTGGGCGAGAGTCCCGCGGCCTAGCCCGCCTGCGGCGGATTGAAGAACTCGGTGCCCGGGGTCTGACGCCCCGCCTCAATCCGGCGACCAATCCCACCCAAGGCGTCCAAGGCGGGGGGCCTGACCCCTTTTCTCACACGGTGGACGCGACACTAGAACAAAAAGGGTTCAGGCCCTCCGCCTGTGGTCGGCTCACCTCGGAATCGAGAAGCGGTTTGAGGCGGGCGTCTGACCCCGGGCCTGCTCGGTCTGCCGGGCCCTGCGTTGCCGATGGCCACCCGTGGCGGGTAGAACCGTAGTGTTCACCGCGCAAGGCGGTGGCGATCCGGGGCGAGTTTCCGCGAGTTCACGAGCCTGCGACCCATGACCGATGTGCGCGAGTTTGGAGCGGTCGGCGACGGCAAGACCGACGACACCGAGGCGATTCAGCACGCGATTGACGAGGGAGTCGGGCGTGTCGATTTTCCCGGAGGCGATTACCTGATCACCAGGACCCTGCTGGTCGATTTGGCCAAAGTCGGTCGCACGGGGATCGACGGTGCCGGCGGAACGGCGAAGCTGGTGATGGCCGGTGCCGGCCCCGCGATCTTTCTGAAGGCGACTCATGCCAGGACCGCCGATCCGAGTGGCTTCCGCCCCGAGGAGTGGAAGAACGAGCGGATGCCGATCGTGCGGGACATCGAGATCGAGGGACGTCACGCCAAGGCCGACGGGATCCGGATCGTGGGAGTCATGCAGCCGACGCTCTCGGGTGTGCTGATCCGCGAGGTGCACACCGCGGTGCAGATCACCAGCCGGGCTCGAAACCTGATCATCGACGGCTGCCACTTCTATCACAACACCGGCGTCGGCGTGCACCTGGACAACGTCAACCTGCACCAGTCGATCATCGCCGACAGCCACATCAGTTACTGCCGGCTGGGCGGGATCCGGATCGAGAACAGCGAGATCCGCAACCTGCAGATCACCGGCAATGACATCGAGTACAACAACAACGCCAAGCACGGGGTCGAGGGGGCCGACGACGAGGCGACCGCCGAGATCTACATCGACGTGGGGTCCGGCAGCGTCCGCGAGGGGACGATTGCCAGCAACACGATTCAGTCCACCGCCAGCGGCAACGGGGCCAACATCCGCATGATCGGCAGCGGGGGCGAGGACCGTGGGCGGGTCAGTCACAAGGCGGGAATGTGGACGATCAGCGGCAACCTGATCGGCAGCCAGAGGACCAACGTGCACCTGACGAGTGTGCGGGGCGTGGTGATCAGCGGCAATCACATCTACAGCGGCCACCACCGCAACCTGCTGGTCGAGTCGTCCAGGAACATCGTCATCGGACCCAACTGCTTCGGGCACAACCCCGACTACCGCAAGCAGGAACTGGCCACCGGGATTCGGCTGGTCGATTCGGAGAACTGCAACCTGACGGGCGTGTTGATCGAAGACGCCGCGGCGGGACGGCACACCGTCGCTGGTGCCGAGCCGATTCGCCGTGAGGCATTGGTTGAACTGGTCCGCTGCAGACGGGTCAATGTCTCGGGGGTCCAGATCCTCGACGGCACCCCCAACGGGATGCTGCTGCACGACTGCCAGGACACGGTGATCACCGGCTGCACGGTGACCGACAACCGCGAGCCGAAGCTGATGGAGTACGCGATTCTCTGGACGGGCAATGCTCGAGGCAGCCTGCTGGCCGGGTCGCGGATCGGGCGGGGGACCCGGGGGGATCTGAAGCTGCCCGAGGCGGTGAGGGTCGAGGGGATCGTGCGGGACGAGGAGGCGTCGTGAGCGGGGCCGAGGGACCCGGTGCGGTGACAGGAGCGGTACCGGCAACGGCGACCGGCGGTTCGGCGGTGGTCGCGACGCTTGCGGCTCATGGGGTCGAAGCTGTTTTCGGGATCCCCGGTACGCACAACCTGGCGGTGTACGAGAGCCTGGCGTCTCATCCCGAGATGACTCACATCCTGGCCCGTCACGAGCAGGGATCGGGGTTCATGGCCGACGGCTACGCTCGGGCGAGTGGCCGGTTTGGGGTGTGCCTGAGCACCACCGGCCCGGCGGCACTCAACGTGCTGACCCCGCTGGGGACCGCGTTCGCCGATTCGGTGCCGATACTCTCGATCGCCAGCGAGATTCCTTCGAGGGGCCTGGGGCTGGGGAAGGGGTTCTTGCACGAGTGTGCCGATCAACTCGGCTGCTACACGCCGGTTACGAAGTTCTCGGCCCGGGTGAGCGAGGTCGAGTCGATCGCCCCGGCACTCTGCTCGGCGATCGCCGAAATCACCAGCGGTCGGCCTCGTCCCGCGGCGATCGACATTCCCTGCGACATCCTGGATGCCGAGGGGGTACTCGGCGAGGTGGTTCCGGTGGAGTCTGACCCGGTGGGTTGTGACGCCGAGTCGATCGAGCGGGTGGCGGCGGTGCTGACGGGGGCGCGTCGGCCGTTGATCTGGGCTGGAGGCGGAGTGGTCCGCAGCGGCGGGTTCGCTGCACTGGCCCGCCTGGCCGAACGACTCGATGCCCCGGTCTTTTCCACCGTGCTCAGCAAGGGAGCCCTGAGGGCCGATCATCCACTTTCGGCAGGCGAAGGTCTGCTGCACCCCGCGGCCACCGATATCCGTACCCGCTGCGACGTGATGCTGGCGGTGGGAACCGGCTTCGGACAACTCGAAACGGTCAACTGGCAACTGCCGATGCCGCCGACCCTGATCCAGGTGGATGTCGACCCCGAGGCGATCGGACGCAACTACCCGGTCGAGCACGCGATTGTGGGTGACGCCGGGGTGGTGCTGGAGGCATTGGCCGAGGCGGTGTCCGCACGTCAGCCTCGGGTGGCCGAGGAGGTCTCTGAGATGCGGGCCGGGATGCGTCGGCAGTGCAACGAGCGATGCCCGCAGGTGGTCGAGCTGATCGACGCCGTCCGTGGGGGGACTCCACGCGAGACAGTTTTTGTCAACGACCTGACGGTGGCCGTCTACTGGGCCCGTTACCTGCTGGATGTGTACGAGCCCCGCAGCTACCTCTATCCCTGGAACTTCTGCACCCTGGGCTACGCCCTGGCGGCGTCGATCGGTGCGGCGATCGCTCGCCCCGACTGCCCGGTGGTCGCGCTGACCGGCGACGGCGGGATGCTGTTCAACGTCCAGGAGCTGGCCACGGCGGTGCAGCATCGGGTGCCGCTGACGGTGGTCGTCTTCAACGACGACGCCTACGGAGTGCTGAAGCCTCAGCAACAGGACCGCT
>CAUZEQ010000176.1:0-10269 GCA_963578885.1 Planctomycetota bacterium
CTGCTGCCGGGCGTTTGAGCACGGCTTGGTGCAGCGGATCCCGCGGCAGGCCGTCCGACCAGATCTCACGGACCTCTTCGAACTGATGCTGGTGATTCGCCGCGGCAGCGAGGTGCTGTTGATCCAGCACGCCGAGGGGTCCCGCTGGGGGGGATTGTGGGGGTTTCCGATGCTCGAGCGGACCGAAGAGGTGGAGTGTTCGGGGGCCGAGGAGCGGAGGTTGCGGCGGGAGGCAGAGGCGAGGGGCTGCGGAGTGGAGTTTGCGCGATGGCTGCCTGCATTCGGTCATCGTGTCACACGGTTTCGGTTGCATCTGCAGCCGGTGGAACTGCTGTGGCAAGCCGGGGAGTGGGACGCGGGGGTGCGGGCCGAATGGGTCCCGGTTGACGAACTGGCATCGCGTCCGTTGTCGGTGGCCGGGCGACGGGTAGCCAGGGCGGTGCAGGTGGGTCGACCGACTGCGGCGGGCCATTCGAATGAATGGGATTGCCGCCAGCAGCGTGTGGGCTAGGATGTTCAGGGGTCCCGGTCGAGCTTGGTGAGGGCCGGGGCTGGGAGCCGATAGACTTCAACGGGCGACAAGGGGCGACAAGGGGCGAGTTGCGGTCGGGACAGCGAGGCGAGTCGTGAGCGACAGGACGAATTGGCCGGACCTGCCAGGGGGTCGCCGTGCGACGCACCGGCCTCCGCGATGGTCAATCGCCCTCGGCCGACAGACGCTTCGGGCAGGCGTGGCGGCGGTGAGCGGGTCATTCCTGCTGCACGGGTTCGTGTTGCTGGTGATCTCGCTGCTGATTTTCGACCGGCTCTGGGACGCACAGCCGTTGTCGACCGAATGGACCCAATCCGAAGACGGGCCTGTGTCGTTGCCCGAGTCGGCCGCGGCGTCATTGCAAATCGAATCGGCTGCACAGCGTACAGCGAAGCTGCCGCAGATAGACACGGCGCTGCTCGAGGGTCGAGAGCATGTGCTCGATGAAGCACTCTCGGAGGCGATGCTGCAATACGTCGCGGAATTTGACAGTTCTGCGTCGGAATCCACCCGGGGATTGCTCAAGGCCCCCGAAGGCGCGCGGGTGGTCAGCAAAGGGAGCTTCTCGGTCTGGACGGTGCCCAAGGACCCGATGCCGTTCCAGGAATACAAGATCGTGATCCAGGTCCGACTGCCCGATCTCGTTCGCCGTTACCGGGCCACGGACCTCAGTGGCGAAGTGCAAGGCAGCGATCGCTACCGCCAGAAGATTCCGTGGGACCCGAAGTGGAAGGGCCGCACGGACGTGGCACTGACGATCCGCAAGGGCCAGCTCGTGCCGCTGCGCAAGGGCGATTTTCTTCCCGTGCGTGATCGCATCGCTCAACTGGTGATCCGCGTGCCGCCGGCCAAGAAGCTGGTGCGTGACACGATCAGGATCCGATCGAAACTCCTCAAGGAGACGCAGGTCCTGGAGATCGTCTTCTAGCCGCAGGTGATCCGGCCCGTGTGCGTTGGAATCCTGGCCGCGGCAAGTGGCGCAGGACGTTCCGGTTAGGCAGACTGGGAGGCGGGATGTCGAGACTGTTCGTCGCCAACTTCGGCTTTGAAGACGAGCTGTCGGGCCGCCGGATGTCTCGTTCCGCCTGGGAGGCCACACGGGGCCTGTGCGGCTGTTGGACCCCGATGTTGGGCCCGGCTGACCTGGCGGTGTTGGCGCCGTACCAGGGCGATACTGAAGCGCCCGCGGGAGCCGACCGGGCTACGGAGGTCGTGGCCTGGGGCTGGAGCCGGCGAATGGTTCGACTGGCCCAGGAGGTTGGATCCGGGGGCGGGATCCCGGACCCCAGCGTTGTCGAGGCACTCAACCGGCGTCGCTGGTCGTTTGAGCAGGAGGTCGAGGCGGGGATGGTGCCCTCCGGGGCAGTACTGGCCGAAAGCCAGGACGCCTGCCAGGGTGTGGTATCACGATCGCCTCGGATCGGATCGGGCTGGATCGTGAAAGCGGACCTGGGCGCTTCGGGTCGCCAGCAGCGACGGATCACCGGCGACACACCCCCGGCCGGCTTTGACGAGTGGCTCGCGGGATGCCTGGATCGAGACGGCCTGGTGGTGGTTGAACCCTACCTGGAGTCGGTATTCGAGTGTGGCCTGCAGTTCGAGTTGGAGACCGGGGGAGGCGTGCGGTATTGCGGTGCCACCGAGTTGCTGACCACCGAATCGGGCAGCTACCTCGGAACACGCTTCGGAGAATCCGTGGTCCTGAGGCTCGAGTCGGACCTCGAGCACTTGCTTGCGAGGCTCGAGCCGGTCGTCGATCGGGCTGCGAAGGCGGGATACTTCGGCCCGTTGGGGATCGATGCGATGTGTTTTCGGAGTCCGACGGGTGAGACGGCCTGGCGGCCGCTGCAGGAGGTGAATGCGAGGTTCACGATGGGGCGGTGTGCGTTGGAATGGGCTTCAGAGTTACCCGGCGGAGCGAGTGGCACGGTGCTGGTTTGTCGATGGGCCGAGGCGGAATCGGTCGATCGTCGCCTGAGCGAGTTGGCTACCGAGATCGAGGGACTGCGGCGAGCCGAGCGGTTTTCACCGCCGGAGTCTCCGCCGGGTTCACCGTCGGGGCTGGTGCTGCTGGTTTACGACACGAACCACGACCCGGGCATGATCGATTCGATCGAATCGATCGAGGGCCGAGTGATGGCGTGCCTGGCGGGGCCGGCCCACTAGAGCTCGTCGGCCCCGGGCGGTTGGATGCTGCGGAGTTGTTCGCCGCGCCCGGCCTTGAGATCGAAGAGCGCGAAGATGTCTCGAGCGTCGAGGCTGAGACTGGAGTTGCTGACATCGCCGTCTCCGAGCACAGCCCGGAACAGTTCCCGTTTCTGCTGCAGCACCCGATCGATGCGTTCCTCGATCGTGTTTCGGCAGATGAACTTGGTGACCAGCACGGGGTTCTGTTGGCCGATGCGGTGGGCGCGGTTGATGGCCTGGTCCTCCACGGCGGGATTCCACCAGCGGTCATAGAGGAAGACGTAGCCGGCCCACTGCAGGTTGAGACCGACGGCACCGACCCCGTAGCTCATCAGCAGCAAGTGGCAGTCGGGATCGTCACGGAATCGGGCGAGCACGTCATCCCGGCGGGCGGAGGGGACTCCGCCGTGGTAGATCAACGGTGAGAACCGCCTGAGGTGGACGTTCATCCAGTCGAGCGATCGAGTCCACTGGCTGAACAGGATGGCCTTGCCCCCGCTCTCGGCAATCTCCTCCATCTCTGCCGCCAGTCGGTCCAGCTTGCAACTCTGGCCGGTCAGCGGGTCGAAGTTACAGATCTGCTTGAGCCTGAGCACCAGTTCGAAGACGTGCTGGATCGTAATCGACTCACCCATGTCGCTCAGTTGCACGACTCCGTCCTGTTCAGCGGTGCGGTAGGCGAGTGCCTGGGCGGGGTTGAGTTCGAGCAGTTCATCGCGGTCGAGTCGGGGTGGCAGGTCGGTGAGGACGCGGTCCTTGGTGCGTCGGAGCACGAAATCGCGTGCCAGGCGATTGAGTTGCCGAATGTCGCTGGGGCTGTGGTCGGGGACGGCTCCGATGAATTCCAGCAGCGAGACGAAATCCGAGGGGCGGTTTTCGATCGGGGTCCCGGTCAGCGCCCAGGACCGTTGTCGGCGGAGTCCGCGGACGGCGTGGTTGGTCTGTGAGTCGCGGTTCTTGATGCGTTGCGCTTCGTCGAGGATCACGAGGTCGAAGGCGGGGAAGTCGTCCTCACCGATCATCGCGACGTCGCGGACGAGCAGTTCGTAGTTGGCGATCTTGACCGGGATGTTCTGCATCTCCCAGAGCATGCGTCGCCTGGGCGAGGGTCCTTCGATGGCGACCACGGGGATCTCCTCGGCCCACATCTCCAGTTCCCGTTGCCAGTTGGTGATCAACGGTTTGGGGCAAACCAGCAGCACACTGCGGATCTGCCCGGCCCTCAGCAGCAGGCGGAAGGCGCTGATGGCCTGCATGGTCTTGCCGAGTCCCATTTCGTCGGCGAGCAGTCCGCACGAACGCGAGAACAGCCAGGCGATCCCCTGGTACTGAAACGGGAACGGCTCAAACGGCATCAGCAGTTCCTGCCCCGAGAGCAGCGATTCGATGGGTGGCTGCAGCAGGAAGAAGAGTCGGTCGGTGATCGAGAGCGCGGTGTCGGGTACGTCGATTCGCGTGCGGCGGTCGTTCCTGTTACGGGGTCGTGATGCTGTGGCGGGGAGGATGGCCGAGTCGCTGTCGAGGGGGCTGGGCAAAGGGTAAGGCGAGGACATCGCGGATCCCGAACGGGTCGGTTCGATCACGTCTGCAAACTGCACACCGATCGTACGGGGCGTGGCCCAGTTGGGATGCCAGGCGGGCATCAGCCGCGGCGGTGGGACGAGATCTTCAGAAGTCACGTCGAACCGCGGCGCGCGGGTGATTCCGGCGCCCAGGCCCGAGTTGAACAGCTTGACAGCCAGGTGCACGGGCAGCGCGTGTGCGTCGACCTGCAGAGTGTCGAAGTGGACGGCTGTGTTCTGGGCGACGTGGTCCACCGGCGTTCCCCGTCTGGTGTGCCTAGAGCGTTTCGGCCAGGGCCTGTCGGACTCGTTCGAGAGGCTCCTGGAGATCGGTTTCTTCGGCGACCTGCGTGGCGCCATGGTGCAATGCGGAGATGTCGTCCTGGTGGGCGGAGTGAATCGAGAGGATGCGGCGGCCCATCCGCACCCGCCCCAGGGGTGGGGCATCGGTCGGGCCGGCCGTGGCGGTGTCGGGCTGGGTCTCAATCCGAGCCATGGGGATCGCGATGTGGTTGCGGAGGTCGAGGATGTCGTCGTGGTCTGTGACCAGCAGGTCCGGCTGTGTGCCCAGCCGTTCCAGCAGCGCGCGGCCCATCAGTTCACCGAGCAGAAACGGCCTCAGGGTTTCTCCGTAAAGCAGTTCCTGGGCCCGGGTTGGACGGACCGGGCTGGTGCACTGGAATTCCAGTGGGCGGCCGTAGCGGTTGGTGACCAGCAATCCGGCGACAAACGCTCCGTCCTCGGTTTCCAGGGCGGCCAGGAAGCCAAGGCGAAACGTGCGGGAATCGGCAGCCGGGTCGCTCATCGATCGGGCATCCAGAAGGCGGGCATGATGCACAGAGCCGTGTCACCACATAGTCATTGTCGGCGGTTGGAAAAGCCCACTTGAGCGGTTCGGCCGAGTCGGAGGGTCGTTACAATCGTGTCTGTGGCAGGAGGTTGGGTTGGCTTTTGCGAGCGGACTCCCGGGTACCGCGATGTCGTTCCCTGAAGATCTGGATCGAGACCGACTGAGGGCTCTGCAGGCTGAGCGTCTGCGGAGCCTGGTCGGGGACGTGCTGGGCGGAAATGCGTTCTGGCGAGGCCGTTTGCGGGATGCGGGTTTCGAGGACCTGGGCGCGTTGTCGGAGCGTTTGCAGGACCTTGAGGTGCTCTCCGAGTTGCCGGTCTGTAGCAAAGCGGACCTGGTGAGCGACCAGGAGGCCGAGCAGCCCTACGGCAGCAATCTCAGTGAACCGCTCTCCGCCTACACCCGCTTGCACCAGACCTCCGGGACCACCGGCCGGCCGCTGCGCTGGCTCGACACTCCAGCGGCCTGGTCGAATCTGTTGGAGGCCTGGGCCCAGATCTTTCGGATTGCCGGAGCGGTCTCCTCGGATCGGTTCGCCTTTCCGTTCTCGTTCGGGCCGTTCATCGGGTTCTGGGCGGCGTTCGAGGGTGCGGCGGCGGCCGGTCACCTGTGTCTTCCGGGCGGAGGAATGAGCAGTGCGGCTCGGTTGCAGCTGATCGAGGACAACCAGGCGACGGTGGTCTGCTGCACTCCGACCTACGCCTTGCGGTTGGCCGAGGTTGCTTCAGAGCAGGGGGTCGATCTCGTGGGGGGCTCGGTGCGGATGCTGATCGTGGCCGGTGAGCCCGGCGGCAGCGTGCCGGGGATCAGGGATGCGATCGAAGCGGCCTGGGGGGCCGGGGTGATCGATCACTGGGGGATGACCGAACTGGGTCCGCTGGCGGTTGAGTGCGAAGCGGCACCCGGGGGGATGCACGTTCTGGAGACCGAGTGCATTGCCGAGGTGGTGGACTCGGAACGACTGCAACCGGTGGCCGCCGGCGAGCAGGGCGAGTTGTTGATCACCACGCTGCGTCGCAGCGGCAGCCCGGTGTTGCGATATCGGACCGGGGACCTGGTGGAAGTCGATCCGAAGCCCTGCGGCTGCGGGCGGGCGCTGTTGCGTTTGCGGGGCGGCATCCTCGGACGCAGTGATGACATGATCACGGTGCGAGGCAACAACGTGTTCCCCTCGAGCATCGAGGCGGTGATCCGGAGCGTGGAGGGGGTGGCGGAGTTCCGGGTGCTGTTGGGCAGCGAGGGTCCGCTGGACCGGTTGAGCGTGGAGATCGAGCCGGTGGCGGGCGTGGCGGAGGATGCCTTGAGCGACACGGTGGCCGCAGCGATCCGGGCGACGTTCAACTTCGGAGCCGATGTCGCGGCGGTGGCAAGCGGCACGCTGCCCCGCTTCGAACTCAAGGGTCGCCGCTTCGTCCGCGAGTAGGCGGCCCAACCCCCCGCACCCCATGCGGGGTCAGCTGCCTGGTATGTCGCGCCCGTGCGGGTCGGTCTCGGGTCCGTCGAGTTCATCGGCGAGCTGGTCGCGGAGCTCGGGGTCGAGGAAGTGCTCGACTCGATGCGCGGCCTCGTGCAGGTGATCGGCGGGCACGTCGAAGTAGCGGTCCATGTAGCTTTCCCACAGCCGGTGGGCGCGGACGAGTTGCTTGGCTGCGTCGCGGCCGGCTTCGGTGAGGACTGGCTGGGAGGACGGCCCGGTGATCAAGCCTCTGAGGCGGAGTTGCCAGGCGGCGAAACGGTGGAACCTCGATCCGTGTCTCGAGGGATGTTGCAGGCCCTGTGGGGGAGTGGATTCGCCCTGGCGGTAGAGCACACCCAGCAGGTCTTCAGCGGCGATGCGGACTGAGAGCCGCAGACGGTGGACCAGCCTCACCAGCAGCCCGTGCCTGGGTCCCAGCACGAGCGCCAGCACGAACAGGCCGCCAGCGGTGACCGCCATCATCCCCGACGTGCTGGCATCCAGGTTCTCGACTTTGACTCCCTTGAGCAACGGTTGATCGGCAAAGGGGGCCATCAACAGCGGAGGCAGCAGCATCGCCAGGGCGTGTCCGATCGTTGCACTCGCCGCCGCGATGACCCCCGCCAGCACGAGCATCAACCAGAGCCGGTCGGTCAGCAGGTGCGCGGTGGCCGGAGGGACGATCAGCATCGCCACGACCAGGATGTTGCCGACACTCTCGAAGGCCGCCACGGCGGTGACCGCCGTGACCGCCATCAACGCGTAGTGGATCCAGCTGGCGTTGATGCCCAGCGATGTGGCCAGGGCCGGATCGAAGGTGCTGATCCTGAGTTCCTTGAAGAAGCATACGACGAGCGTGGCGTTGAACAGCACCGCACCCAGGCCGATCCAGGCCGCTCGAGGCACGTGGCCGGGTCCGGACCAGACGGTTTCGACGTTGCCGTACAGCACGCAGTCGGGGTCGATGTGCACGCTGTCGGCGGCCAGCCGAATCATCAACAGGCCCACGGCGAACAGCGTGGTGTAGACCACACCCAGGGCCGCGGAACTCTCGACCCGTCCCTGGCGGCGGACCCACTCGGTCAGCACAGCGGTCAGGCCGCCGATCAGCACGGCACCGGCGAACATCATCGCATAGCTGGTGGCGTCGAAGGCCGTGTGCGTGTCGGCCTCGCTGGTGGAGATCCAGCCGGAGGTCTTCAGAGAGTGAGACAGCAGGAAGGCGGCCACGATTCCCGGCAGAACCGTGTGGGTCAACGCGTCACCCATCATGGACTGACGACGCAGGACCAGAAAACTGCCGGGGATCGAGCAGGCGATGGCCGCCAGCGCCGCGGTGATCACGATCCAACTGTCGAGATCGTACCAGTCGTCGACGAAGGCACTGCCGAGAGAGTTGAGGATGTCGATGACCGACTGCATGAGATTCTGGATTTCGGAGAAGGAACGCTGTTTCAGGAACCCGGGTCGATCGGGTGCGGGCTGGGCGGCATGCCCATGTGCGGGTATCGCTGCGAGACGGCCTCGAGCAGTTGAGCGACGAGGTCGGGGTCGAGGACGTGTTCGATCAGGTCGGCGTCACGGTCGACGTGGCTGGTCGCGATATCGGCGTGCAGCACGAGGTAGGTTTCCCAGAGCCGGTGATTGCGAGCCACCAGGCGGGCGTCGGCTGCCCCCGCTTCGGTCAACCGCCAGCCTCCCTCGACGACTTCCAGCCGGTCCTCGGAGACGGCAATGCGGATCAGTCGGGTCAATCGGCGAGTCGACCAGCTGCGGCGGGCGAGGATTTGGTCATGAACGAGCAGGTGCAGGCACAGCGGGTCGCTGCCAGAGTCGGGGCCGGAGTCGGGGCCGGTCTGCTCGAGATGGGGCTCGAGCATTTCATACAGGGTGCGGGAGAGGTCGTGGCGGCCGACACGTCTTGTGGTGGCGAGCTGATTGAGGAACTGGGGGAGGAGTCCGCGGCGGCGGCCCACGGCCATGCTGAGCATGAAGAACAGCGAGCCGACCAGTACGATGACCGCGCCGGCGGAGAAGCGTGCGAACAGCGAGCTGACCACTCCGCCCAGCCAGGCCGAGACGCCTCCCAGACCTGCCGCGATCAGGGTCATCGGGCCGAGGCGTTCGGTCCAGAAACGGGCCGCGGCGGCCGGGATGATCAGCATCGCCACCACCAGCAACAACCCGACACTCTGCAGGCCGATGATCGCCATGCAGACGACCAGTCCCATCAGCACGAAATCGAGTCTCGTGGTCGGCCAGCCGTGGCTGCGGCCGAATTCCTCGTCGAAGCACAGCAGGCCGAATTCCTTGAACAGCAGCGCCGAGACGACGACGACGACGAAGGACGTGCTGCCGATCAGCTTCACATCGGCGGCGGTCATCGAGGCGGTTTGCCCGTAGATGAAACTCTGCAGGCCGGCGACCTGGCCGGTGGGGAGTTTCTGGATGATGGTGAACAGGGCTATGCCCGCGCCGAAGAAGACGCTGAGCACGATGGCCAGCGCGGCGTCCTCCTTGATGCGGCTGAAGCGGGTGATACCCGTCGTGCAGAGGACTCCGAGGAGACCGGCGGCCAGGGCGCCCAGCAACAACGCATGCAGCGACCGCTCGCTGCCGGGATGGGCGAGTTCGATATAGAGAAAGGCCAGGGCGATGCCCGGCAGCGAGGCGTGGCTGACCACGTCACCGATGAGCGCGCGGCGGCGGAGCAGCATGAACGTGCCGACCGTGCCGGCTCCGATGCCCAGCAGGATCGTGCCCAGCAACACGATGCGGGTGTTGTAGTGCCGCATCAACAGCGTGTCGCTGAGTTTCTGCCAGCTGGGCCACTGGATGCGGGTGTCCGAAATGCTGGTGCCGGAATGCTGAGGGATGGGTCGGTGAAGGTGACCGTCAGCCGAATGCGACGGGGCGGCGGAGGCGGTTGGGAGGTCGAGGCCCGGCAGCAACAGGCCCAGGACCAACAGTCCTCCGGCGGCAAAGCGGACGGCGGGGGAACTCATGAGCGGCTCGGGTCGAGCGTCATGCGGTGGCCGACCTGGTCCAGCAGTGCGAGTTTGCCGCCGTAGGTGGCCCGGAGGTTTTCGGGAGTGAAGACCTCGGCAACCGGTCCGGTGGCCACCAGTCGCATGTTCAGCAGCAGCACCTCGTCGAAGTACTCGGGCACGGTCTGCAGGTCGTGGTGCACCACCAGGGCGGTTTTGCCGGCGGCCTGGAGTTCTCGCAGGATGTCGACGATCGCCCGTTCGGTGGCCGCATCGACGCCGACAAACGGTTCGTCCATCAGGTACAGGTCGGCCTGCTGGGCCAGGGCACGGGCCAAAAAGACCCGCTGTTGCTGGCCTCCGGAGAGCTGGCTGATCTGTCGCTTGGCGTAATCGACCATCCCGACCCGCTCGAGGAACTCCATCGCCTGCAGGCGGTAGCGGCGGGAGACCGGACGGAACCAGCCGATCTGCTTGTAGAGACCCATGGCGACCACGTCGAGTGCGTTGACCGGGAAGTCCCAGTCGACGCTGCCTCGCTGAGGAACATAGCCGACTCGGTGCCGCACCTCGCGGTAGGGGGAACCGAAGAAGCGTACGTCGCCCGAGGCGCGGGGGATCAGGTCCAGCGCGGCCTTGATCAGCGTGGTCTTGCCCGAACCGTTGGGGCCGACGATCGCGGTCAGCTTGCCGGG
>CAUZEQ010000177.1:0-10245 GCA_963578885.1 Planctomycetota bacterium
CTACCGAACTGGCCTCGCGATGGCTCTTCTCTTGGGATCCTGATACGACTCTCTGCAGGAAGGACGACAACGTCATCCTGCAAGCGTCGCCGTGACGTTGCATTTCGGATTTGAATTCACAATTGCATGAAGTGCATTATTGTTTCTATATATCATCCCTAATATGATGAATTGAACACTTGTGGAACTCGGTGTAACCGCAGAGGGAGAAGTGTAGTGTTTTGTTGTGGTAAAGTACGGTGCAGTAGCGTCATGTGGAGTTCCGTTAGGTAAAGTCCAGTTTAGTTACGCCCGATATGCTCTTTGTCTTCTACTAAACCACCCCGACGGGAAGCGGATCGTCAGCGGCAGCTGGGACATCTCATCGCTGGACACGCTCAAGTAGCGATCATCTCCCGGGCTCCGGACCTGGCGGTCAACGGCCCTGAGCAGCCTCGACGATGGCCAGGATGGCAGCACGGGTGTCCGGCGGCAGAGTGTCCCGGGACTCGATGAGACTGATCAGGTCGGGTTCAATCAGAATCCGCTGACGAATTGTACCGGATTCCGCACCATGTTGATCCGCCTGTTGCAGTAACTCGTTGTGGTGCGAGGGGCTTGCGTCGAGGGGTTCGAGTCCCTCCTCCGCTACTTGGCGAACTGGCACCAGTTCGTAGTACGCCGCAACCCTTTGCACCGCAGCGGCGTTTCAGCCAACCAACTCGGGGACGATATGGCCACCGTGGACCAGGGGCCAGAGATGCCCCTGTCGGTCGGAAATCTTCTGCTCGTGGTTGATGCCCAGCAGGTGGTAGGCGGTGGCTAGGATGTCCTTGGGCGAGATGGGTCGTTCGGTCGGATAGGCGGCGATCTCGTCAGACGCTCCGATCAGGGTGCCCGGTCGAATGCCGGCTCCGGCGAACAACTGGCTGTAGACTTCTGACCAGTGACCGCGACCCGGTCCTTTTGAGGTGTCGTAGAATTTCGGCGTGCGACCATGTTCGCTGAGACACAACACCAGCGTGTCGTCGAGCATGCCCCGTTGTTCCAGGTCCAGGATCAGGGCCGAGTAGGCCCGGTCGAAACCGGGCAGCAGCAACTTCCGCATCCGCGGATGATGATCGTGGTGCGTGTCCCAGCTTTCGTCGGATCGTTCCCATTCGTCCCAGAGGACCGTGACCAGTTTCACGTCGTTCTCGATCAGTCGACGGGCCGAGAGGCAGGACTGGCCGAAGAGGTTCATGCCGTAACGTGCACGGACGCTGGCGGGCTCGCTCTGGATGTCCAGGCCGCGTCGCAGCTTGTCGGAGGCGGCCACCGAAAACGCCCGATCGCGGGTCCGCTGGTAACTCTGGACAGATAATGCGGAATCCATCCAGCGGGCCTGGTCTTCGAGTTGATCCAGCAGGGACCGGCGGCGGTTGAGGATGTCGAGGGTCAGGCCGGGGACGTGGCGTTCGCTGAAAGAAAAACGGCCCCCGGGTGTGACTTCCAGGTACGGGTCTCCCTGCGGCATCTCGCCCCGGAATTCTCCCCAGACCGGGTCGTAGGACGCGCCCAGGAATCCTCCGAATGTCCCGGCCCGCTTGTTGGGTCCCGAGCGGGTGCTTTGCACCCAGGGCAGCCCGACACTGACCGGGGGCCTGTAGTCACGGTCGGCCCGGTTGGTTCGTTCGTCCAGGAAATCCAGTACACCGCCGAAGAACGGCCAATGATCCGGGTGTCGCTGGCGACCCTCGAGGTTTGTCGTTTCGAGATTCCCGGTCAACGTGTAGGCGGCGTTGTGGAGCGGCCACGGATGCGACATCGATCGGATCACCGTACAGCGATCCAGCACCTTCGAGGTCATTGGCAGCAGGTCGTTGATCCGCACGCCGGGCAACCTGGTGCCGATGGTTCCGAACTCACCACGGATCTCCTCGGGAGCCTCGGGCTTGGGGTCGAACGTGTCGAGCTGGCTCCAAGCTCCGTAGATGTATAAGAGAATGCAGTTTTTGGCGCGGCCGAAGGTCGATTCCAGGCCGGCTGGTGCTGTCGATTTTGCAGCCGGCGCGATTGAACCACCAGCCAGCGAGCCGGCCAGCCCGAGTCCCCCCACCCGCAGCATCTCACGACGGTTCAATCCACCCTGGCCGTGGTGGGTCAGCGATCGTCCGGTGCCAAGAATTCGAAGCATAGGATCGTGGTCGCAAGGGTTGTGAGAAGACCCCAGCCTATCGCAGAGAAGGAACAGAGGTCAATTCGGAGATGTTCAACGCGAACTGTGGATCCCGGTCTACAGCCAGTCGGTGAACCGGGTGCGGAGCATCGGAGTGTCCATCCACGAGGTGTCCGGTTCGGGCAGCGCCATCGCCTGGGTGACTGTCAGCCAGCCATCGGGCAGCGGCTTGCACGTGGGATACCCCTTGCGGGTGATCCAGCAGATCTCGCCGCGTTCCTCGCAGGTCTGTCCGACTGAAAATGGTCTCCTGTTCACCCGCTCATCACTCGTGCACGAGTTACTGAGGGCCGGTGGCTCTGAGCGCCGCGCCACGGGATGGGGGTCTCGGATCTGGTTCACCACGACCCCGTCGGATGTACTCGATTACGTGGACAGCATGAGAGGCTCTGATCTGGTGATCACTCCATCAAGATAGCATGGCTCGCCGCCACCCCAGCCCCGGCGTTCAACCCGCTGGATCCGAACCACGCCCCCCGGCGTCGGGCGGTGGGGGTGGGACGACGAAAATGACCCCGATCTGGGCCATGTGGTCGGGACACCTACCCAGGTACCACAACGGGCTACTCGTTCTTCCGTCGGTTGTTCTGGTTACTCAGGAACCACATGAACAGGATCAGCATTCCCAGCGGTACCCCGAAGGCCGTCGGAGCGTTGAAGTCGATCTCGGCCAATACCCTGAAGAGCATCATTTCGTCCCTTCATTCTGGACTCGGTTGATCGGGAGACAAGCAGTAGCCCTGTCACCTGGCGAGTGCTCCCCAAGGCCAGTATCCCCACCCCAGCCCCGGCGTTCAACCCGCCAGATCCGAACCACGTCCCCCGGCATCGGGAGGTGGGGTGGGGGAGATGCGGGCTACTTCACGATCTCGCAGTTGGCCAACGCCTTCTGCAGGTCGGCGAAGCCTGCATCGGTGATCTTGGTGCCGAGGAGGGCACACATCTGCAGGCTGGTCACACCTAAATAACGGCCAAAAACCTGGCATAATTAGGTTGATGCGGAACCGTAGCTCACGTGGGCTCCGGTTTTTCGCGTTTGAGAGCCCTGCGAACTGCCCGATTCGGGCCGTTCCCAGGGCTCTTTCTGTGCGCCGTCCGCCACGCCCGGCGCGGGAATGACCAGGACTTTGGTTCAACAAGAAAAGGGGAATCCCAATGCCCACTCTACTGCTGACGCTGCTCTCGGTGACCGTCGTGGTGGTCATCGTCGCCCTGATACGCGAGGTCCGCCTTCGAAGAGCCCTCCAACGGATCCTATCCCGTCTCCTCAACGCCTAGAGAAACCGCCATGAGAAACACTCGCCGGATTCCGGAACTGCTGCCGGTTCTGACGCTCGTGGTCCTGATCTGCGGGTGCGGCACGCGTCGATTTCGACGACGATGGAGTTCTACGTCGGCCGGAACGCCGAGGCTGCTGCGGAGGTCTTGTGGGAGGCTTTAGGTAACACTTCAGGTAACACCGAGCCGATTCCGCTCGAACACGGATCGCTCGAAAAGAGCGGAAGTCATTCCCATTGAACAACTTCCGTCAGAGCCGCCGGGGAGACTCGAACTCCCGACCTAGGCATTACGAATGCCTCGCTCTACCAACTGAGCTACAGCGGCTGAAGCGGGGCTAGCCTAGCGTTGGTCCGGATCTGAGGCAAGGGGGGCCGCAACCGGCCAAAACCCCCTTGACCCGTCTCCGCCGATCAATAGAATCCCGCCCTCTCACTCTCACTTCTCCTCGCAATCCCCTACCCGGTCTTCAACACGCTCGTGTCGTCGGTCACGTGCCTCGTACCGTTCGGCCCGGCCCCGCTTCTCTCCTCTCTCCTCGAACCACTCCGTGAAACCCACTCTGCTGGCCACCGTGCTGTTCGGACTGCTGTCGGTGTCGACTGTCGACGTCGTCGCGGCCGGTGTGCGTGCCGATCGACCGATCGACGTCGAACTCGATCGCCTCGGGAGCCTCAAGGGTGCGATTGCTCATTTCCAGGGCCCGTCTCCGGACTCGCGGTGGGTGCTGGTCTATCGCGGCCGCCGATTGGTGGCGAAGGCGCGGTTGAGCGACGACGGCGGATTCCACTTCGAACGGCTCAATGGAGGTCTCTACTGGTTCACTGCACCGGGGGTCGGCCAGGCCGTTCGCGCGTGGGCTGCAGGCACAGCCCCGCCACAATCGCCAGGTCGATTGGTGCTGACTTCAGCCTCAAGCCAACCGCAGCCGCTGCCCACCCCGACCATCGTTCGTGGCCAAGCCTCCGCCCCTCCCCCCGCCAGCGTCACGCCGGTGCCAACGCCCGCCTATCCCTTTCAGCCGTATCAGGTTCCCGGCGGCCGGATGATGATGCCCGGGACCTACACCTCACCCGGTTCCGTCTTCTTCAATCCGCTGCTGACCGCTGCGGTCGTCACCGGAATTGTCGGTGTGATCGTGGTGGCCACCGATGACGACGATGACTCGCCGTCGGCAGCCTCCAGCGGTGCCCAGGCTGACCAGGGGAATGGGGCCCCAGCCAGCCCCTGACTCGCTTCACTCCCCCCCGTCCAAGAAAAACACACCAGTCGTTCTCGACGACAAGGACTTCGACAATGAACCTTCGTTCTGAACTCTCCCAGGGCCTCGTCGTGCTGCTGGCGGCAGCCGGCATGCTGGGATCCCAGATCCTGTTGCCCGCAGCCCAGATCGTCTCATCGACCCGTGCCGTCGACGTGGCACTCTCGGCCGACGGTAGTTTGTCGGGAAGCGTTGTTGACACCCGTGGCCATTCCCGCGGCAAGACGGTGATTGAAGTCCGTCGTGGCCGTCGGCTGGTCGCTCGAACACTCAGCGACGACAAGGGTCTCTACACCGTCAAGAATCTCCCAGGCGGGCTGTACCAGGTCCGGGTCGATGGCACCGAGACACTGATCCGTGCCTGGGCTGCCGGGACGGCTCCTCGGAGTGCCGCTGGCCGGCTGCAGGTCATCGCCAACCCGCCGATCATTCGGGCTCAGGCCGGGGAAGCTCCGCCGACCGACGACGATTCATCTTCCGGAGGCCTCTTCGGTGGCTCACGCATCTCTTCCGGTCTGAAGACCGCGTTGATCGTGGGTGCAGTCGTCGGTGCCATCTTCATCATCGATGAACTCAATGACGACGACGATTCACCTCCGGCCAGTCCCTAGAAAGTCTGCAGTCCCGACCCATGCAGCGGTACGAATCCAAATCTCGACGGAACCAGGCAGTCTGGCATGACCATGCAACTTGATCGACTCAATCGACCCAATCGACCTGATCAACCTGATCGACCTGATCGACCTGATCGACCAAGTGCGAGAATCCTGTCGTGGCTGGCGGTCGCCATGCTGCTTGTGCCGGGTCCGGCCTGGAGCCTGGCCGAGGGTGCGGTTGGTGGCAGATCGTCTTTGTCTGTTCGCAGTCCACAGGAAACGGAAGTCCCGGCCGGATCGGTCGAGCGGGCTGCGGTACGTGACGTTCGGCTGGGCCCGGGTGGGACGTTGTCAGGTCGGGTGCTGGACGAGCATGGTCATCTGATGGCCCATGCCAAGGTGGTGCTCTCAAGAGCCCGACAAGTCATTGCTCGTGGGGTGACGGATGATCGAGGTGAGTACCGCATCCGGGGCCTGTCCGGTGGCGTCTACCACGTGCGCGTGTCCACTCACGAGACAATCGTCCGGTTGTGGAGTTCCGAGTCCGCTCCACCGCAGGCTCAGGAACAGCTGGTCCTGGACGCGGGATTGCATGAGAGCATCGAGGCGAGGGGCCAGGGCGGCGAGGGTCGCGATCCAGCCCACCGATTCGGACTCGATGGTGAAGGCGGCCTGGATTCTCTGGAAATGACCATGCTGACCACTTCGATCATCTCCCTGACCCTTTCGGCCGTCATGTTGGCCAAGCTCGATGAGCTGCAGGATTCGGTCGACCGCCTGCCTGCAAGCGACTAGCCGCCGATTGAAGAATGCGAAGGCTGGGGTCTGATCCGCCTGCGGCGGACCACCGGTTTGGCCTGTTTCCCCTGGAGCGCCCCGCCACGGGTCCGCCTACGGCGGATCTGACCCCAGGACTTCCGCCAGGGCGTTCTGCAGGATGCTCAATCCCGAGATCCACTCGACTCCGGTGTCGATGGCCCACAGCGGTGTCTGTCCCAGTTGAGTGTGCGGGATCTTGACCAGGTCCTTGCGTGTTGTCAGCAGCAGGTCCGCATCGTGTCGGTCCGCCCACCCGGCCAACTCGGTCAGTTCGCCGTCGTCGTAACGGTGATGATCGGGAAAGGCACGGTGGGCGACCGAATCCAGCCCGGCCCGGAAGGCCTCGGGATTGCCGATCCCGCAAAAGGCGGCCACCCGCGACTCGTCCAGCAATTGCAAGGGTGCGGTGCTGCCGATGCTGTTGACCAGGCCCGTGCTCGGGAAGGCGACCTCGGCGATGAGCTCTGTGCCGATCCAGGTCGAGAGTTGGCGTTTGAGTTCTGCGGCGCGGTCGGGGTCGACCTGGTCGATGCGTGTCAGCACCAGCAGCGAGGCCCGCTTCAGGGATGCGGGAGGTTCTCGGAGCAAGCCGCGGGGCAGCAGGTGGCCGAATCCCAACGGGCAGGTGGCATCGACCAGGACGATGTCGAGGTCTCGGCCCAGGCGTCGGTGCTGAAATCCGTCATCCAGCAGCAGTACGTCGCAGCCGTATTCGGTGATGGCCTGCCCGGCGGCGGCGACTCGATCGGGGTCCTGAACATGAGGTGCAGCCGGGCAGAGTGCCTCGAGCAGTCTCTTTTCGTCGTTGCCCTCTTCATCAGCCTCGCCCCGGTAGCCTCGGCTGAGCAGCCCGACCGAGTGGCCGGCTTCGGCGAGGTGGTTGGCCAGCCAGGCGACCAGCGGCGTCTTGCCGGTTCCTCCGGTGGTCAGGTTGCCGATGCTGATGACCGGTACGGCGACCCGGTACGATCTGAGTGCCCCGCTGCGGTAGCCGAAATTCCTGGCTGCGACGGCGGCGTGGTAGGCCCACTTCAGCAGCCACAGCACAGCTCTGTGCCCCGCGGCGGCCGGGCCGCGGCGATCGCCGGAAACCAGTGCACGGAAGGCCGTTTCGTCCACGCCGGGGAAATACCAGAATCGGGCGAACACGGCCAGCGGGAATGGGAGGGATGGGGAGGAGATGCGGGCCGATGCCCGGGAGATGTCCGGGAGAGGCATTCGAGGAACCCGACGGCTGGCAAAGGGCAGTCGTGGCCGCCACAATGCGGGCTCGACGACGAGGGAACCGATGCTCATTCGATTTCTCACCAACTACGTCCAGCGGCACACTCACCCGCTCAACCGCCTGTTGCATCTCCTGGGACTGACGCTGACGTTTGTGGTCACGGCGGTCCTGGTGATTCGCGGAGCGGAGTGGTGGTGGTCGGTGTCGAGCTTCACGGTTGGCTACGTGCTGCAGTTCCTGGGTCATGCGATCGAGGGCAACGATGCGGGCGAGGTGGTTCTGGTCAAGAAGTGGTTGGGCCGTCCGTATCGCGAATTTGCTCCGGGCCGAGAACCGGCCTCAGACGCAGCCGAAGGCGGGGCCTGAGCGACTGGCTCCGCCCCGCAAAAGGCGGGGCTCTGGAGCTAGTCCCCGCGGCTCGGTTTGCCGTTAAGGTTTGACGGTTATTCCGTCGATACCGTTTGTAGCGGTTACAGCGTTGCCCCTCTGTGTGTCTCGTGTCATGCCTGCTTCCTGTCTCAGAGTCTCGTCGTCACACCCGCCGCGGTCCGCGGTGGCCGGTGCCTGGCTGCGTCTGGCCATCGGTCTGTCGCTGCTGGCGGGCGGATGTGCGGGGCCGGGGCGAGATGTGACGTGGTTGAGTGACGCGACACTGGAGCATTACCGCGACCGGCAACTCCACATTGTAAATCCCAGCGACTCTGCTCAGGCGACTCCTCGCACGAGCTGGAAGCGGCCACCTCGGACGATCACCGCTCCGACCGAGGACGTGATCCGCGACCTGGCGCTCTCGGAAGCACTCAAGCTGGCCCTGGAAAACAACTCGGTGATCCGTACCCGCGGCGGGTTTCTCTCGCCGGGAAACGCCATCCTCTCGTCACCTGATCGAGTCGCCTCGATCTGGGACCCGTCGATCCAGGAGACCGGCGTGCTGTTTGGTGGTCGCGGCGTGACGGCGGCACTGGCGGCGTTCGATCCCGAGTTCACCACGACGATGGTCTGGCGTCGCAGCGAGACGCCTCAGAACAACGCCTTCATGGCGGGTATCGGTGGTGGCCAGGCTCTGGTCGGGGAAATGGCCGACTTTCAGTCGATGCTCAGAAAGCAGATGGGCTACGGAGCCAGTCTCTCGGTCGGCCACGACTGGTCGTACTTCGGCAGCAACACTCCCAGCTCGTTCAACCTGTACAACTCGACCTACACCGGCAACGTCAATCTCAGGTACCGCCAGCCTCTGCTGGCCGGATCGGGCACCGAGTTCACTCGAATCGCCGGACCGGTCACTCAGCAATTCCGAGGTCTCAGCGGAGTCAGCCAGGGCGTGGTGATCGCCCGGATCAACAACGACCTGACGTTGACCCAGTTCGAGCAGTCGGCGATCAACCTGGTCAAGGACGTCGAGGATCTCTACTGGGACCTCTACCTGTCCTACCGCAAGTGGGATTCTGCGGTGACGGCTCGCAACAGTGCCCAGAAGTCGTGGCGAGACACCAAGGTGATTCTCGACGGCGGCGGCAAGCAGGGCTTCACCAACTCCGACGAACCGCTGGCACGGGATCGCTATTACCAGACCCGCGCCCAGGCCGAGGCCGCTCTTTCGGACCTCTATCGCACCGAGACCGCTCTGCGGCGACTCCTCGGCCTGCCGACCAGCGATGGCACTGTGCTCAGGCCATCCGACGAACCGGTGACGGCTCGCTTCAAACCCGACTGGGAAGTGAACCTGGTCGAGGCCCTGACTCATCGTGTCGAGCTGAGGCGTCAGCGGTGGAGGCTGCGGAGCATGGAACTGCAATTGCAGGCGGCCCGCAGCCTGATCCGGCCGCGGCTGGACCTGGTGGGCGGATACCAGATCAACGCGATGGGTGACAACCTGTTTTCCAACGACCGCACTTCGCAGTTCTCCAGCGGTTACCGGGGACTCTCGCACGCGGATCACACCGGCTGGAGTCTCGGCTTCGAATTCACTCTGCCCATCGGCATGCGTTCGGCCACCGCCCAGGTCAGGAATCTCGAATTGCGGATGATCAAGGCTCGAGCGGTTCTCGACGCCCAGGAATTCGAGGTCAGCCACGAACTCTCTGACGCCTTCCAGCAACTGGCTGCCAACGAAGCCGCGTCCCGCTCGAATCTCAACCGACGAGCCGCTGCCCAGGAACGGGTACGGCAGTTCGAGATCGAGGTGTTCAACGCGGGGACCAAGACGCTGGATGACCTGCTGCGGGCCCAGGTCAGCCGCGCCGATGCCGAGGTGGCCTACTACACCAGCCTGGTGGCCTACAACCAGGCACTGGCGAACCTGCACTACCGCACCGGCAACCTGCTCGCGGTCAACAACGTGCAGTTGGCCGAGAGCGAGTGGACTCCCGATGCCTATCGCGACGCGCTGCGGCGTGCCTGGCAACGCAGCCACGGCTTGGAAGTCGATGACCTGCTGAAGGCGAAGCCCCTGCCGTTCGCCGAGCCGGCCCCTGAGGGTCAGCTGGATCCCAACAGCGAACCGCCCGCTGATCCCCCACCGCCCGATTCGGCAGGCACTGAAGTCGAGGAGCCCTCGATCGAGCAGGTGACCGAGCAGGCCCCCCGCCGCAGTGTCGTGCCGGCCGCCTACCACAAGCTGGTGGATCGCCTGCGGCAGGGAACTCAGACGCTCAGGGACCGGGCCTTCAGCAAGCCGAAGCCGTCGGAGGCCGAGGAGCCTGTTGAGGCGGATTCCGAGGAACCGCTCACCGATGAGGCTCCGTCGAAGATCTCGGGTGTTTCCGCGACGTACCATGACCTGGTCGATCGCATCCGCAAGGCAAAGCAGCGATTCCGGGATCGATCCAGTCCGACGGCGGGTCATCCTGAAGCGGCGAGGGTGCGACCG
>CAUZEQ010000178.1:0-10240 GCA_963578885.1 Planctomycetota bacterium
CTCTCCCGGTTGTTCAAGTTCGAACTCGACCTGATCTCCGACAATGACGCCATCACCGCCGCGGAGATCGTCGGAAAGAACGTCACCATCAGCCTCAAGCTCACAGACGAATCACCCCGGTTCTTCAACGGGTTCGTCTCAGAACTGGTCGCCGGCGACGCCGAAGACGGGCGGCGCAACTACCGTGCGACGCTTGTCCCCTGGCTCTGGTTCCTCTCGCAAACTGCCGACTGCCGCATCTTTCAGCAGAAGACGGTGATCGAGATCATCGGCCAGATCTTCGGCGACCTCGGTTTCAGTGATTACGAAACGTCTGAGATCAAGGGAGATCACAAGCAGTGGGACTACTGCGTGCAGTACCGCGAGACCGACTTCAACTTCGTGTCGCGGCTGATGGAACGCGAGGGCATCTTCTACTACTTCCGGCACGAGGACGGCAAACATACTCTCGTGCTGGCCGACCACGCCGGAGCCTACAAGGACTGCACTGAGAACGAGGTCGACTACCCACCGTCGCGGAGTCGCGTCGCGATCGCCGACCACATCAAGAGCTGGTCGCATCGGTTCGGCTTTGTGCCAGGCAAGTGGGCCCAGACGGACCACAACTTCGAGACGCCCAGTACCAACCTGATGACCAATTCCCAGAGCGTCGTCAGCTTGCCGGGAATCGACAAGTACGAGGTCTACGACTACCCGGGTGAGTACCAGCAGAAGACCGACGGAGAAACCGAGGTCAAACTGCGGATGGAAGAGGAAGAGGTCGAGCACGACACGATCAACGCCGCGAGCCTCTGCAAGTCGTTCACACCCGGTGGCAAGTTCACAATCACCGGCGAGCGAGCGGGGGGCGACAAGGACCAGTCCTTTGTGATCACGACGGTGCATCACACGGCCACCGAGCCCCTGGCTTATGAAACCGGCTCGCCCATGGGCGAGGACTACAGCAATTCATTCACCTGCATCCCCGAGTCGGTCGTCTTTCGCCCCGCCCGAGTCAGCCCCGAGCCGATGATCTCCGGTGTGCAGACCGCCGTCGTGGTGGGACCCAGTGGCGAGGAGATCCATACCGACGAGTACGGACGCGTGAAGGTGCAGTTCCACTGGGACCGCGAGGGCAAGAAGGACGAGAGCAGTTCGTGCTGGATCCGGGTCGCCCACAGTTCGGCCGGCAGGAAGTGGGGCGTCCTCTCGATTCCTCGTATCGGACAGGAAGTCGTCGTCGACTTCCTCGAAGGCGACCCCGACCGACCGCTGATTGTCGGGAGCGTCTACAACGCCGAACAGATGCCGCCCTACGAGTTGCCTGCCAACCAGACGCTCAGCTACATCAAGACCAACAGCTCCAAGGACGGCGACGGGTTCAACGAACTCCGCATCGAAGACAAGAAGGACAAGGAACAGATCTTCTTGCACGCCGAGCGGAACATGGACGTCCGCGTCAAGAACGACTCGAACGAACGCGTCGTCGCCAATCGCAACCTGATTGTCGGCAGCGAGGACAACGGGGGAGAAGGCGACCAGGTGGAATTCGTCCACGGCAACAAGCACCTGGGCGTCAAGAACGACCACGTCGAAAAGCTCGATAAGAACATGTACCTGACGGTAGCCGAGAACCAGGAGGTCGTCGTACATGGCGACACGATTGAGAAGGTTGGAGGCGGGGCGCACCTGGCCATCGACGGGTCGCAGTCCGAGTCGGTCGGCGGCGACATGTCGCTGGACGTCGGCAGCAACCTGCATCAGAAGGTCGGTATGAACTCGGCTCTGGAAGCCGGACAGGCCGTCCACATCAAGGGCGGGATGAACGTGGTGATCGAGGCCGGCCTGAGTTTGACACTTAAGGTCGGAGGGAATTTCGTGAACATCGGGCCAACGGGCGTCTCGATCCAGGGCACAATGGTCATGATCAACAGCGGCGGGGCCGCCGGAAGCGGAAGCGGTGCCAGCCCCTCCTCACCCTCTGACCCCACCGAAGTCGGCAGTGGCGTCGAACTCCTCGAGCCCACCCAGGCCGACGACTCCAAGACCGGGAACAAGTCCTGCTAGGGCAAGCGAATACGACGATGACCGAAAATGACCAACAGGTCGTGATCGAGATCACGCAAGGACCCTCGGCCGGGCAATCGGTCACGGTCCCCGCGGGCAACTCGTTGCTCGTCGGACGACTCGACGAATGTGACATCACCATCGAGGACGATCCCGTGGTTTCTCGACGGCACTGCCAGATCCAGTGGTTGCCGCCGATCCTCGGCCTGACCAATCTCAGCTCCAATGGGACGCGACTCAATGGCCTCGAGATCGAGTCGTGTGAGATCCGTGATGGAGACGAGATCGAGATTGGAAATGCCACCGTTCTGGCAATTCGCTTCACCGCACTCGACCAGGCCGAGCACTCCTCTGAGGAGGTCGTGGAAGAGGCTCCCGCCGCAGCCGCCCAAGGCGCTTCGACTGAGGATTCTCAACCACCCGACCGGCTTGCGCTGCCCGTCGCCGACAGCGGGCCACTCCAACCGGCCCCCGGCTCGCTCGAGGTGATCCATGGCCCCGCCGCAGGGACCGCGATCCCACTGGCCGCCGGACAGGCACTGGTCATCGGCAGCCAAGCCGGCTGTGACCTCGTGATTGAACACGATCGGTCTGTTTCCCGAGAACACTGCCGGATCGAATTGGTTCCTCCCGACTGCCAACTGCACGACCTCAGCAGCCATGGCACTGTGGTCAATCACCGTCGCGTCGAAGACCTCGTGGGTCTCTCCGATGGAGATGAAATCGAGATCGGCCTCAACACCGTCATCCGCGTCTCCCTGGCGGCCTCCGGCTCAACTCCCGCTGACATCTCTTCGGTCTCAGAAGCCTGCCAGGTCACCTGCCCGACCGGCCTGGTCCTGACGACCTCGGGACCCGACTGCCCGACCGGGCTGTGGGCCATGGCGCAACGGCTCTCGGGCTTGAGCCTTCTGCATGCGGTCGTCGACTTCGCCCGCAGTGGGAGTCTGCTGCCCGAGGACTTCTCCGATCCGGACTACTTGCTCCAGTGGCTCCCCGCAGAAACGCTCTGCGAACACTCCCCCGTCCTGCTCTCACCCGATGACCGCGACCGAATCCAAGCGGGCCTGGTAGAGGTCACCGGCAACGACGCAGCGATGCTGATCTTCTCGCAGGCTCCCACCTCCGACCTGCAGCAGCATCTCCGGTCACTGGCCACCTTCAACCCGGCCACCGGCAAGCAGTCTCGAACCGAATCGCTGTTCGCCTACTGGTGGCCCAGCCTGCTGTACCAGATCCTCGCAAACAGCCAGCAGGACGTCGTCGAAGAGATCATGACCGGGATCGACGCTGTCCTGATCGAATCCTCCGACGAGGGAGGCTGGTGCATCTTTGCGACCGAGGAGTTTTCCCAGAAGATCGAGCGGTTCGAACTCGTCAACGTGCTGCAGGAATCACCCGGCCCCGACAAGGCCGCCGATTAGACAGCTCCGAAATCACACACCGCAACAGGAAACTTGGCCATGCCCCCCGCCGCTCGCATTTCCGACATGCACGTCTGTCCGATGGTGACACCGGGCACCCCGCCGATCCCCCACGTGGGAGGTCCCGTTTCGGTCGGCTGCCCCACGGTGCTGATTGGAGGCCTGCCGTCGGCACGAGTGGGAGACATGGCGATCTGTGTCGGACCACCGGATTCGATCGTGATGGGCTCGATGAGCGTCCTGATCGGCGGAACCCCCGCGGCACGCCTGGGCGACTCGACGGCCCACGGCGGGACGATTACCGTCGGCTGCCCGACCGTGATGATCGGCGGCTGATTGCAGACCACTTCCGACCTCAAGACTCACCGAGCATCCACCAGGCTAGTCGCTGAGAGACTCAAAGATGGCCGGCGAACGTATTCCAGGGGCGATCTCCAACGACCCCCTGTTTGGTCAGTGACTCGATACCGGCACATCGGTTGTCAGTTCGACACCCACGCCCGGGCCGATCCGCAGAACCGAGCGGGTCTCGGAGATGCCGCTTGAGGACCGCTTCACCACGGTGCTGCGTCGCACGCTCCCGCTGCTGCCGGCCGAAATCCAGGACGAGTTCGCCATGATGATCTCCCCGGCCGCCATCGCGATGGTCGCCGGAACCCTAGCCGTATGGGCAGGATCCCACTACTTCGGTGTCGGGTTCATTGCCGATGCCTTAATGGTGGCTGCCGGCTTCGCGTTCCTGGGTCTGCAGATTTTCACGGCCGCCGAAGACCTGGGAGCAGCAGTCGGATTGACCTATTCGGCCAGGTCGAATTCGGACCTCGACCAGGCCGCCCGACACCTGGCGAATTTCATTGCCGTCGTCGGCGTTGCCGTCTTCTCGGCACTGGTGATGAAGGGAGCCAAGAAGGTGGCGCCGAAAGTCAAGAAGGCCATCGGGCTCAGCAGGGGAGCAACCATCAAGGCCAGTGGAATCACTCCTGCACACTTCAAGGTCTTTGAACGTGTCGCTCAGCAGGAAAATCTGATCATCGCCGTCCGAAACACGAACCCCAAGTCGACTCCGCTCATCGCACGAGGCTTCCCGGCCAAGCCGATGGCTATCAAGGCCAAGACCAGCAAGAGGAACGGAATCGTCACGATCGAGGAGGGACTGTCTTCCCAACCAGACGGCAACGTCATGAAGCTGACGCACAGCACGACCGAGGGAAAAAAACACCTTGCTGCCGCGTTGGACAATGGGTACGCGGTCGTAGACCCACTCGGGGTCCCCCGCACCAAGGACGGCAGAGTGTTGGCACTGCCGGAGAGACCCGGATGGGATCTCAAACCCGGCCAGATCATCGACACCAGACGGAAGAAGCCCCTGGTGGGAGACTACGACCTGCTGGGAGTCATCGACCCCGACAACCCGTCCCGAAACCTCGCGCTCGCGGTCGACAACAAGGTCCTCCTCGAGAACTGGACCAATCCGAGAACCAAGCAGGTCGCGGCAAGGATCAACGGACAAATCGACCAGCCGCGGGTCATGCATGGAGGTCATGACCAGTACGGCAAAGCAAGGCTCGACCTCTCTGATGCTGACGGAAGCACGGTCTTCATGCCCAATGGCGAGATCATTCCTCTACGAACCGGCGAAGACGTCACGGCCTTCTACAACGGACTCAATCGCAGAGGCCTCGGCGTACCTGATCAGATCCCGAAAGGCGATCCCAATTTCAAACTCCATCTGGTTCGTCCCCTCGACTGATTCTCTCGGTCTGCAGTTCCCGGCGCCTGAAGTCCTGGGGACACAACGGGACACCCCTGTGAGACCCTTCGCAGAGGCTGCGGTCGCCCGAGGGAGTCTGGTTCACCCGCACACGAACTACAGCAGTTCGCGAATCGGCGTGCCGTTGGGGATCAGCGGAACCGGCCGGCCGCTGGTATCGGGAATCATCGCGTCGTAGTCGATTCCTAGGAAGCGGTAGACGGTGGCCAGCAGGTCGTTGGGATCCAGCCGCCGCTGCTTGGGGCGGACACCCTTGGCGGTGGTCTCGCCGATCACCTGGCCGGTTTGCATGCCGCCGCCGGAGACCAGTACCGACATCGCGCCGGGGTAGTGGTCGCGGCCGGGCTGCATGACCTTCGACGAGGTGCCCTTTTGTGGGTTGATCCGTGGCGTACGTCCGAACTCGCCGGCCACGATCACCATCACCTTCTTGTCGAGGCCCCTCTGATAGATGTCATCGATCAGCGCCGAGATCGCCTTGTCGAAAACCGGCAGCCGGGCCTTGGCGTCGTCGTAGAGGTGGCCGTTGACGGCGTGGATGTCCCAGTTGCCGATGCCGCCTGAGATCCCCGGGTTCTGCATCTGCATGGTCACAAAGCTGGTACCCGCCTCGACCAGCCGACGGGCCAAAAGCGCCCGCTGTCCCCACCTGTGCCGGCCGTATTTCTCGCGGATCCGCGGGTGTTCCTGCGAGATGTCAAATGCCCGCCGGGCCTTGTCGCTGGTCAGCAGGTTGATGGCTTCCTGGTTGAACTTGTCGATCGAATCCATCAACCGCGAGTTGTCGACGTCGCGACGCAGACCGTCCAGGCCACTCAGCAGCAGCCGGCGGTCGTCGAGCCGATCTCTGATGGCGGGGGCCAGCGAGAGGTTGTTGACCTTGAACCCCGGCGAGTTGGGATCGCCACCGATCACAAACGGCAGGTAGGCCGGTCCCAGGCCGGCACTGCCGCCACCGTATACGTTGGTCGCACTGGCGACGTAGTTGGGCATCGACAGGTCCCGCTTGCCCTGCAGCATCTTCGAGACGACCGGTCCCAGGCAGGGGAACTGCGACTTGGGATCGAGCGGACGCAGCGGGTTGTAGCCCGACAGGAACCGCCCGGCTCCTCCGGCGTGGTTGGCGAATCCGTGAGAGATCGAGCGAATGACGTTGAACCTGTGGGCGACCCGGGCGTGCAGCGGCAGCAGTTCGCAGATGTTCATTCCCGGAGCGCTGGTGTGGATCGGCTTCAGCAGACCGCCGTACTCCACCGGAGCCTCGGGCTTCATGTCGTAGGTCTCCATGTGACTGGGACCACCCTGAAGCCAGATCAGGATCACAGACGTATCGACGGCACCCCCGACGGTCTCGCGAGCCGCGGCACGTCGCGACAACAGGTCCGGCAGAGTCAGACCGCCCAGGGCCAAGCTGCCGACCTCAAGGAATGCCCGCCGCGAGGCGGGTCCCGCACAACGACCGCTCTGTGATCCACTCATGCTCATGTTCTACCACATCGGCCCCGGAGACCTCAATCGCCAACCTGACCGGTAGTTTTCTCGCGGCGTCAGCGGCCACTCGGCACGCTCGACCCGGCATCCCAGTGATCCAGCTCACGCCCGATCATCTCGCCCACTTGCCGATTCGAATCGCGGTAGTATTTCACCAGTTGAGACTGCGCCGAGGCACTCATCGGCGGTCGCTTGAACTTGCGTCGAGGTCCCAGCCTCGCGACTTTCGACAAGCCCCGGATCCGAAGCAATTGGCGACCCACCCCAGGGCAGTGCATGACCAGCGAGAACAGCGGATTGACTCGCCAGCGTGTCAGGTTCAGAGGAGGAATCAGGCAGCGATCGGCCCACCGCTTGTCCACACCCAGGAACTCGCAGCACGTTTGGTACACAGCCAGAGCATCGCTCTTCAGATCATCGAGCAGGAGGACCAGCAGCTGATCCCTCGAGAACGACTCGAGCACATTGCCGATCTGCTCGGCGTAGTTACCCCGTTTCAGGAAACGACCCTCCGCGATCGCCTGCTCGAAACTCGCTGTCACCTGCAGCCGGACCCGGTCGTACCAGTACTCTGAATAGGCCCGCTCGACCGGGTTCCTCAGTACCGCAATCAACTTCATGTCGGGAAGGTCTGCACGGATCCGACCGGGGACGTCCGGCTTCGCCATGTAACGAGGACTCGCCTCACCAATCGCCGTCTCATCTCCCACACCCGAGAACTGCTCGCTATACCAGTCGAGGCCCTTGGCGTAGTTCGGATCGGTGAAGTAGGTAGTAGACTTCCTTCTCTGGAGCGGTGTAGATCTGGGGATGCTCGTTCAACGCCGCGCACAACGTGGTCGTGCCTGCCTTCTGGGCGCCAATAATCACAAAGTTCGGCAGCATCTGCTCGTCCGCTGCGTGAGACTGTCACCGGGTCGTGCCATGTCACGACTCCACACCGTTCAGAACAAATCATCGATCGGCAGCAACGCCAACGCAATGGAGATCATCAAGAGCCCGATCGCCGGCCTGACGACGCAGACCCGTTGACATGGGCGTTCGACTCATACGATGATCACCTAACCTCAGGGACTGGCTCCGAGCCGCAGGCGAAGGTGCCTGTCCCCAACCCTCCCCCAACCCCTCGCATGCCAGCTCGTCGCAGTTTCCTGCAGCAACTCTTCGCCGGCGTGGGCGCATTGAACCTGCCCAACGTGCTGCGTCTGCAATCGCAGGCGGCCCAACCCTCTTCCGCCACTCAGAAAACCGCCCTGATCGTTCTCTGGCAGGACGGCGGTCCGTCTCACTTCGAGACCTTCGATCCCAAGCCGCTGGCCCCCGCAGAAATCCGAGGTGTGCTCGGAGCCATCTCGACCCGCCACCCGGGTATCCACTTCTGCGAGGTCCTGCCCGGACTGGCCGCGATGGCCGACAAGTTCACCATCATCCGCTCGCTGCACCAGGCCTCCTCGGCTCACGTCTCCGCCACCCACACCTTCGTCACCGGTTACGACCGCACCGGAGTGATCAAGGGGCCGCCGGACAACCCGGATCTCTGCGTGGTAATCAACCGCATGAGACGTGGTCGGGACACACAGTTGCCGGCCTACGTCGGCCTGCCCGGCCAATCGCGAGGCGGGTCGGCCTACCTCGGTTCGGCCTTTGGCCCATTGAGTATCCGCAACGATCCGTCGAAGCCGAAGTTCCGGGTCGAAAACCTGCAGCTGGACGAATCGACCTCTCGAGATCGCTTCCTTGGCCGGTCGCGTTTGCTGAGTGAATTCGATCGCCTGCGTCGCGACATCGACGCCTCGGGCCAGATGGACGCACTCGACGAATTCCAGCGTCGCGCCGTCGAGATCCTGACCGGCTCGGCCGCAGCCCGCGCCTTTGACCTCTCACGCGAAGACCCAAAACTGCGACGACGGTACGGAATGCACAAGGCCGGTCAGCAGGCCCTGTTGGCCCGTCGGCTGGTTGAAGCGGGTGTCAGCGTGGTCGGTGTCCGCTTCCAGCCGCCGGGCCCCTGGCACGACAGCTGGGACGACCATCCCTGCGGCACACACGTCTTCGGCACGATGAAGGGACGCGGGCCGTTGATGGACCAGGCGATCACAGCGTTGATCGAGGACCTGGAGAATCGAGGCCTGGACCAACGGGTGCTGGTACTGCTAGCCGGAGAATTCGGCCGCACGCCGCGGATCCGGGTGCACGAGGGTGTGCCGGGCCGGGACCACTGGGGACCGGCCGGGTGTGCGCTGCTCTACGGAGGCGGCATGCGGATGGGCCAGGTGATCGGAGCCACCAACCGCCACGGCGAACGGCCCAGCCAGAGACCGATCAAGCCGCAGGACGTTTTGGCGACGATCTATCACCACATGGGAATCAACCCGCGTCACGAGTTCGTCAACTTCGCCGGACGTCCGCTGCCGATCCTGCCGCACGGTGAACCGATCGAAGAGTTGATTGGTTAGGCCGCCTGCGGGGGGGGGGACAGCTATGTGTGCCGGGACAGGCACGCCCCACGATTCGCCTGCGGCGAACCGTGTGTCAAGCCAGTCCCCCGAGACCGCCCCCGGAATCCTCGAACACCCGGTAGCGAGCCGACTCCGACCGGCCTACGGTAGAGGCATCTCCAGCCCGTCAACGGAGTCCTTTTCGATGACCATCCCATCGACCCGCTCGCCCGGCACCTCTCGGCGGAAGTTCCTGAAGAGCACCGCGGTTGCAGCCGGTTCGAGCCTGTTCGCTGCCCCGGCGATCGTCTCGGGACGAAACCTCAACGAGAAGCTCAACATCGCCATCATCGGTGCCGGTGGTCGCGGTGCATCCAACACCGGCAGTGTGGCCTCTGAAAACATCGTCGCCCTGTGTGACGTGAACGCCGCGAATCTCAATCGAGCAGCGGCCAAGTACCCCTCGGCCAGGCGGTTTCGGGATTTCCGCAAGCTCTATGAAAAACCGGACCGCTTCGACGCCGTCGTCGTCAGCTGCTGCGAACACACTCACGCATTCGCCACGATGCCCGCCCTGAAGCTGGGCAAGCATGTCTACTGTGAAAAGCCGTTGACCTACAACATCGAGGAATGTCGTGCGATCCGGCTGGCGGCCGCCGAGGCCAAGGTCGCCACTCAGATGGGCACGCAGATCCATGCCGGTGAGAATTACCGCCGGGTGGTCGAGTTGATCCAGGCCGGTGCGATCGGGACCGTCAGCGAAGTGCATGTCTGGGTCGGTCGAGCCTGGGGCTGGCACGCCGACGCCAGGCAGGCGGCCTTGCACCGCGACCGTGCCTTCGTTCCCGACCGCCCCGCACAGACGCAACCGGTCCCCGCCGGCCTCGACTGGGACCTCTGGCTCGGCCCGGCCCCGCGCCGACCGTTCCACTCGGTCTACGTGCCCGGCCCCAAGTGGTACCGCTGGTGGGACTTCGGCAACGGCACGATGTCGGACCTGGGCAGCCACTGGATCGACCTGCCCTTCTGGGCTCTGAAACTCAAGGCCCCCTCGGTCATCAGTGCCCGGG
>CAUZEQ010000179.1:0-10227 GCA_963578885.1 Planctomycetota bacterium
CATCGGAGGCAGCAGGTTGTTCTTCAGGTTGGGGAAGGCGTTGCCGTGAGTGTCCCAGGTCTCGTTGCGACCCATGTTCACCTGCACCAGCCCCACACCGCACTCGATCAGCCGACGCGCCAGCAGGCAGGATGAGCCGTAGAGGTTTCGGCCGTACAGCGATCGGACCGGATCGGGTTCGGTCGAGAGATCAAACGCCTTGCGGACGCCACTGGAAGAAAGCAGCGAAATGGCACTCTCGCGGTATCGGCCCAGGTCGCTGACCGAGGCGAGGCGATCGAGGTGACTCTGTTGACGCTCGACGATACTCAACAACCGCGTGCGGTCTTCGAGACGCTGCTGGGTCACTCCCTCGGCCAACGCCAGGTTCGGCGGCTGGAACTCGATGCTGCCCACGTGCTGCATCGGACGCCGCTGGTGGTCGAAGCAGTTGGGACAGGCCCCGTACATCTGGCACTGGGGAGCCGCGTTGATCACCCACGGGTCGTGACGCTCGCCCATCACCCCGCCGAACTGGCCGGGAATGATCCGGCCACTGTGGTGAGTCAGCATGTCGGGGATCACGGCGGCAGCGGGCAACCGGCTGCGGTCCCGCAACAGGTAGCCGACCTGCGAGACGATCGAGGGGTGGTCGGTGGCCTGGGGCATGTTGCCCGAGAAGCCTCGAGGAGTGTCGCTGCGGCCGGTCAGCATGATGTGATGACCCAGCGAATGGCCGTTGGTCGAGTGCGACAGCGAACGGACCACGGCCCACTTGTCGCTGCAGGCGGCCAGGTGCGGCAGGTGCTCGCAAATCTGCAGACCCGGTGTCTTGGTCGAAATCGGCTCGAACTCGCCCCGGATGTTCGCCGGAGCGTCGGGCTTCATGTCGAAACTGTCGTGCTGGCCGAGTCCACCCGAGAGAAACAGGTAGATCACCGACTTTTGGGGCGCGGTGCGGTTCGCTTCTCGAGCCGCCTCGACGTCCGAGAGACTCAGGCCCATCAGGCCGATCGAGCCGGCCTGCAACCACTCGCGACGCGACAGCCGCGGATGAACGATCGGTGAATGTCTCGTGACTCGCATGACTGGGATCCTACCAGAGTGTTGTAGCCTGTGACAAATCGAGTTGCCCGCCCGCGGAATCCCTCGCTCAGGCCTTGACCGATGTCGGAGCATTTCAAGAATGGAACACACTACAGGACCGCACTACGGATCCCTGTTTTTCTTGTTCGGCATTCTCCGCGAAAAGGGCGGCAGCAAAATTATGACGGGATACACGGTCCACACCGGATCCAATGACAATTTCCGTGACGGCTGGGACGAGATCTTCAGCGACGGCAAGAAGAAACCGGCCCCGAAGCAAAAAACTCGCGGCAAGTCCCAGGCCCGCGCGAAGAAGTCCCCCGGCCAGCAGTCGGGCAAGTCGGGCAGGAAGAAACGCTAGTCGCCGGTAACCCGCTCCAGGGACCTCCAGGGACCAGGACCCGTGCAGTCGTTGTTGGCGCGGTTGGAACAGGCGGTCGCCGACGGCCGGATCGATCGCGATTCGGCCGATCGGGCCGGCCGCTGGCTGAACGACCCGGCACTGGCCGAATTCTCCGATGACGTCAGAGCACTCATCGACGCCGAGGACTTCGACCGGCTGGTCGAGTTGTTCTGGGAAGAGATCCCGTTTGGGACCGGAGGCCGTCGCGGAGTGATGGGACCGCTGGGGACCGCCACGATCAATGCCCGCACCATCGCAGAAAGCGCCCACGGCCTCGCCTGCCACCTCAAGGAATCCGGACACCCTGACGGCCGCATCGCCGTCGCCCACGACACGCGACACCGTTCGAGCGAATTCGCACGGCTGACGGCCACCACCCTGGCCGCTCATGGTTTTGATGTCCTCGAATTCGACGGATACCGGGCCACACCCACCCTGTCGTTCACCGTCAGGCACCTCGACTGCGTCGCCGGAGTCGTCATTTCCGCCTCGCACAACCCGCCCACCGACAACGGCTTCAAGGCCTACTGGTCCCACGGCGGACAGGTGCTGCCTCCGCACGATCAAGGCATCATCGACTGCGTCGCAAAGAGCGCGATCATCCCCAGGCTCGATTACGAACAGGCCGTACAACAGGGCCGGATTCGCCGGCTCGGTCCCGAGATCGACCGGGCCCACCAGCAGGCAGTCCTCGACGTGCGGACCACCTCCATCGACCACCTGGACCTCGACCCCGCCCGACTCAAGGCACTCTACACGCCGCTGTGTGGGGTCGGAGCCGTCTCGGTCGTGCCGGTACTGCGGCAAGCCGGTTTTGCCAGGGTCGAAGTCTTTGCGGCTCAGGCCGAGCCCGACGCCGACTTTGCGGGAGTTCCCGACCGGCTGCCCAACCCCGAACGACACGAGGTGTTCGGGCCGGCGATCGAGGCGGCTCGAGAATCCGGAGCGGTGCTGGTGATGGCCACCGACCCCGACGCCGATCGACTCGCCGTCGCAGCACCCCGACCCGGTGGCCAATGGGAGGTGATGACCGGGAACCAGTTGGCCGCCATCCTGCTCGATCACCTGCTCCGCAACCGTACGTGGCCCACAGACGCCTACGTGCTGAGTACCCTGGTCACCACGCCGCTGCTGCGAGTCCTCTGCCAGGCACACGGAGTCGAAGCCGTCGATGACCTGCTGGTGGGCTTCAAACACATTGCCGGGGAAATCGAGAGCCGCGGGCCTGAGGGGTTTATTTTTGGATGCGAGGAGTCGATCGGGTACCAGGCGGGAACCTACTGCCGCGACAAGGACGCCGCGGTCGCCGCACTGCTGACCGCAGACATCGCACTGGAACTCCACCACGACGGCCAGACACTCTGGCACCGACTCGACCAGATTCACTCGGACCACGGATCCGTCGACGAATTCCAGCACTCGGTCTACGCACAGGGACCAGGCGGCCGGCAACAGATCGATGAGGCGATGCAATCACTGCGGCACAACCCGCCTGCGGAAGTCGGCCAGCACCGCTGGCGAGGAGTCCGGGACTATCACGCACATGAAATCCGCAGCCTGCCCGAGAACATCACCGGTAGCCCGCTGCCGAATCCCTCGAGTGACCTGCTGATCTTCGAGGCGGTTGCCGAGGACGCCGTCGAGGTCACTCTCGCAGTTCGACCCTCCGGGACCGAGCCCAAGATCAAGTTCTACGGCTTCGCCCGACAGACCACCCCCGGAACGGGCGATACCCGAGCCGCCATCCTGCAACTCCGCGATGGACTCAACACTCTCCTCGAACAGCTCATCACCTGACACCCAGCCACCCAGCCACCCAGCCACCCAGCCACCCAGCCACCCAGCCATGCCCGAGTCCTCAACAAGCCAGCCGTCGACCTCCCGCCTGCTGCCGGTGCTGCAGCTGATCCGCCTGCCGGCGGTCTTCACCGCGTTGGCCGACATCCTGCTGGGCAGACTGCTGGTCCCTTTTCCCACCGATGCCTCCAACACGCTGCCCGTCCTGATCCTGCTCCTGATCGCCTCCGCGGGACTCTACCTCTCGGGCATGGTCTTCAACGATGTCTTCGACCGGCATCTGGACGCACAGCAGCGGCCGGGACGTCCGTTGCCGTCGGGGCGAGTGAGCCTGAGGGTGGCGGTGTGCCTGGGCGTGTTGCTGATGGCCGGTGGATTGGCGGCGGCGGCGGTCGTCTCGATCCTGGCCAAGTCGCCGGCCAGCCTGGTCGTCGCCCTGGCCCTGGCCGGGTGCGTGCTGGCCTACGACGGGCTGCTGAAAACCACCCCGCTGGGCCCGCTGGCGATGGGGGCCTGCCGCAGCCTGAATCTGCTGCTGGGTGCCACCGCCGCGGGATCATTCGATGCACTGGCCCAGGGGCCGCCACTGTTCGTCGCCCTCGGCATGGGACTCTACATCACCGGCGTCACCTGGTTCGCACGCAACGAATCGGGTACCAGCGATCGCCGACAACTGACCGCCGCCGTGATGCTGATCAACGTCGGCCTGGCGACGCTGGTCACCTTCGCCGGCCTGGCCACCTCCGACCTCAAGCAAAACGCCTCCACGTCGGTGCTGCTGCTGATGGCCCTGATCATCGTCTCGATCAACCGACGCCTGATCGCGGCCATCCGAGATCCTCGACCCGAACGGGTCCAATCGGGAGTCGGCATCCTGCTGCTCTCGCTCGTCATGATCGACGCCACGCTGGCGCTGGCCGTGAAAGAAAACACCATCGCCGCACTGCTGATCGCCTCGTTGCTGATCCCCGCCATTCTCCTCAAACGCTGGATCCCCGTGACCTGATCGTCAGCACGACGCCGGGCGAGAATCGCAAGCAGCCCCCAGCCGGCCGTCGGTGGGCCGGATGAGAGCTGCTTGTTGTCCGAAGTGACCCCGAGGGGATTTGAACCCCTGTTGCCGGATCGAAAGTCCGGAGTCCTGAACCTGACTAGACGACGGGGCCAAGCCGGTTTCGGGCCACACTCTAGGCACATCGCCCCGAATGTCAAGCCGTCGCACCAGCAGCGAATCACTCGATCGATCACACTACGATCACGCCACGCTCACACAGGGGACCCCGGCCTCAAACGCCGGTCTCAGACCTCAGGCGTCGTGACCGTCGCTGCGTCCGCGTCCGACCCCTCAGCCTGCTGCTGCTCGAGGCGAATCGCCTCGTACACTTCGCTGCGGTGAATCGGTACCTCCCGCGGAGCCTCGATCCCAAGACGCACCTTGTCACCGCGGACTTCCACCACGGTGATCACGATGTTCTCGTCAATCACGATGCTCTCGTTCCGCTTACGCGACAGAACCAGCATCTGCAGGTCTCTCGTGAGGATTCGATCGGCCGACTGATGACCGCCCCGTCGGCGACCACCTAGGCCTTCTCTGACCCCTGTTTCGAGGCCCACCCCACCACCAGACCCGTTGCGACCCCCCCAAACGGGGCCACAGGACCGATCCGACCGCAGAATGAACCTCCAACTCGAGGCGCAACTTATTCTACGGAGCGGGGATGCGCCGGTCAACTACCTAGCAACCCCGCTATCGATCAGCGCGCAGCAACAAAAACAGTGACATCACCGGACCGTTCGCGAACCGACCAGTCATCGGATCGCCAAAAACTCCGGAAACAATCTGTCAACAACGACTTACGTCGACGGCACACCGGCGGCTGGCCCACACGAGGCCGACCCGACGCACCGGTCGCCGACCTGGCAAAAAATCCGCCAAAATCGCCCGGGGCGACTTCTAGAACGAAGATGCCTCGCCGGCAGGCTCACTCGGAGCCGCAGGCGCAGCAGACGGTGAGGTCACCGAGTCCTTGAGACCCTTCAGGGGTCGGACCTTGACGATTGTCTGGGCGGGCTTGGCTTCGCCCATCTTCGTCTCGCCGGTGAACGGATTCGTCCGCGGTCCGGCCGGAACAGCAGCCTTGATCCGCGTCGTGACCTTCATCAGGCCCGGCACGTTGAAGGGATTCCCTGCATTGAGTTCACTGCCGATCAGCCCCCCCATTGCTTCGATCACGTCACCAACCTGGCCCTTGGACAGGCCCGTTGATTCGGCCAAGCTCGCCAGAACCTGGGTCTTGGTCATCGCCTTACCAGCCATACGTGAGCTCCTCTCTCGTTGTCTCGACATCCTCGTAGGCTGCCAACGCAGCCCACATGGTGGCGTAGTAAACTCACGAAGCCCGAAATTGTCAACGAATTCTCGCTATTTTTCCGTGAGTTTTGCAGGGTTGGCCTCGGACGACTGCTGGTCGAGCCCGCTCAAAACGACAGCAATTCGTCCTTGAGCCCGGTCCCACGGCCTCCGAATCTCGCCGCTGGGACTTGCTGCTGCGGCTTTCTGCCGTCAACTTGGAGCGAAACTCGGTACGTCAGCAGGAGAAACAGAGTTGAGGATCGTGGCCGGACAGTATCGACGCCGGAAACTGCTCTCTCCGCCCGGGAATACCACCCGCCCGATCCCCAACCTGCTCAAGGAGATCCTCTTCCAGAGACTCGAGGACCTCGACCTGCTCGAGAATCGTAAGGTGGCCGACCTGTTTGCCGGAGCCGGGACGATCGGCCTGGAAGCGCTCAGCCGAGGAGCCCGCTCGGTCGTGTTCGTCGAAGCCGACCGCCGCGCATTCGAGTTCCTCAAGAAGAACGTCGAGCGGATCGGAGTGGCCGAGGACTGTCTGTGCTGGAAGACCGACATGCTCCGCTGCTCGTTCCGCCCCAAGAACGTCGACCACCTGCTCCCGTTTGACCTCATCTTCTGCGACCCCCCCTTCGCGATGATCCCCCGGCTGCGCGACCGTTCACCGCTGTTCCGTTCCCTGCAACGGCTCGCCCGTGAAGACACTTCCAGTGACGAAGCCGTGCTGCTGCTGAGAACTCCCGCTCACTCGACCTTCGACTTGCCCGGCGACTGGACCCCTCGGGACCAGTGGACGATCCAGAACATGGACGTGCACCTCCTCGCTAAACACACCTCGACCGACCCGACCGACCCGACCGACCCGACCGACCCGACCGACCCCACCGACCCCACCGACCCCACACCGGCAGCACCCCAACAGCCTCACACCCCCGAAGGGGACCCGGCATGAGCGTCCTGGACCGATTTCGACTCGACGACAAGCAGCTGTTCATCACCGGAGGCAGCCGGGGCCTGGGCCGCGAGATGGCGTTGGCGTGTGCCGAGGCGGGTGCCGACGTGATCCTGGTGGGCCGCGACGAGGCGAGCCTGGAGACGACTGCCGGTGAGATACGTCAACGAGGCCAACAGGCCGTGACTCTCACCGCCGACGTCAGCCAGCTGGACCAGTGCGAAGCCGTCTGCCAGAAGGCTCTCGATGAACACGGCCCGATCGACATCCTGATCAACAACGTCGGCGGACGCCGGATCGACATCCCGACCACCGAGATGCCACTGGAACAGTGGCTCAACATCCTCGACCTCAACCTCAACAGCACCTTCCTGTGCACCAAGCTGATCGGCGGAGCGATGGTGGCTCGAGGTAGCGGGGGCCGAGTGATCAACATCGCCTCGATCTCCGGCATGGTCGTCAACCGCGACATTGGCGGCCGCAGCTACGAAACTTCCAAGGCCGCCGTGATCCACTTCACTCGTGCCACCGCCGCCGACTGGGCCCCGCACCAGGTCACCGTCAACGCGATCTGCCCCGGTGGCTTCATGACCGAACCCAACGTCAAGTGGGCCGCGGAAAACCCCGCCGTCATCTCGACCTTCAAGGACCAGGTCCCCGCCGGAGACTTCGGGCAACCCGAGGACCTCGGACCGCTGGCCGTCTACCTCGCCAGCGACGCCTCCCGATACATCACCGGCGCCTCGATCGTCATCGATGGTGGCTACACGCTCTGGTAGGTCAACATCCGAGAATCGACCTTGGAAGCACCGACTGCCTTGGACTAGGCTCTCGGCCCCCCGCCCCCCCCGTCTCCCCACCGCTGTTGCCGAGCCGTTTCGGACTCCGACGACCCATGCCCGGAAACCGCCGCCAGACCCACACCCCGGCACCGCGGGCGGTCACCTGCTCGACCCTGTTCCTGGCAACTCTGCTCACCGGACTCTCGGGCAGCTGCGGCTGCGATCACCCCGTCGCAAAGGCCCTGCATCCGGCCAATGTGGCTCACGAACTGAGGCGTCATCGGCTCTGGCGCATGAACCAGAACCGGCCATTGAGCGAAAACGTGTACTTTTCCGTGCCGCCCCGCAGCCACCCCTCAACCGCCCCCTCAACCGCCCCCTCAACCGCCCCCTCAACCGGCGATCAACTCGGCGGCTCCCCCGGCCAGCAACTCGTCGGCCGTCGCCACGCCGAGTGATTCGGCCGAGGTGATCGACTCCGCGGCGGCCTCCGGTTTGGCCTCGACCCGCGCCTCGACACGGCGGGTACCTTGCTCGTCGAGCACCACGCCGTGCAGCCAGAGGCGGCCCTCGTGCTCGCCACTGCGGACTCCGACCGGAGCGTGGCAGCCGGCTCGCAGTCGAGACAACATCGCCCGCTCGGCCGCCGTGGCCAAGTGAGACGACCGATCGTCGATCGCCTGTAGCCGTCGGAGTGTCGCCGCGTCGGCCTCGCGGCACTCAAGGCCGAGAGCCCCCTGCCCGACCGCCGGCAGGATGATTTCAGGATCCAGTACCGCCGTGATTCTGTCGGAGAGCTCCAGCCGCACCAGCCCGGCAACGGCCAGCACCACCACGTCGAATTCGCCCTCGTCGAGTTTCCTCAGGCGAGTCTCGACATTCCCACGGATCCCGACCACCTGCAGATCCCCTCGACAGTGCCGGATCTGTGCAGCCCTTCGCGGGCTGCCGGTCCCGACCCGGGACCCTTCGGCAATCACTTCCAGCCCGCTGCCGCTGTCCCCGGAGTGCTCCAGGGGTCGTGCAACCACTACCGCGTCGCCGGACTCTGCTCGCCGGGGCACGCACCCCAGCAGCAGCCCCTCGACAGGCTCGGTCGGCAGATCCTTCAGGCTGTGCACCGCCAGGTCGGCTCGGCCGTCGAGAACGGCCTGCTGAACCTCTCGAGTGAAAACGCCCACTCCGCCCATTGCGTCGAGCCGCTGAACCCGGTCGCGGTCCCCCTCGGTCCGCACCTCCACCAGCTCCACCACCACGCCCGGCTCCGCAAGCGACAACAGCCCGGCGACGTGGTGAGCCTGCCAGAGTGCCAGGCGACTGGCCCTGGTGGCAATCCGCACCATCGCAGTCCCGGCACCGCTCACCCCGGCTCCCCTCCGGAACGCTCCGATTCGGACCCCGGCGGATCATCACTCGAGCCAGGCGTACCCTCCGTACCCTCCTTGTCATCCTCGGACTCCGCTACCGATTCCGCAGGCCGGGTCACCACCGGCTGCTCGGTCTCTCCGGAGAGACGACGGGTGAGGGCTTGCTGGAGCGATTCGGGGGTCACCTTCTGGCTCTCGGGCACCAGCACGCCGCAGGAGATGCAGAACTGGAAGGCCTGGTCGATGGTGATGTTCAGATCGATGATCTCGGTCTTGGGCACGTTGAGCGTATAGCCGGTCACGGGCATCGGCGAGGTGGGCACCAGGATGGTGACCAGCGGCTCGCCCGCCGCGGTCGTCATCTCCAGCATGCTGTCACCGGTCACAAACCCCAGCGACCAGATGCCGCGTCGAGGGTACTCGATCGCCACGATCCGGTTGTACTCGATCGTCCGCTCGGTAAACAGAAAATCGGTGACCTGCTTGACCGACGAGTAGACATTGCTGACCAGCGGGACCCGACCGACCAACGCCGACTCGAACTTCCTCACGCCCCAGGCACCCAGTCGATTGGTAACCAGCTGGCCCAGGAAATAGAGCACGATGACCAGGATCGAAACCGCAAACGCACTCAGCAGCAGCTGGCCGCCAAAGTGCCTGTAGCGGGCGATGACCATGTAGATCCCCACCGCGGAGCGAGGCATCTCACCGGCGGTCGTGTTCTTCACCGCGAACTGGTAATCGTCATAGGGGATCGCCTCGTCGCTGTTGATGACCACAAAGACCCTGACCCTGTGCTGTTCGCTGTAGAGCCATTCAGCGGGAATCTCGCTGACCCCCTCGTTCCGCTGCCGCAGCTCGATCTCTTCGAGGAGATCTGATTCGACCCGATACCCCGTCCCACACCCCTGCAACGACGGAGCCCCGTCGAGCTCCTTCAGCTCCTCAAGCTCCCTGGACTCGTCGATCACCTTGGCCATCGCCCACTCCACACCCACGCTCGTGGGATGGATGATGTACGTGTTGACCCCCTCGGCCAGCCACAGCACGATCACCACCGTCAGGATCGGCGGCAGGCTGATCGCGAGTCCGCGCAGAAAGAACCTTGTGGCGGCCGACCGCTTTCTCGATGGGGGCCTCTCCGCAGCGTCGGCGGCGGGAAGATCTTCGGTGGGGTTCTGGGACATCGCCGGGTTACCGGGATTCGAGTCAATCATCGGACGAAGCGGAGGGCCGATCGGCGGTCGCCGGCACCACGGCCAGGACAGCCACACTGACCCCCCCGGCGCCTCCCCGCCTCAATGCCCGGGCCGCCTGATGGGCCGTTGTGCCGGTTGTCAGGATGTCGTCAACCAGCAGCACGTGAAGCCCATCCAGCCCGCTGCGTCGCCGGACGCAAAACGCATCTCTGAGATTCGCTCGGCGGCTGACGGCCGGCAGGCTCGACTGGTCGGGCGTCCGACGCACCTTGCGGAGTATATGCCTGCCCATCGGCACACGCAAGCAGC
>CAUZEQ010000180.1:0-10200 GCA_963578885.1 Planctomycetota bacterium
TGGGCCAAGGCATCGGCGACCGTATTGAAGGCGGCCAGCTTGACGTCGTAGACATCCAGCACCTTGGAGAACTCGATTTCATCCTTCCAGAAGACAACCGACTTGGTGGCAACGTTGAAGCTGGCAGTCGCCGTCGCGGCCGTTTTCTGCGCGGCGGCCAGCTTTTCTGCGGCCGGCTTCATCGCCTTGGTCAGGTCGGCGGCCCGCTTCAATGCGGCGACCAGTCCGGCCTTGGTCGCCTTCTCGTCCGCCTGGGCCTTGGCCAGGTCGGTCTTGCTCTTGGCCAAGGCCTTGGTCTTCTCGACGTTCGTCTTACGTGCCGCCACCAGCGTGGCATTCCGCTTGTCGTAGGCGGTCTTCAGGGTGGCTGCGATCGTGGCCAATTCCTTGTCACCGACGGCCTTGGCCGCGGTGGCCTTGGCCTTGTCTGCGGTTTCCTTCAAGAGCGGCACGACCGGCGCGAGTGCGGCGACTGTCTTGGCCGCGGCAGCCTGCTCGACCGTGTACGTCTTGATCTGGGCGGTGTAGGTCTTGATGTTGGCCGCGAGTGTCTTTTCCTTGGCCTGCAGGGTCACGATCAGCTTCTTGGTGGTTTCGAGGTCGGCCTTGACCTTGTTGGCCGCGTCGGCGGCCGACTTGAGCGTTGCCTGCTGCTTGCCGTTTTCGGCTTGGGTCGTGGCGACCAGTTTGGTGGCGTCGGTGAGACGCTGGTCGAGCGTGACCGGGTTGACCGAGAGTTCTCCGACCAGCTTGCCGTCGACGGCGTTGTAAACGCGAATCACGCCCGAGTAGTCTCCGGCAATCACCCGCTTGGTCTCGTCACAGTAGGTCACTTCCAGGCCCAGGTCCGGCAGGGCGGCGAAGGCCCGGATCTGGCCACCATCCTGCTTGAACAGCTTGACCACTTTGTCGCGGCCGGTGGAGACCAGGTTGCCGTCGTGGCAGAACTCGATCTTGAAGGTCCCGCCGCCGTGAGCACCCCAGCTCTTGACCTGGCCGCCGTTCTCCATTTCCCAGAGCCGGATGGTCCCATCGTTGCCGCAGGAGGCGAGGATGTTCGAATCGGATCTCCAGCTCAGCCCGGTGACCGCGCCGCCGTGGCCGCGGAGTTCCGAATACATCCGGCCGGTATCGGCCTCCCAGACATACAGCCCGCCGTTGCGGTCGCCACTGGCCACCAGCACGCCGTCGGGACTGAAGGCGGTGCAGTAGATCCAGTTGGTGTGCTTCTTGGGCACCTCCCACATCAGCTCACCGGTCTCGGTCGAGTAGACTCGGACGGCCTTGCCCGAACTGCCCAGTGCGATCATGGTGTGGTCGGAACTGATGTCGGCACCCAGCACGGTGTCCAGTTCTTCTCCGACTTCAATCACCCGCTTGCCGCTCTTGACATCCCAGACCACCGCCTTGCCGCTGGCAGCCCCGCGGCCACCACCGGCCAGCAGCAAGCTGCCGTTTCGGCTGAATTCCAGGGTGTGGGCAATGCCCTCGGGGTAGGGCAGCACTCCGACGAGTTTCAGCGTCGCGGTGTCATAAAGCAGGATCTGCTTCTGACCGGCCACTGCACATAGCGGAGCCCACGGGCTGGTGGCCAACGCCGTGATCGCGGTCGTGGTCCTGGTGACCAGCTTCGGGCTCAGGCCCAAACGGTCGGGATAGGCAACAACCTTGGGTCGGCCGGTCGAGGGGGCTTCGAGGGTGAGATTGAACTTGGGCTTCTTGCGGACGAACTTGCTGCCGGAGTTCTCGAGCACGCCGCCGTCGAGCCAGGCCTTGATCACCGCGAGCTCCTTGGCCGGGAGCTTCGGCGACTTGGGCGGCATGAACGGTTCAGCTTCGTGGCTGACCAGGCTCCAGAGATAGCTGTCTTCGGAGGAACCCGGCTCGACCACCTCGCCGCTGCCACCTCCGACACGCAGCTTGCCGTAGGTGGTCAGGTCCAGGTCGCCCTCTTTCTTGTTCGGCCCGTGGCAGGTGAAGCAGCGTGCCTTGAGAATCGGGCGGACGTGGTCCTCGTAGGTGACCTTCTTGGCCTTCGCACCAGGCGTCGGCTTCTTCTTGTCCGCGGCCAAGCCGGTCGTCGCCATCAACAGGACCAGGACGGCACTGAGCAATCGAGTCATCACGTGGGCTCCAACAGAGCGCGGGAGGAAGGTGGGGAGGGTTGGGTGAGGAAGGCTGGATCCCAGTCTAAACCACCTCGAACGGCATCCCGGCACCGACCCGAGCGGCCGGCGGGGAAAACCGGGCAGGAATTGCGGATCGAATCGCTTGCAACGGACCTAGTGGTTGAAGAGGAACTCTCGCGAGTTGAGCAGCGACCAGAACACGTCCTCGAGGACGGCATTCTTGTCCTTCTTCTCGGCGTCGAGAATCGTCTTGATCGTCTGCAGCTCCTTGGCGGTCGGCAGACGCGACAGGCACCGCACATACAGCTCGTTGATGACCTGGTCGTGCGAGAGGCCGCGGTCGGTGAGTTTACCGAGCACGTTACCGGCCTTGATCTTGTTGTTGACCGTGTCGCCGTTGAGCAGGTGCAGGGCCTGTGAGAGGTTCGGCTCCATCTTGACCTCGCAGGCACACACGCTCTCACGCTTGGCCCGACCGAAGGTGGTCAGGAAGTAGTTGCTGGTGTTGCCGTTGGCGATCTGCACCGCGCGGGCTCCCAGCGGCAGGCCGCCAAACTTGTTCTTGGTGTCGGTGACCTGCGAGATCGAATCGAAGAGCACCTCGGCCCGCATCCGACGCAGGGCCCCGTGAGAGAAGTTGGTGCCGTCCTTCGCGTTGGTGGCGTTGGTCTGAGTCGCCAGCTGATAGGTGCGGGAGACACAGATGTCGCGAACCAGCTTTTTGAAGTCGTACTTGTAGACGCTGAACTTCTTGGCCAGTGAATCGAGCAACGGCTCGTTGACCGGCGGGTTGCTGACCCGCACGTCGTCAACCTCGTTGATGATCCCCTTGCCCAGGAAGTGGGCCCAGACGATGTTGGCCAGGTTGCGGGCGAAGTAGGGGTTCTGGTCCGAGGCCAGCCACTTGGCCAGGATGACCCGGCGGTCCTTGCCTGCGGTATCCGGCTCGATACCACCCAGGAACTTGGGCTTCATCACGCGGCCACCGACCAGGTGCCGCACCTCGCCACCACCGCTGTTGAAGATGATCGTCTCGCGAGGATCCTCGCCCCGCTTCCGCCCGATCTGGGCAAAGAAGGCTCCGAAACTGTAGTAGTCGTCCATGGTCCAGCGATCGAAGGGATGGTTGTGGCACTGGGTGCACTGGATCCTCATTCCCATGAAGACCTGGGCAACGTTTTCGGCCACCTTCAGCGTGTTGGTCTCGTTCTGGTAGTAGTTGGTCGCCGCGTTGGCGAACGTTCCGCCGTTGGCTCCGAGCAACTCCTGGCACATCACGTCCATCGGGACGTTGTTGGAGATCCGTTCGTTGAGCCAGTTGTAGTACCTGAGCATGGCCTTGTAGCTGACCTGCTGCGAGGAGCGGATGGTGAGCAGTTCGGCCCACTTCATCACCCACATCTCGACGAATTCCTTACGGTTGAGCAATTCGTCGATCAGCCGTTCTCGCTTGGCCTGCCCGGTCAGTTTCGAGTACTCGACTCCCGACTTGGCCAGTCCCAGTTCGGCATCGGCTGCCTGTCGTGCCGACAGAGCCGCTTCAGCCGTCTTGGTCGCTGCGCCAGCCACCTTTTCGGCAGCGGCCTTCGCATCGGTCGCCTTCTTCAGCAGTTCGGCGGCGGCCTTCTTGGCCGCATCATCCTTGGCGTCTGCTGCCTGTTTCTGTGCAGCCACCAGCGGCGGCTCGGTCGCAGCCAGAGCCTTGGCGGCAGCCTCGGCAGCCGTCTTCGTCTCACCCTCGGCCTTCAATGCCACGGCCTGAGCCTTGGCCTTCTCGGCGAGGAACGTCGCAGCATCGGGTGCCTTCCGCATGAATCGCCAGTACTCATCGGCGGTCGGCAGCACACCGGCGACATCCAGGTACGCGCGACGCAGGAAGATCTCATCCGAGCAGATCTCCGAGGGCACGATCCTCAGCTTCTGCAACTTCTTATGAATGAACGAGTCGATGTAGTTGACTTCGGACGTCTTGGGGTCGGTGTACTTCAGGCCCTTGGGCAACACGATGAAGCGGCTGCCGGTGGTGTGTGTTTCGTACCGCGCCATCACGAAGGCTTCACCCCGGGCGTGTGCGGTGACCTTGCCATCCTGCTCGATCTCAGCCGACGTGGCGTTGCTGGTCAGGAACACGGCCAGCTTGGTGACATCACGCGTGGTGCCATCGGCGTAATGGGCCAGGACGTTGAGCTGTTGCGTGGAACCCTCGCCATCGAGCACCGCTTCCTTGGGGAACAACTCGAGCGTGTTGACTGCCGGCACGGCACCAGGATCATTCGGGGCACCGGCGACGAGCCAGCGATTCAGGGTCGCGAACATTTCGCTGTCCTTCTTGAGCTGTGCGCCACCGGTGTGCGGCACGATGCCGACAATCTTCTCCATCATCAGGCTCGAAGTCGGCACCGCGAGGTTGATGCGGCGGCCGGGCAATTCGCGAGTCAAGCGGTAGTGATCGCCGCCGGGATCGAACCCGAACAGCGAGAGCCGGAAGCCGTCTTTTCCTCGAGCGGACCCGTGGCAGCTGCCGGTGTTGCAATTGGCCTTCATGAAGACCGGCATGATGTCCAGCCGGAAGCTGATCGGCCGATCCTCGCCCGCCTTCTCAATCTCGATCGGCACCTTGACCGTCTTGCCGCCGAACACGACCGTCATTTCGCTCTTGCCATCGGCCTTGGGCGTCAGTGTGTTGCCGGTCAGGACCACCGACTTGGCATCCGAGAGCGAGAACTTCGCTTCGGCGGTCACATCGCGGGTCAACCCGTTGGCAAACGTGGCCTGTACGATCACCGACTGGCGATCTCGCTTGGTGGTCAATTTGACCGAAGCGGGCGAGACGCTCAGGGATGCGAGTGGTGCGTCGGCGGCCTGGGCCGCTGTGGCCGTCAGGCCCACCAGCACCGCACAGGTCGTCAACAGGCTCAAGCTACGTGTGACCAATGTCATCATCCGAGTTTCCTTGCGGGGAGTCGTCAGACTCGTGTGTCCTTCGTTGATCGTCTTTTCAGAGTGCTGCAGAGCGTTGCGGGGGGCTGTCTACTTCGAGCCCCCACCGGTGGCGGCGGCCTCACGCTTCTTCTTCGCCTCGAGCCTCAGCTTCTGCAACCGGGTCAATCTGACCACGACCTTCGGCTTCGGCTTGGGCGGCGCCTTCTTGGCGGCCACCTTCGGCTTGGGCTTCGGCGGCGGAGCGTTCTTCTTGGGCGGCAGCGGCTTGTCGACTCTGAGGTGAGTGCCACCGACGTTGGAGTGCATGATCGTCTCGCCATCGCGAATGATCGTGATGCGACAGAAGAGACTCTTGTGGGTTCCGGCACGGGTCGCCTTGGTCGTCTTGACCGGGAAGACCAGTTCCTTGGTGTCCTTGGTGATCTTCATCACCACCGTGGTCGCCTCGTTGGGCAACCCCAGCAGTTCGACCTTCGCTTCACCGGGGAACGGCGTCGCGTGGTTGATCTTGGCCACCACCTCGGTCGACTTCCCCTGCTCGGTCGTGGCTTTCAGCATCGAGACGGTGACGAACTGGGCTGCGATTTCCAGCGTGGCCAGTTGGCTGGAGACCCAGGCGGTCCCACCGGCGTTGGCGTTGCCCAGGGCATAGATCTTCCACTTGCCGATCCCGGCACCACCGTTGGCCGAGAGCGGATAGAGCACTTCGTTCTTGCCCTTGGGAATCGACGCGCTGCTGGCGGCTCCGATGCCCGGCGGACGGAAGGGGAACTGGATCGAGATCGCCTCGTCCCAGCCCTTCTTCTTCACCGCCACGATCTTCAACTGCATCGAGCCATTGCGAACGATCGGCACGGTGGGCTGGACGATCGTGAGCTTGAAGGGCACCTCGTCGACGACGCAGACCGGCACCCGGTTCACATCGACGCTCCAGTACACGCTCTGCCCCGGCGCGCCCCTGATGAAAAGGCCGTTGTTGCGGTATCCGCCGGAGATTTTCTGCTTGGCATCGGCGTGGCGGGCGGTGAGTTGGCTGAGCGTACCGGCGATCGGCGCGTCGGCAGCGGCCTCGAAGACCACCGGCAATGTGCCTCGGCCGTTCTTGAGCGTTTCGGCGTGGATGGTAATCCCCTTGGGGAAGTCCTTGGGCTCGAGCACCAGGTCCCCACCGAAGTTGCTGCGACCGAAGTTGATCATCGTCGCGAACCGATTGCCCCGAGCCACCACGATCCACTGGCGATACTGCCCGTAGCGAGAGAACCGCGGGATACTGGTCGTCAACTGGACCTTGGGCTGAGTCATTTCGACCCGGTAGACGAAGTCCTTGGCACCGCGACCGAGGTGATCGGTGATCCTCAGCAAGTAGTCTCCGTCGGCGGGAATCGTGACGCGGAAGAAGCTGTCGGGGCCTCGCGAGTCGTCGTTACCGGCGATCCCTCCGCCATCGGCCTTGTAGAGGTTCATGACCGGATCGAGACCGCTGCGGATCCGCCGCGCGTAGCACTCGATGTTGAACACCTGCCCCTTCTTGGCGGCGAACTTGAAGTAGTCGATATCGCCCTGCTTCTCGATGACGCCGTTGAAGGCCTTAGGCAACACCCCGGGGGTGGCCTTGGCGATCTCGTCGTTGGGCTCGACCTCGAGATTGTTGCCATGCGGGAACAGTCGGAAGCGGTTGCCCGAGGGAGCGACCTGGCCACCCGCCTTCGGTTCCAACTCGAACAGCTCCCGATTCTCGGCGGGCAACTTGAACGTCTGCTTGAACGGACCGGTGGCATCTCCCAGGAACGTGACTTCGATGTCCTGTCCCAGTTGTCCGCCGGCGGGATAGACCGCGGTGGGGCGGGGGAAGGTGCCGATGTGCAAACGATAGCGGCAACCACCATTGCCCGCGTAGGCACTCTCACGAACTTCCACGATGTAGCGACCGTCGGCGGGAGCCACGGCCGAAACGACAGCGTCCTGCCAGACCAACGGCGAATCATCGGCGCTGGCCAACTCGAATCGCTTGGAATCGAGAATCGCGATATAGGGATCAAACAGCGTGGTCCCCAACCTCATGCCCTCGACCTCGGCGGCAATCCGCTGCCCCTTCTTGGCCTCGATCACGTAGTAATCGACATCCTCGTTGGTCACCACGCCGGTGACGGTGATATTGAGCGGCACCGGCTGCGGCGCGGCAAACTCACTGTTGGGTTCTTTCTCGGGTGTCGTACCGAAGGGGCCGACCCAGAACGTCTTGTACTCACTGACACCGCTAGCGGTGCGGATCTGGGCGACGTGCTGTCCGAGCCGACAGGTCGGCAGCACCTTGATGGTCGCCTTGACCGACCCGGCCGAGGGCTCGAATTTGACCACTTCGAAACCGGGACCATAGAAGAAGATCTCCTTGGCGTCCTGCAGGCGGCCACCACTGAAGACCATCTGGTTCTCGACACCACGCTGCACCCCGCGGGGGTTGATGCCTCCCAGCGACGGCGAAGCCGCCTGGGCGGGCAGGGCGATCGCCAGGGCCAACAGCAGGACACCGGGCACTCGGCGGTTCAGTCGTTGCATGCGTTGCATTTCCATGGACATCATCTGGGATCTCTCCGGTCCGGCGAAGCAGTAACGCTGGAGGCAACCTGTGCAGGTTCTCAGCCTCGAACGAAACTCCATCCTAACGCCGCGGGGGGGCAGGGGTGTGGTGGGAAAATCGTGGAAAACCGTGGTGGGACCCAAGGCGGGTTCTGGTGTGTAGGTAGCAGCACAGGCCACGCCCGCTGTCGGACGTGGCCCGTGACTGGTTTCAATTCACTCAGCAGGCCAGGCCGGCACTAGGCGAGCAGTTCCTTGCGGACCTTGCCGCCGTTGACGATTTCGATCGGGCGATCGCCAGGAGCCATCAGTTCCTTTTCGGCGGTGATGCCCATGCAGTGGTAAATCGTGGTCGCCCAGTCTTCGACGCCCAGGGCGTCTTCCTCGGGCTCACTGCCCGTGGCGTTGGACAAGCCGTAGACGGCTCCACGCTTGATGCCGCCGCCGGCCATCGCGGTCGAGAAGACCTTGGGCCAGTGGTCGCGGCCGGCGTTGCCGTTGATCTTCGGCGTCCGACCGAACTCGGTCGCGGTGCAGACCAGCGTCGAATCGAGCAGGCCTCGTTCGTCGAGATCGCGGATCAACCGGGCGTAGGCCTGGTCGAAGGCCGGCATCTGGCCGCGGATGCTGCCGTTGATGTTGCCGTGCATGTCCCAACCACCGTAGGTCAGCGTCACATAGCGGACTCCCGCTTCGACCAGCCGACGAGCCATCAGCATCCGCTGTCCGGCGGAGTTGCGACCGTACTCGTCGCGGAGCTTCTTGGGCTCCTTGGCGATGTCGAACGCCTCGCGAGCCTTCTTCGAACTGACCAGCGAGTAGGCTCGCTGGTAGAACGTGTCGACCGCGTCGAGCGAATCGGCCTTCTCGCGGGTGGCGAAGTAGTCGTTGACCGCACCCAGGATCGTGCGACGACGGTTGAACCGCTTGTCGTCCACACCACCGGGAAGCTTCAGGTCCTTGACCGTGAAACTGCCACTGGCCGGGTCCGAACCCAGGCTGAAGGGAGCATAGGAACTGGAGAGGTAGCCCGTGCCGGCGTAGCGGTTCGGCTGACTCGGAATGCACACGTAGGGCGGCAGGTTGTTCCGCGGCCCGAATTCATGTGAGACCACCGTGCCGATACTGGGGAACTCCAACGCCGGGCTCGGTCGATACCCGGTGAACATGTTGTGAGTGCCACGCTCGTGAGCGGCTTCGCCGTGAGTGTGGGAGTTGACGATGGTGATCTTGTCGGCGATCTGGGCGGTGTTCTTCAGCGTCTCGTTGAGACGTCCGCCGGAGACCTTCGTGGCGATCGAACCCATCGGACCGCGGTACTCCAGCGGAGCATACGGCTTAGGATCCCAGGTCTCCTGGTGAGCCTGGCCACCGGGGAAGAAGATGAAGATCACCGACTTGGCGGTGCCTTCCTTGCTCTCGAAGAACTTCTGGTCTGCCTGGGCCTGCTCCATCCGGAGCAGGTCGGCCATCGTCAGGCCCAATCCGCCGAGATATCCAGCGTAGAGAAAATCACGACGCGACGCTTGCATTGCCATCCGTATCATCTCCTTGGTAGTACCCGTGCGACCCGCGTCATCCTGACGCCGCCGCGGTGTGGCTGCGTGTGTCTGTAAAAGTGTTCTTCACTTCCTCTTATCACTTATTCTCGGCCAACCCAACCCGCCCGCTTGGGGAGAATCAGATTCCGCTGCCATGCAGCACCAATCCGCCGAGATCTGCTCAACGCATAACCAAACGCTTGCGCATTGGAGCTATTGATACACCAATGCCCAGCCCCCAGTCAAGTGTCTTATGCCAAACGCGGGGCCTCAGGCCCGCCTCAACAAGCCGGTCAGTGTTGGTCGGGTTGGTCGGGATCAGCCGCGTCGCGTTCCCGAGTCTCCTCGAGTACCTGCCTGAGCATCAGCACTTCGAGAGCCGACCCGAGCGTCATGCCCTCGAGTTCCTCGGCCCACACACTCCGGTCCGATTCACTCGCGCCGGGCAATTCTCGTTGGATCAGCGCCTGGATCTGTGCCGCTGTCGCCGCCGGTGCGGTTCCCCGAATCGGCTCGGCAGTGGACGGGCCGGTAAAGGGACCTGGTCCCCCGTCACCCCGGACCGCCTTGGGATAGAACTGGCGATTGGGTCCCTGGTCCCTGTCGGGGCCCAACCCCGAGGTCGAATCGACTCGCGGCTGGGTCATTGCCGGAAACGACGCACCCGGGGGGCTACTGATATCGAGGTCCCAGCCCGATTCCAGCGGCGTCCAGTCAAAGCGTGCCTCACCAACCGCGTCACCCGGCTTACCCGGCACGGGCGCCGCTCCCATGCGACCCATCACGAACCCGACCACGCAGGCGATCAGGACAATGGCGGACTGGAGGATCAGGCGTGAGGAGGTCATGACCGAATCCCTGGGTAACCGACGCAGTGAACCGGCAGACGATACTCAAGAACCGGCGATCCTCACAAGATCGGATTCTCACACGCGGGTGCCATTCCGAGCGCAGCGAGGGGCAACAGTCTCCTAGTCCCCGTCTCCCGGCGGCCGTCTCATTTCCTTCTG
>CAUZEQ010000181.1:0-10200 GCA_963578885.1 Planctomycetota bacterium
CGAGTTGCAACGAGTGCTGGTTGAACAGGGGTCAGGCCCCGCCTGCGTGCCGTTCTGGGTGGAGCGGGACTTTCTGTGGGTCCGCCGAAGGCGGATCAGACCCCGTCCCATCCCCAAACTTGTGTTTTTCAACCCGCCGCAGGCGGGCTAAGCCCTCTCACCAAAAGGGCCTTGGCCTCAGGTAAGTCAGGAGACCAGCTCCGGTGCACCCTCGACCGCTGTCGGGCCTGCGGGTCCTGGACCTGACCCGCGTGCTGGCGGGTCCCTATTGCACGCTGCTGCTGGCCGATCTGGGCGCCGAGGTGGTCAAGGTCGAACGGCCCGATGGCGGCGACGACGCACGCGCTTTCGGACCGTTTCTCGAGAACGGACAAAGCGCCTACTTCGCCAGCATCAATCGCGGCAAGAAGAGTATCGCGCTGGACCTGAAGCTCGAGACTGACCGCGAGACGTTTCTGCAGCTCGTCGACCACGCCGATATCCTGGTCGAGAACTACCGCGCCGGGACGATGCAGAAGCTGGGACTGGCCCCCAAAACTCTCTGTGGGCAGAATCCCCGTCTGATCTATGCCTCGCTGACAGGATTCGGACACGCCGGCAGCGACACCGACCGGGCTGCCTACGACATCGTCGTGCAGGCACTCAGTGGCCTGATGAGCATCACCGGCTCCGGGCCCGGTCAATCGGTCCGCGTCGGCACCTCGATCAGCGATATCCTGACCGGCGTCTTCGGTGCCGTGGCCATCGTCTCGGCCGTTCACGGCCGAACCGCCTCGGGGCAGGGCACCGTGATCGATCTTGCGATGCTCGACTGCACCGTCGCGGCACTCGAAAACGCGATCAGCCGATTCACAACCTCGGGGGTCTCCCCGGAGCCGCTGGGCACCCGACACCCCTCGATCACTCCCTTCCAGGCCGTCCCCACCGCCGATGCTCCGATCGTGATCGCCGCGGGCAATGACGCACTCTGGGCCGCGCTGTGCAAATGCCTCGACCGAATTGACCTCGCGACCGACCCGCGATTTGCCACCAACGGTGACCGCACGACTCATCACGAGAACCTCGAGGCTGAACTCATCGTGGCCTTCTCCAGTCGCACCGCCGCCGAATGGCTCGATCGGCTCGCCGCAGCCGGAATCCCCTCGGCACCGATCCGGTCGATCGACCAGGTCGTCGCCGATCCGCACCTGGCCAGCCGAGGGATGTGGCACATGATGGACGACCGACAGGGCGGCAGATTGCTGACGGCCGGATCACCGTTTCGCATGAACGACACCCCGCCCCCGCTCTCGGACTCGATTCCCGGTCTCGACGAGCACCACCAGGAGATCCTCAGCCAATGGCTGGCGACCGAGTCGTCCTGAGAACCGCTTGCCCCGACGACGTCGACGAGTTGTCTCGATTGGAAGCGGCCTGCTGGCCCGAAGGCCTGGCGGCCGACGCGTCACAGCTCCACGCCCGCATCGCCGCCTACCGCGACGGTCAGTGGGTGGCCGAACTCGACGGGCGGCTGCTGGGCTATAGCTCCGCTCAACGCATCGAGCCCGGACTGCTCGACAGCGTGCCGCTTGACTACGAGACCGTGACCGACGGCGACCGATTCACCGCCACGCACGATGACAACGGCACGATCTACCAGTTGGTGGGCGTCTCGAGCCATCCCGAATCCCGCGGCCAGGGGATCGGACGCCAGTTGGTCGACCACCAGGTCGCCCGGGCCTGGACACTCGCCGGCATCCGGCGGGTCCTGGGCTTCACCCGCCCCACCGGCCGCCACCTCGCACCCCACCAATCGCTCAGCGACTACCTCGACATCCCATCCGCAGGCTCCGCACCCGACAAGACGCTCGCCTTTCACCTCGACTGCGGTGCCCGGATCGTGTCGGGCCACGACGACTTTCGAGCCGTCGACCTCCAGTGCCTCGGAGCAGGCGTGCTGATCGAATACCTCCGCTGATTCGCCTCCCGTCTCTGGCGAACCGGTCGTGACGGGTTACGATGGGTGCCGCACAGAAGAACGCCTTTGGCGGCTCGACTGCTCATCTGTGCAGTCGGTGCCGCAACAACCCCAACAGGAGGGCCAGCAAGGTGTCGATGACCCCCGAACAAGATGATGCAGCGCTCGAGGACGCCGCCAAGAAAGCGGCCTCGGGACTCGCATCGGGACGACCCCGCACCTCGGTGGCCCAGGACCTCGTGAACGATGGCTGGAGCCAGGAGGACGCCAATTCGTTTGTGGCGTCCGTCGAGGAGGCCATGCACGAGAACTCCTCCTCAGGTGGCGGCAGCGGGATGGGTGGCTGGGTGTGGTGGATCGGGGCACTCGTCATCTTCAACCTGCTCAGTTGGCAATTCAATTGGCCAATCTTCATCTGGTAGACCCGTCGCAACACCTCGGCAGGCGACCTCAACCATGCCACGCCCTCCTCGCATACTCGAACTGCTGATGGGCCTCTCGGTGATCCTGTGCGCGATCATGTCATTTCGTAGCGGAACTCCCGAACGTGCACTGGCGGGGATCTTGCAGTTGACCGTCGGCGGCCTGCTGATGGTGAGCCGGCCGCTGCAACGCACCGCCAACCCCGCACAGGTCGCCTCGAGCCTGCCGGCACTCGCCGCTGGAGCTATCGGGTTGGCCATCGCCGCGCCCTGGGGCGATTGGAACCTGGCCACTGCCACCATGTTCTCCACGGGACTCATCCTCGCGGTCATCTCGCTGCTGACACTGGGCCGCAGCTTCGGTGTCCTGCCGGCCGCCCGCAAGCCGGTCTGCAGCGGAGTGTACCGGTGGGTCCGACACCCCGCCTACGTCGGTCAACTGATGATGCTGACCGCCTGTGGGCTCAGCAACTCGCTGCTGCTGGGCCTGCTGATCCCGCTGGCCTGCCTGCCATTACTGGCCCTGAGGATCCAGGCCGAAGAACGACTGCTCGGTGACACCTGGACCGACTACCGCCTCTACATGCAACGTGTCCGCTGGCGCATCTGCCCAATGCTCTGGTAACAGCCACACCGCAGCAGAACCGCAGTTGTCGCACCTCGAACGCCGAAGTAAACTAATGGGGGCTGGGGGAAGGGTCTGCATCTGTCGAGGCGGCTGGAAATGGCTGTCTTTCGCGACGGATCCTTTGACGACGGGCTATTGAAGGGACTTGGACGTGAGTGAAGTCCACACGCCGCAACAGGCATCAGTACCGGCACACGAGGCCGACGGTTCGGCCGGGTTGGTGACTCCCAAGGAGCGTCCCGCCTGGGCCATGAGCCTGGTCTTTCACATCGGCATCCTGCTGGTGCTCTACGGCGTCACCCAGGCGACCTATTTGAGCCAGGATACCGCGCCGCTGGACAGCCTGTTCCAGGAATTCGATCCGGACAACTACAGCTTCGACACGGCGGTCGTCGAATCGATGGGCAACCAGAGTGATCTCAACGAAGCTTCGCCCTCCCAGGCCGCCTCGACCAGACTCAGCACCACGCCCCAGGAAGAGGTCCAGAAACGGCTCGACGAGAAAGTGCTGAGGATCGAATCGCCGGAGACGGCCGAGATTTCTCTGCCGCCTGAGAACCAATTCGCCGACGTGATCGACATCCAGGGCCAGACCGAGAACCCCGGCGGGATCGAGGGAGCCGTGGACCGGATGTCCGTCGAGATCGACCGGTCTCTGCAGAGCCGTAAGACACTGGTCATCTGGCTCTTCGACGAGTCCGGTTCGATGGCCCCCCGCCGCAAGGCGATCGCCGATCGGTTCGAGAGCATCTACAAGCAACTGGGCGCTCTGAAGTCGGCCGACTCCGACACAAAGCGCAGGCCTCTAAAGACCGCCGTCGTCGGATTCAGTGACAAGACCAACTTCTACACTCAGCAGCCAGTCGACGATGTCGGTGAGATCGTCTCCAAGATCCGCAACATCAAGCCGGCCGAATCGTCCAACGAAAACGTCTTCACCGCCGTCACACAGGTCACCCGCAAGTGGCTCAACTACCGCCGCAAGATGCGATACAACGTGATGATCGTGATCGTGACCGACGAGCGAGGCAGTGACTACGGTGAAGACGGCGCGGCACTCGAAAAGGTGATCCAGCTGACCCGCGTCAATGGGATCCGCGTCTACTGCATCGGCAACGCCGCGGTCTTCGGTCGCGAAAAGGGCTGGGTGCTCTACAAGTACCCCGACGGCTACACCCAGGAATGGGACGTCGACCAGGGACCGGAAACGGTGATGATGGAGCGGCTGAACCTGCCGTTCTGGGGCACGCGGGGGTTTGGTAAATACCAGATGTCCTCCGGTTACGGCCCCTACGCCCTCAATCGACTCTGCGCAGAATCCAAGGGCATCTACCTGATCGCCGACAACGGCCAGGGCCAGAAATTCAACCAGGCGGTGATGCGAGGATATCGACCGGATTACCGGCCGATCCGCACCTATCTCAAGGACGTCGAGACCAACTCGGCCAAGCGGAGCCTGCTGCGGGCGGCGCTGTTGACCCGTGAGAAGCGGATCCCGGTGCTGGCACTCTCCTTCAACGCTCCCAACGACAACGTACTCCGCACCGTGCTCAACGACGCCCAGAAGCCCGTCGCCGAACTCGACTTCCGGCTCAGGGAACTGCAGGTCGAACTCGAGGCCGGGGAGGAGGATCGTGGCAAGCTGGCCGATTCCCGCTGGCAGGCCGGCTACGACCTCGCCATGGGCCGCGTGCTCGCGATGAGAGTCCGAGCCTTTGGCTACAACGTGGTACTGGCCCAGATGAAGAGCCAGCCCAAGACGTTTGAAAAGAAAGACAGCAACCTCTGGCGGCTGACCCCCAATCGCGACATCAACTCCGGAGGCTCAGTCAAGCGGCTCCACAAGAAGGCTCTCGAATACCTCAACCGCGTCGTCGATGACCACGCCGGGACCCCGTGGGCCCTGTTGGCCGAACGAGAACTCAGCGCCCCGATGGGTTGGGGCTGGGTCGAAGGCCACCGCGCAGCAACCACCGCGGGCAGCCGGGGAGCCGCCAACAACCAGACCCGAGTGCTGTTTGTCACCGACCCCAAGACCGGCAAGAAGAAACGCATCGTGGTCAGCACCAAGAAACGACCTCGTCCTGCACTCTGACTCAACCACAAAAGACCTCAAACCGGCCGCCAGATCCCGCACACATGCACTCTCAAATCCGAAACCTCTCGGCACTCTCGACGTCGATCCTCCTCCACGTCGCCGTGCTGCTCGTGCTGTGGCTGCTGAGATTCGACCTGCTGCCGGCGATCCCCGACGTCGTCGTCGAGACCTTCTTCAACGAAGAACAGACGCAGGAACGCTTCGTCAAGGAACTCGACGAACAGACCGAGATTTCCGAGACACAGAACATCAACGCCGGCGGAGTCGTCTCGACAACCATCGGCGGATCGGGCTCGGTCCAGGTCGCTCAGACCCGGATCGAGACCTCCCAGTCACTCCAGGACCCCGACCTCGAGATCAATATCTCCGACGTCACCCTGCCCGGACAGGAGTCCCTCGGCGATGACCTCGGGGTAGGCGAGGTCAACGGCGAAATCGGCGCGATGGTCGAAGGCTACGGAGCCGCACTCTCGCGGCTCACACAGGAACTGATCCGGCTGATGCGAGAACGCAAGGTGTTGGCCGTCTGGATGTTCGACGAGTCCAACTCGATGAAGGACGACCAGAGAGAAATCGCCTCGGAGTTCCACAAGGTCTACGAGGAACTCGGGATTCAGCAGGCCCAGGACACAAGGATCAAGAAAAAGGGCGAGGTGCTGATGACCTCGATCCTGGGGTTCGGCGATCGCATTCATGTACTGACCAAGACCCCCACCGGCGACGTCAAGGCCATCCAGCGAGCCATCCTGAGGATCGAAGTTGATCCGACCGGCAATGAGAACATGTGCGACTCGATCAATAAAGTCATTGACACCTTCTCGCCGATTGCCCGCAAGCAGAAACGACAACTGGTTGTGATCGTCGTCAGCGACGAATCTCCCACCGATCACATCCAGATCGAAAAGACCATCCAGCGAGCCAGGCAAGCCAAGGCACCCATCTACATCCTGGGACGCGAAGCGGTCTTTGGGTATCCCTACGCCCGCCAGAGATGGAAGGACCCCGTCTTCGGACTGACCCATTATGTCAGGGTCAACCGTGGCCCGGAAACCGCCTTCCCCGAGTGCCTGCAGTACGACGGGATGCACGCTCGCTGGGATGTCTTCTCCAGTGGCTTCGGCCCCTACAGCCAGGTGCGATTGGCCAAGCACTCAGGTGGCATCTTCTTTGTCCTGCCCGGCGAAGAGGAACAGCTGACCGGGGCAGGTGCCCATGAGAAACGCCGGTTTGCCGCTTTGGCGATGAAGGAGTATGAACCTCTGCTGTTGGCACGTCGCGAGTACGCTCAGCAAGTCACCGCGCGACCGTTTCGGGTCGCCATCTCCAACATCATCGCCCGGCTCAACCCCAACGACTATCCGTTGATTCCCAGCCACGACCCCAAGCTGAAGATCAAGCGGATTCACTACTCGGTCAAGGTCGAGGAGTTTCGGCGGGATGCGATCGAAGCGGGTCAGCGGGCCTTCCGCGCCATGGGATTGCTCAGCCAGGCCATCACCATCCTCGACAAGAATGCACCCCTGCGGGACGGTGAGAACTCACAGCGATGGCGGGCCAACTTCGACCTGATCCGCGCCCAGTGCTACGGCTACCGAGTGCGGCTGTTCCAGTTCCTGCTGGTCCTCGACAAACACGCCGTCGAGTTCCCGGCAACCAAGGACCCCAAGTCCAACCGCTGGCACTTTGGACGCTCGCAGAAAATGGTCACACCCGAGGCCGCCCAGTTCGAGCGGGTCAAGGTGCAACTGAAACTCAAGGCCAAGCGCGAAAGTTTCCTGGCGGAAATGAAGCAGCAACAGGACCGGGCGACGGAGCTGTACGAGCTGGTCAAGGTCGAACATCCGGGTACCCCCTGGTCCCGCCGGGCCGACTGGGAACTGAACCACGGGTACGGGATGGAGATCCACGAGGGGTTCCATGACCCGAATTACAAGCATGTCGGTTCCCGGATCAAGATCCCCAAGTTCTAGCCCGAACCCGGCTCGTCCGACTTAGCCGCCTCAGCCCCGCTCGACCCCGGCTCCTGCGCAGCCGCCCTCGCCGCAATCCTCGCGGCGATGATCGTATCGACGAACAGTTGCGTGGCGTGGAACATCAGCATTGGGAACACCGCAAACGGGCAGACCGCCGCGATCCCGAATCTCGGATCGGTCGCCAGCAGGACTCCGATCGGCAACGTCTTCTGGCTGCTGCCAAAGAGTACCGCGATCCGGTCCTCACGCGAAAAGCCCATCAGCCGGGCCCCGAGACCCCCCAGCAGCATCGCCGCGAGGTGAATCGCCAGGCAGCAGACCCACACGATCGCGATCGCACCCAGGCCCAGGCTCCCGGACTTCAGCTGAGGCCCCGCCTTCAACGCCGACGCGGTAAACACCAGCACCAGGATCAGGCCCTGGGCGATGATCCCGATCCGAGCCTTGTGCGCCACGGCAAACCGTCCGACCGCCGGGATCGACCGGGCCAGCTGGCCCAGGATCGACGGGACCAGCACGACATAGAGCAACCGCTCTGTCATCGCCCCGATTCCCAGCTCCGCCGAACTGCCCACCAGGTCTGAGGTGGCCAGGTTCAGCCAGAAGGGCGTGACCACAAAGCACAGCGAGTTGGTCAACAGGGTCGTCAACAGGCTCACCGCGTCGTTCCCGCCCGCCTTGCGGGTCCAGACCGACACCGCCGCCATCGTGCACGGGACACTCGTGGCAATCACCAGCCCCACCGCAAAACTCTGGTTGCCCTGCAACCCCATCAGCCCCCAGCCGGCCAACGGGATGGCAACGATGTTGACCAGCGAAGCCCACAGCACCGGCAGCGGGAACCTGAGTGCTTCACGCAACTTGCCGCTGTTGAGGCTGAAGGCCATCAGGAACAGCACGATCCGAGTGATCCAGCCCGGTGCGGCCGCCAGGAACGCTCCCGCGCCCTGCTGGCTGTCCAATGCGTCGACCGTTTCTTGAGAAAGCGACAGCCCCACTGCCAGGCCGCCGCCGACCAACGCCACCAGGCTGACCAGGAACCAGTGTTTCCCGAAAAACGTGAGCGGGGCCTTCGACATAGACCGACACGTTAGCGAGTGCCCCGGCCGTCGTCACCTCACTGGGTTTCAGACGGCTTGGCGGCCGGCTCGGTGGCCTTGGGGGGATCGGGCTTGGGCTGGGCTGCCGCCAGAGGCTTCCATCTCCTCAACAGCACCTGGGCCCCCGCCCGGTGAGGGTCCGTCTCGCCGATCATCTCGAGTACCGCCACCGCCTGGTCCCATTGTTCCAGTTCGCCCCGCCACAGACCCTCGAGCCACAGGGCTCCGGATTCCCATTCATGAGGCCCGCCGCGTTTGCGGTATTCGCGGAGCGCGTCGGCGGCCGATTCGACGTGTCCCTGCTCGTACTGGCAGACCGCCGTCCAGAACGCCGCGTCGTCAGCCGCTTCCTCATGCACCAACCGCACACGTGTTGGCAGCAGTGCCTTGAAACCCGCCTGATCGCGACGGTCGATGAAGCCGACTTCCTTGGGCAAGGGGGGCACGTCACGCCACATGCGGATCTTCAGAAACGTCATCACCGCCGTCTTCCACTCACCCAGTAGCTGGCGATTCCTCGACATCCGGTGTCGGAACTGTCCTTTCTCGGCCACCTGCAACTGGATCTCCCGCGTCCCGCGGCTGGCCAGGATCTGCTTGATCGGGATCGGCGACTCGAAGGCCCGCGATCGCAGCACGAAGAGTTGCAGTTGCTGTGTCGTGAAGGCGGAGTTTCCGTCGAGTCGCTCTTCGGGGTAGTCCCAGATCGCAATCGCCGCCTCGTCAAAACCCTCGGCCTCGACCTTCGCCACTCGCGCCAGGGCTCCCTCGAGAACGATCTCACTCGCCTCCAGAGGATGCCACAACAGGACGTCGTTGTCGCTCGCAAGAGCCAGCTGCAATCGCCTCATCCGCGGTGCCCAGAAACTGGTGCCACCGACGAGCGACACGCGGGCCGCGGCCAGCGAAGCCGCGGTGAAGGGGTAGGGTGAGTCTTTCGAAACACCCAGCGACGCCAGCAGCGAAGGGTCAGCTGCCACGTCGGACAGCGTCGCAGGACGACTGATCGCAGCCAATGTGGTCGTCGCCGGCCCGGAGGGCAACGGCAACCCCAGCGTCGGATCGTAGAGGTAGACCTTGCCATCGAGCAGAACACCAACCAGCAGCCGCGTCGGCGCTTCTTCTGCGTGCAAGACCACCGCATCGATCCTCAATTGAGCCAGCAGGTTGATGAACAACCAGGCGCGGTCGCGAGCATTTCCTTCACCGAACATCGCGATGCCAAACGGAGCCATCGGCAACTGCGTGTCTTCGTCGGACCGCAATACGATATTTCGCATGATGTAGTAGAACAGCCGGGTCGAGCGTTCGAGATCGGTCTGGGCCGGGGCAGCCACCAGCTTGCTGATCCGGGCATACCACAACGCGTCACGGATGTGAGTCACATCGCGATTGGAAAACCGGCTGGCACGGATCCTGGCGACCAGGTCCTCGTTGAGACGACCGCTGTAGACCTCGTCGACCGGATCGCCCTCATCGCCAGCCTCCGCCCCCTTACCACTCATCGACACCCAATCGTTGAGCAGGCTGACGACGGTCTCGCGCCGAGTGCGAATCCGCAGGGTCTGCGGCTGCGACATCTCGATGAGGGTCTTGAGCACATCGCTGCGGCGACGCTTCCGCTTGGCCGCCGTCTCGGTCGTCCCGCCGCTCGAGCCCACCTCGGCGTCGTCCCAACACCCCATGCACAGCAACGCGATCATCAGCACGAGGACCACTCGCCCCACCGCAACCGGTGATCTATTCGCCCGATCTCTCAGCACCCGCTCATCCTCCCGCGACCTGGCCTGTGCAGTGCCCATCGTCTCCAGCCTCCTCACCCCCAAACACCCTGTCAACCACCGAACTCACCACGCGATCACCATCCGCCGTCTCGCACCGCCTCGCGGATCCGCAACAGCCCGCTCCAGAACTGTTCCAGTTCCTCCAGCGGGATCATGTTGGGGCCGTCGCTGAGGGCCGAATCGGGGTCGGGGTGAGTTTCGGCAAACACGCCATCGCAGCCTGCGGCCACCGCCGCCC
>CAUZEQ010000182.1:0-10086 GCA_963578885.1 Planctomycetota bacterium
GTGCGGGTTCGAGGGGCTCAGCGAAGACGAGAAGCGTCAGTTGCGGCAGGCCAGCCGCCAGTATCGCGAGCGGACTCCTCGGCCCGAGGAGACGGTCTAGTGGGCTACGGTAAAGACTTGGGGACTCGGCTGTTGCGGGGGACCGTGCTGTGCGGGCTGATCGGGCTGATCGGGCTGATCGGGCTGACCGGGCTGACCGGGCTGACCGGGTGCGGCGAGGAACCGGCCCCGAGCGTGCCGGTCCGTTCGGCCGGCCAGCCGGCGGTGCGGGCCTCGGGTGAGGATGCCGGGGCAGCGGACGCCCGCAGCGACCAGATCGCGGGAGCCAAGCCGGTGACACGGGCCAAGCAACTGACCGGAATCCGCTTCGACGTGCCCACCGCGTGGGACGAGCAGCCCGAGTCGGAATTCTACGAGGCGAAGTACATGATTGCCTCGGACGAGGGCGAGATGATGCTGACGCTGACGACGATGGGTGGCGGCATCGAAGCGAATCTCGAGCGGTGGGTCGGACAGTTTCAGCTCGACTCCGGCGACCGCCCACGTCGCGATACGCTGAGCGTCGATGGTGAGAAGTCGCAGTGGCTGGATGTGCGCGGCACGTTTCGCAGCCAGGTCGGCGACAGGCCGGGTCCGCACCAGGACTGGCGATTGCTGGGCGTGGCGATCCCGATGAGTCGTCGGCCGTTCCTGCTGAAGCTGGTCGGACCCCGTGCGGCGGTGTCGTCGTTCGAAGCCGAATTCCGCAGCTTCGTCCGATCGGGCCAACTCGACAAGTAGCCCGACAAGCAGCGGCTTGTGCTGGCAGCACGCTACGGATCAGGTGCGGTTGCTGGAGCGGCAGACGGCGTACAGCGATCCGCAAACGAGCAGGGTCACCAGCATGTAGCCGACCGAGTTCCAGAAGGTGCCTCCGCTGGTCGAGACCATCTGAGGTTGACCACCAGCGGCGTCGCCGCCGGCCTCAGCTGCTGCGTTCTGGGCCGACGCGGGTGCCTGGGCATCGGCCTCGGAGGTTGCTGCAACCAGCATCGCCATCAGCACCAGCATCAGCATCAGCATCAGTGCGGCGGTTGAGGTCCAGCAGGGGGGTTGCGAAGTGTTCATCGTGGTCCCGGGTCACCGGGCCGTCCCGTGTGGTCTCTGCGGTCTCTTTCCGCATGATACGGGTCAGGGGAGGGTTCGCAAGCCGCGTGTTCAGTCGTCGTGTGTCTCGAGCGCGTTGGCGAGGGTTTCGACGAGTTTGTCGTCGGGCACCTCGAGTTGTTCACCGCTGGCGAGGTCCTTGATCTGCCAGGTTCCGTTTTCGAACTCATCGGCGCCGGCGATCAGCACCAGGCGATAGCCTTTGCGGTCGGCGTACTTCAGTTGTTTGCCCAGCGGCCGCGGGTCGGTGTAGACCTCGCACGAAATCCCCGCAGCTCTCAATTGGCGTGCGGTGGACAGGTATTGGGCACCGTAGTCGGCATCGAAGTGAGCCAGCAGCACGGCGGCGGGCGAGGCCGAGTGCTGGACCAGGCCCAGTTCCTGCATCGCGGCCAGCAGTCGGTCGAGTCCGAGGCTGGCTCCGACTCCGGGGAGCGGTTGTGAGGTGAACAGCCCGGCGAGGTCATCGTATCGGCCTCCCGAACAGATGCTGCCGATCCCGGGCAACTGGTCCAGAAAGGTCTCGAAAATGGTGCCGGTGTAGTAATCGAGTCCCCGGGCGATGGCCGGATCGAGCTGGACTCGTTGTGGGGGGATCCCCGCCAGCTGGCATGCGGCGAAGAGTCCTCTGAGTCTCTGGATTCCGTCGGACCCGGTTTCGTTGTCTGCGAGTCGTGTTTCGAGCGAGTCGAGGATTTCGTCGGGAGTGCCCTGGCAATCGGCGAGTCCCAGGACTCCGGCAGCCTGTTCGTTCGAGAGCCCCACTCGCTGCTGCATCTCCGCGGCCACCTGTTCGGGTCCGATCTTTCCGAGCTTGTCGAGGCAACGAAGGACTCCGTTGGCCATCTCAGTAAGTTCGAGTGTCTCGAGGAGTCCGTTGAGGATTCGGCGGTTGTTGACCCGGATGGTGAACTCGGAAAAACCAATCCGTTCCATCAGGTCGTTGATCACGAACAGGGATTCGATGTCGGCGGTGTTGGAGGTGGTACCGATCGTGTCGAAGTCGCACTGGATGAATTCGCGGTACCTGCCCTTCTGTGGCTTCTCGGCTCGCCAGACGGTCGCGACGTGGTAGCGTTTGAAGGGGGTGCCGATTTCGTGCAGGTGCTCTGCGGCGTAGCGGGCCAGCGGCACGGTCAGATCGAATCTCATGGCGACATCTCGGCCGCCCTGGTCGGTGAAGCGAAACAGCTGCTTGTCGGATTCCTCGCCCCCCTTGCCCAGCAGGATCTCGCTGTATTCCAGTGCCGGGGTATCAATCGGCGAGAAGCCGTAGCTGCGGTAGACATCTCGCGCGGTGTCGATCAACTCTTCACGGGCCAGCATCGGTCCGGGCAGGTGGTCTCGAAACCCCTTGAGCGTCGCCGGCTTGATGCGCCCAGTGCCGGGTGCAGCGTCGGGGCTGGGCTCCGCTGGGGGGGGATTCATGGCACCGCTCCCAGGATGGGCAGAGTGCCGAGTCCGCGTCGTCGACGGCGTCCGAGCAGCGCATCGGCGTATTCGTCGATCTGCTCGGGCCGTTCGAACAGCCGGTCGTAGCAGGCGTTGCTGTCGTACTCGCAGTGGTCCGTCGAATACGTTTGGCAGATGGTGGGCCGCGACGTGTAGATACTGCAGCGGTCGAGGTCGTCGAGTTGGTCGCAGGTGTTGTGGACCAGCAGGTACCAGCTGTCGTCGTCGACAAAGACCGAGATGTCTCCGTGGAGCATGTACCAGCGGATGTTCTCGTAGTCATCGCGATCGACGGGCGTGTCGATGGGCAGCGCGAAGTAGCGGCAGCAGCGGGCGGTGCAGTGGTCGCAGAGCACCTCGCCGGGTGCCAGGTCTTCTCGGCGGACGAGGGCGGCGGTCATCGCGACTGGAGTCCGTGGCCGCTTGGTTGGCGGCGGTGAGACTGAGGGTGGGGGCCGATTGTAGTCGAGAGTCGAGGGGGTGGATATGTCGGTTGGCCGGGCCAGTTGTGCCGATTGTGGTGTTCGCTGCGGTCGCGGTGAAGGGGCCTGTCCCTTCTGCCGGCCATTCTTCTTGACCCCCCGGGAAGTTCGGGCCTAAGATTGACTCGCCAGGAGGCCTGGAGAGGAACAGGAATGCATTGGACGGGCAAGGTCTTTGTGGGATTCGTGGTGATCGGCGCTGCGGCGGCGATCGTGCTGTCGGCACGCACACACCAGATCCGCACGTCGTGGCACAGGTCGCTTACCAAACAGCGTGCCGACTACGAGGCCGGTGTCGATGTGCTCCGCAAGGAGCGATTCCAGCACGAGTCCGTCCAGGTCGACCTGGCCAGCGCCAAGCGGGGTTGGGGCGATTACTCGGACGACGTGACAGTGACGGTCAACGTGCAAAACGGGTACCTGCAGACCCGCGACCAGGAGACCACGGCGGTGGTGGCCGCGTCTGCGGCCGCCAACCAGCAGCAGACGATGATGGTCCACGGGTTTCTCAAGAACGCCGACGGCAGCGTGCGGTTCATCGGGACATTCATCCAGGAAGGAGCCGCCCAAGGAGGATTCCGGGTCTGGAAGCCGACCTGGCAGGTGCGGCCCGCCGACGCGGTTGCGACCTGGGGCAGCGGAAAGTGGAGGCTGCGGACTCTGATCCCGGCTCACCAGAAAACCCGCTTCGTCAATCTCGAAGTGCTGCTGACCCAGAGTGATCAGACGTCCGACGACACGGGGCTGGATGCACAGATCAAGGGTGAGGTCGACCTGAAGGCGGACGATCAGCTGCGGCTGCGGTTTTCCGAGCTGATGGGTGACAACAAAGACCTCGCCGGACTCAAGGGCAAGTTGCCCGATTACATGATCGACGGGCTGGTGCGGGCCATCGCTGCGGCCGAGGAAGATCGCAACCTGTTGATCGAAACGGTCGACGTGCTGCGTCGTGACCTGAAGTCGAATCGCGATCGAGCCAACCGGTTGCTGAAGCAGAACAGCGATCTGGAGCGGAGCCTGCCGGGATCCACGACCGTGGTAGGTAAGGTGTCGACCGCACGGAAATAGCACGCCGTTGCCGCCGGAGTGTGGCTCGGCACGAGGCCGAGGAAACGGTCGACCGGCTGGGAGATCCGGCAGGTCGACCGAGCGAGATGCCAGGGAGCGGGCATGGGAATCGACAATCGGGACTACCTTCGCGACGAATCGTCGGGGTCGTGGACGGGATCCTATGGCGGTTCCGGGGGAACATCATCCGGCCCGGTGTCGGCCGTCAAGCTACTGGTGATCATCAACGTCGTCGTCTTCCTGGCGACTTGGCTGATCCAGCCCCTGGGCGATCTGCTGCAACTGCCCGCCACCTTCAGCGTGGCTCGTGACGGGGCCAGGCTGCATGTTCCCGCTCCGATGGCCGGGGTCGAGGGCATCGAGGTTCCTGCGGGGACTTACGTGGTGGCCGTGCGGAGCGGTGCGCAGGAGTTCCTGCGGTTCCGACGACTGCACGCCGAAGACATCAGCGATCTGAACGAGAACTTCCGCACCGATCCCGAGCTCTGGGTCGGTGTCGAGACCGAATTGCATGTCGAGGGGGATCCGGACCCGCTGCCGGGCGTGATGCTGCGTTCCCAAATCGGCTCGATCGCCTGGCAGTTTCCCTGGCGGGTGATTACCTACGGGTTCTGCCACGACCGGGCCTCGTTGCTGCACCTGCTGTTCAACATGATCTGCCTGTGGATGTTCGGTCGGCTGATCGAGGGGATCTACGGGCGTCGGGAGTTCCTGTGGATTTACCTGTTGGGGGTCGTCTTCAGCGGAGTCTGTCACCTGGCCTGGCAGTTGGCCTCAGGGGGCAGCGTGGTGCCGATGGTCGGAGCGTCCGGTGGCGTGATGGCGATAATGGTGCTCTCGGCGGTGCACTTTCCGAAGATGAAGGTGCTGCTGATGATGATCATCCCGGTGCAGCTGGGGGCGCTTGTGGTAGGCCTGGTGGCCCTGAACGTGATAATGGCACTGGGCGTGTTCGGTGGTGAAAGTCACATCGCCTACATGGCCCACCTGGGCGGAGCGGCCTTCGGGTTCGGCTACTACCGCAGCGGCGGCCGCCTGAGTGCGCTTTGGGCCGGCCTGTCGGGCCGCTTCAAGTTCTGGCGTCGCCGGGCGGTCCGTCCCTCGGTCCGCGTCTACCAGCCACCCGTCGATGGACTCGATGACCAGGTCGACGCGATCCTGGCCAAGATCAGCCGCGAGGGGGAGGCGAGCCTGAGCGATCGGGAGCGGGAGATGTTGATGGAGGCGAGTCGGCGGAAGCGGCAGAACACCTGAGCGTGCTGCGGCGGGCGGGCGGCGGCAGGCGGTCACTTCGTCTTGCGGGGTCGCTTGTCGGTCGACTGCTTGAGCAGCCAGGTGTAGAGCTGCGGGTTGTCGTAGGTGGCGTCCCAGCAGTTGTGGCCGAGTTGGGGGTAGAGCGTGAAGCGGATCGGGGCCTTGCGGTTCCTGAGGTCTGCGACGGTCTTCTGCAGCGATGCGACCAGGTTCGGCTTGTCCTTGCCGCCGACGGTGACCCAGGTGGGCAGTGACAGGAACTGCTTGGGATCGATCGTGGCGGTGCCGCAGATCGGTACGATCGCCGAGAACCTTGCGGGGGCTGCGTTGGCGACTGCCCAAGTCCCGGCCCCTCCCATACTCAACCCCGTCACCGCAGTCCGTTTCTTGTCGACATTGAAGCTGGCCTGCAGGTGGTCGAGCAGTGCCAGCAGCGCGGGGGCGTCGAATTGCCGTCCGGGGCGGACCTGCGGTGAAACCACGACAAAGGGGAAGTCGGGACGCGTGTCGACCAGCTTGGGAGGGCCGTGTTTCTTGACCAGTTCGAGATCGTTGCCGCGTTCGCCGGATCCGTGCAGAAACAGCAACAGCGGCGACGGCTTGCCCTTGGCCGTGTAGGACCTGGGCAGGAAGATCAGGTACCGGCACGAGTGCCGCTTGTCCTTCTGGCTGCGAAACGCCCAGCCGACCTGTTTCCCCGGCGAAGGGATTTCCTCCGCGGCCATCGAGCCGGTTGCCAGAACGGATCCGATCAGGAATCCGAAAACGGCCGTGACATGTGCCGAGACGTCTCGCCGTGTCCGCATGTCAATTCTCTCCACTGGGTGCAACTGGTCCAGTTCATTCAACGCCCCGTCGTTGCCGAATGCAATGTCGCGGAGCCAACAGCGTGGTGGCGGGTTGCCCGACGGCTGGGATAGACTGAAACCGTCATCCTGGCCTGCCTGGTCCCGCGCCGCCATGTCCGACTCCGATAGCAATGGCTCGGTTCTGATCGGGTTGCTCGATCGAGCCCGGAACGGAGACGACGAGGCCCGGGATGAGTTGTTTGACCGCTGCCGCAATTACGTCTCGCTGCTGGCTCGGGTGCACATCGAGAGTTGGCTGCAGGCCAAGGTCGATCCCTCGGATCTCGTCCAGCAGACCCTGCTGGAGGCCTACCGCGGGATGGGCGACTTCCAGGGCCAGAGCGAGGGCGAGTGGCTGGCGTGGCTCAAACAGATTCTCAAGAACAACGCCACCGACTACATCCGCCGATACAAGGGGACGGCCAAGCGGAGGATCCAGCGGGAGGTGTCGATCGAGGCACGTCGGCACGGTTCGAGCCTGTTCCGCCTGGATCCCTCGGATCCGGGAGAATCGCCCAGCCAGCTGGTCATGCAGCACGAAAATGAGATCCAGTTGGCCGAGGCGGTCAGCCGACTGGATGAGGATTACCAGGAGGTGATCCTGTTGCGGAATGTGCAGCGGCTGAGTTTCAACGAGGTGGCCGAGCGGATGGACCGCTCGCGGCCGGCCGCCCAGATGCTCTGGCTGCGGGCCCTGAAGAAACTGAAAGAGCATTTGCAGGATGTCGAGAGTGCCTGAGGAACCCGAGCCGATCGAGACGCCGCCTGAGCGGGAGCTCGTCGACGCGCTGGATCACCTGGTCGACGCCTTGCAGGCCCACGACGAGTCGGCCGGCAGCCAACTGCTGGAGACTCGCCCGGAGCTGGGCGAGTACATCGACTGCCTGGCCCGGCTGGACGCCTTGATGCCGGCGACACAGGTGCCTGGGCCGACAGAGGCTTCGGCGGCCACGATCGGCGAGGCAGGACCCACCGCAGCCACCGCAGCATCCGGGGACCGGGTGGGTGCCCGGTTTGGTCGATACGAGTTGACCGAGCGAATTGGCCGGGGCGCGATGGGGGTGGTCTACCTGGCCCGCCAGACGGACCTGGACCGCATGGTGGCATTGAAGCTGATCACACCACGTCGAGTGGGAGCCGAGGCGGACGTGGCGCGGTTTTACAGCGAGGCGCGTGCCGCGGCCCGCTTGCGGCACCCGGGCATCGTGGGGGTCCACGAGGTCGGTGAGTTCGACGGGCAGCACTACATCGCCATGGACTATGTCTCCGGCGGCAGCCTCGCCGAACATCTCCAGGCCCAGTCCGATGACCTCGGTCCCAGGTCCTCTCAGCCCGACGACTCGGTCCTGTTGCTGACCTCCCCGGAGGGCCTGTGGAGGAAGGCGGTTGAGGGGAATCGGATTGAGCCGGACGCGGCGGCCGGCTGGGTGTCGGAGATTGCCCGAGCGGTGGGGTACCTGCACGAGCACGGGATTGTGCACCGGGACCTCAAGCCGGCCAACATTCTGCTGGATCAGGATCAGCGTCCGCTGGTGACCGACTTCGGGCTGGCGCTGGTCAGCGGTGACGAGGCGACGCAGACAGGCGGCGGAGCGATCGTGGGCACACCGGCGTACATGTCGCCCGAGCAGGCCAGCGGCCACATCGAGGAGCTCTCGCACCGCAGCGACATCTTCAGCCTGGGTGTAATCTTGTACGAGCTGATCACAGGCCGCTCGCCGTTTGGGGTCAAGAACCCGTTGGACACACTGGTCCGCGTGCTCGAGGTCGATCCCGAGCCGCCCACGAAGCTGGAACCCTGGTTGTCTCGCGAACTCGAGAACATCTGCCTGAAGTGTCTCGAGAAGGACCCTCAGAACCGTTACGGCACCGCCGGCGAGTTGGCCGATGATCTTGAGCGTTACCTGCGACGGGAGAACGTCAAGGCCCGTCCCGCGGGGTTCATCCCTCGGCTCAGGCGGTGGGGTCGTCGTCAGCCGGTGCTGGTGGCCCACTTGGTCGCGCTGGGCCTCTCGGCGGGGATCAACCAGGTCGGGTTCCTGATCGGGGGTGATCTGGAGAATCCGGGCGTTCATCTGCGGGTGATGTCGATCCTGGGCTGCTGGGTGGTGGTCTCACTTGTGTGCCAGTGGCTGCTGCGTCGTCCTTTGTGGCAGCCGACGGTGCGCTTTGCCTGGTGTGCGGCCGACGCCTCATTGCTGACGGCGGTGCTGGCCCAGAACTCGGTTCCACCGGGCCCGATCCTGGTGGGCTATCCGCTGCTGATCGCCGCCTCGGGCCTGTTCTTCCGAGTCCGCCTGGTCTGGTTCATGACGCTCTCGTGCGTCGTCGGCTACGCCATCCTGCTGGGTGTGCGTCGTCAGATGTTTGCTGATACCGCGGCCTTCGAGCCTCCCTGGCAGTACCCGATCATCTTCGCGGTCGTGCTGGCGGTGATGGGGATCGTGGTGGCCTACCAGGTCTTCCGGGTGCGGGTGCTGAGTCGTTATTACCGGCGTGGCGGTCGAAGCTGAGTTGTGACGTGTGCTGTTGCGGGGCGAGGGTGAACTGATCTTGTTGGGCCGCGGATGTTGCCGGTAAGATCCGCCGCTGCCCGAGGCTTGTCCCGCCCCTTGCGTCCGCCCGTCTCATGATCTGTGACCGCATTGCCCGACGCCTGGCCGAGACGGACGTGCAGCGGATCGCGGTGATCAAGCCCTCGGCCCTGGGCGACGTGGTCCAGTCGCTGCCTGTGCTGGGTGTGCTGGCCGAGCGATTCCCCGACGCGCGGGTTTCCTGGGTGATCGGCGACTCGCTTTCCGAGCTGGTCGAGGATCATCCGCACCTGGACGAGAGCCTGGTGTATCGACGTCGCGGTGGCTGGTCGGCCTGGCGTCGTTTGCTGCACGAGTTACGCGATGGTCGCTTCGACCTGGTCTTCGACCTGCAGGGTCTGTTGCGGACCGGCCTGATGACGCGTGCCACGGGTGCCTCGATCCGCATCGGTCTCGAGTCGGCACGGGAAGGGTCGGGTTGGGCCTGCCACGGGTTGCTCGAGGACACCGGTCCCACGGTGCCGGCGCACCGTCGTTACTGGCGGATCGCTGAGTTCCTGGGGCTGGGACATCTCAGGCCGGACGCCACGATTGCGATCCCGTCTTCGGAGCGAGCCTGGTCGGACGTGATGATGCGTCAACTGGGGGAGAACGTGGTGGCGTTGCATGCGGGTTCGCGGTGGGAGACGAAGCGGTGGGGGGTTGAGCAATTCGCAGCCGTGGGGGCTCATGCGATTCGCGAGCATGGTGCGGCGGTGGTCCTGGTCGGGTCGTCTCAGGAGCGGATCCTGACGGCTCGGCTGAAGGAACTGATCGTGGGCCAGGCGCCGGGTGGTCGCGTGGAGAACCTGGCGGGTCAGACCGGTTTGAAGAAGCTGGCCGCGGTGCTCGAATCCGTCGACGCGCTGGTGACCAATGACAGCGGCCCGATGCACCTGGCCGCGGCGATGGGGACCGGCGTGGTCGGCGTCTTCACCTGCACATCGGCCCGCCGCTCGGGGCCACCCGCGGGACAGCATGTCCTGGTCGAGACCGGCGTATCCTGCGGAGGCAGTTATCACAGGCGGTGTCCGTTTCGCGGAGACCGCCACATGGCCTGTCTGCGGGATGTTTCGGCCCGGGAGGTCTGCCGGGGCCTGGACCGGTTGCTGGATGCGGCTCAGCCGAGCGTTCGTCGTGACGTCGCCTAGCCCGCCTTCGGCGGGTTGAAGAACTCGGACCCTGGGGTCAGACGCCGCCCACAACGGGGCTTGCTCCACCTTTCGCGTTTCACAGGCGGGGCCTGACCCCTTCTTCGAGTTG
>CAUZEQ010000183.1:0-10069 GCA_963578885.1 Planctomycetota bacterium
CTGGAGTACTTTTACACGCGACAGCGTCGGCAGTTGGGCCTGGGTCATGCCGTGCTGTGTGCTCGCCCCATGGTCGGTGACCAGCCGTTCGTGGTCGCTCTGGGCGATTCGATCATCGGTGTCAACGCCCAGTCGGACATCGTGGCCCGGATGGTTGAGCGGTTCGAGTCGGAGGCTGCCGACGTGGTGGTGGCCTTCGAGGAGGTGCCTCAGGAGGAGGTGGTTCGCTACGGGATCGCCCGGCCGGCGTCCGTCGAGGGTCAGGGCGAGTCTGAAGTGGGCGAGGCATTCGAGCTGGCCGACCTGGTCGAGAAGCCTTCGGTCGAGGAGGCTCCGAGTCGATTGGCCGTCGCCGCCCGCTATGTCCTCTCGCCCCGGATCTTCGACGCGTTGTCGAGGACCGAGCCGGGCAAGGGGGGTGAGATCCAGTTGACCGACGCGATCCGCAGCGTGTTGGCCGACGGGGGCCGGGGGATCGGGATCCGCTTGCGTCCCGACGAGCGGCGATTCGACATCGGCAACTTCGGCAGCTACTTCCGGGCCTTCACCGAGTTCGCCCTGGCCGATCCTCGCTACGGCGACGGTCTCCGAGACGAACTCCGTCGGCTGCTCGATGGCGGCACCTCCTGATGCAGCTGATCCGAAAACGAGCCACCGCCAGGGCCGGCCTGCTGGGCAACCCCTCGGACGGCTACCACGGCCGGACGATCTCGCTGGCGCTGGAGGATTTCTGGGCCGAGACGATTCTCTACGAATGGGACCGGGTGGAGATCCTGTTGAGCCAGGAGGACCAGAGCCGATTCGCTTCGGTCGGTGACCTGGTCGAGGACGTTCGCCTGCACGGCTACTACGGCGGCGTGCGGCTGGTCAAGGCGACGATCAAGTCGTTTGTCGAGTACTGCACTCGTCGGGGCCTGAAGCTCCACGACCGTAACTTTGCCGTCCGCTACACGTCGAACATTCCTCGAGCCGTCGGCCTGGCCGGTTCCAGCGCGATCATCGTCGCCACGCTGCGGGCGCTGATGGAGTTCTACGGTGTGGAGATTCCTCAACGCGTGCAGCCTTCGCTGGCGTTGGCGGTCGAGACCGACGAGTTGGGGATCACCGCGGGGTTGCAGGACCGGGTGATCCAGGTCTATGGCGGGATGGTGGCGATGGACTTTGGCCGCGAGAAGGTCGAATGTTGCGAGGGGTTTGAGTGCGGGGATTACCTGCGACTGGATCCCGCCGGGCTGCCCCGGCTCTACGTGGCCTATTCGAGCGACGCCGGCCAGCCGACCGAGGTGTTTCACAACCGGCTTCGGGAGCGATACGAGCAGGGTGAGCCGGAGGTACTTGAGGCGATGGGTCGGTTTGCGGAGTTGACGGCTGAGGGGGTCGAGGCGTTGGCCGCTGGCGACTCGGGGCGGTTGCACGAGCTGCTCGACGCCAATTACGACCTGCGGGCCTCGATCTGCCAATTGCCCAAGGAGCACGTATCGATGATCGAGGCGGCTCGATCGGCCGGTGCCAGTGCCAAGTTCGCCGGCTCGGGAGGCGCGATCATCGGCAGCTGCCTCGACGACGCGATGTACCAGCGGCTGACGCGGGCTCTGGCGGGGTTGGGCTGCGAGGTGTTCACGCCGCGGGTTACGGGATGACGACCGATTCGTCGGAGCTATCGACTTCGCCCGTATTCGATCCAAACGGCTGCAGCGTGAAGGTGCCGCCGCCGGTGTTGAGCAGGTCGAAGTTGATCAGTGTGTCGGGCAACCGGTTGCTGCTCGAATTGCGTGTCAGGATCAGCTCGACCGATCCGGGCCCCGAGTTGGTGAAGGTCGCTTCGGTGCCGATTCCGAGGTTGGTGCCCGAGAGCGAGTTGCCGGTCACGGTCCAGGCGGAGGCGGCGACGCCGTTGGCGTCGATCTGGATGGCTGCGGTGGCGGCGTCCAGGACCGAGTTCTCCGAGAGTTCGAGATCCAGCGTGGGGCCGGTTGCGGAAATCCCGATGTTGCCACCAGTTATCGTGTTCTCTGAGATCACGATCGGGTTTCCGCTGTTCTCGATGCTGGTCAGCAAAATGCCGACCGGCTGGACGGTGGGGCTGATCAGGTTCCGGACCAGCGTGAGATCTTCGACCAAGTCACCTGTCAACTGGCCGTTGATTTCAAACCCGTCCACGCGGGTCTTGTCTTTCAGGGTGATGTTGCCAGTGAGTACCGTCGCCGGGGCAAACCCCGATCGCGGCAGCAGGCGTGGGCCGCCCTGGGTTGCCACACGGTACTGGTTGGCGCTCGAAACCAACTCGGTGCCACTGGCCAGCGTGAAGTTTTCGGTAAAGCTGCCACCCTCCGGGGTGTAGACGAGGCTGCCCGAGGCTCGGGAGTCTGCCATCGCATCGGCGAACGTGCCGAAGGGAGCTTCGATCGAACCGGTGCCGATTCCTCCGGGGACCACGTGCAGGAAGGACAGCAAGGCCCCGGTGGCCGGGTCTGCCGCCACTCGTTCCTGGCGATGGATCATGATGTTGCGAAACCGTCGAGTCGGCTCGGAGAGTCGGCCGGCGACGTGCGATGGGTCCGACGGTGTGTCGGGCCGGGACATGCTGTCAAAGGGGGGCCAGGGGGGAGCGGCGTGCGAGGAGGGGACGGCCTGCAGTGAGTGGATTGTGATGCCCACGGTGATGGTGCGTCCGAACAGGTCGTCGTCCTGGATTCCGAAATTCACCCACATGCGGTCGGTCCATTCCAACTCGGTTCTGTGCCGCCATCCCCACGTGTCGGGGCTGCCGGTGGCACGCAGGAAGTAGCCGCCGGCGTAGCTGCGAGTGACGATGTCGCCGAAGGTGACCAGCGATGTGCCCGCTTCCAGGTCGACGGCCGTCATCGCCGCTTCGTCGGCGATGATCAACTGGTTGCCGGAAAAGTGGTTCCGGTCGGGATTGGGGAGGCGGTCGTCGCCCACATCGGGGATGTAGATGTTGGACCTGATGTCGAGGTATTCCCCGAGCGACTCGAAGCCGATCGTCATCTGGTGAAACCAGTTCTCGCGGGTTTCCCGGAAGTCGTACCAGGCGAAGACTCCCCATGTGCGGTTGGCGTCGGCGTCGTAGACCCGGTGTCCCAGGCCCAGGTTGCCTCCGACGGCGGACCGGTTATTCATCAGCAGGTGGACATCGGCAAACAGCAGGCGTTGCTCGGCTACTTCGATCAAGGGGATGAAGTTGCTGAAGTTCGAGAACCCGCTGTCGTAACCCACTCCGTCACCGATGCTGTGACCCAGCCCCGAGCGGACCACGTAGGCTTGCGTCGGGTCGTCTGATCGCAAGGCGTCGGTCAGGGAATCGATCAGCGAATCGGTCAGTTCCCCGCCGCCGGCCTGGGTCTGAAGCAACCCCAGTGCGGCCACCATCACGGCCAGCAACCGAGCAGGTCTCCGACACGACAGGTGCTTCACGATTCCAGATCCTCGCTTCGATCCCGCCGAGCCTGGCCGCAAGCCGCTGGTCGGCGGATGGAACTCCCGGAGCCGGCCACTCATCGGCAGCTGCCGGATTGCTATTGATTTTGTTGATATTGTTAAATTGTATCGGTTGTGCGGGTCCTAGCGAGTGAGCGATTCTGGAGCCTGGCCCGGGCGTGCTGGAGTTGGCTCGGGAGGAATTCTGGCTTTTCCACCCGTTTTCTCCGAAACCTCGCCAGAACTCAGGGGTTTAGGCTGATGGGAGAGTCATCCGCAAGGACGACTCACCACTTCCGGGGCGGCCTCCCGGAGCCCCCACTCCGGGGGGTCCGTCCCTCCTTGCCGCGTTTTCGTATAGGTGGTAAAACCACGATTGCTTGGCTGGATGCGTTTTCGGGCCCCATGTTTAGCGAGCTGAGCGAGTCGTATTGATCTCAATTGAGGCATTCTCTCTACCAGGAGTCACGAGACATGTTGCGATCCATTACTTGGCTGCGAGGACTGACCGCCCTGCTGGCGGTGTCGCTGCTGGCTGCTTCGGTTGCCGAGGCTCAGCAGAAGAAAGAGCAACCCAACAAGAGCCAGCGAGGCCAGCGGCAGCGTGGTGGCGGTGGCGGGTTCGGCGGGTTTGGTGGCGGTGGTCGGGGCGGAGGTGCTCCGGGCGCGTTGCAGTTGATCGGCCGCGAGGAAGTTCGCAAGGAGTTGAAGATCTCCGAAGAGCAGCAGGGGATCATCCGCGAGTTGTCCCAGTCGGCTCGTCCCGACTTCCGTGCCCTGTTCGGCGGCAACTTCCGCGACCTGTCTCGCGAAGACCGTGAGAAGAAGTTGGCCGAGTTGCGTAAGACATCTGAGAAGAAGTCGAAGGAAGCCGAAGCGGATCTCTACGGCCTGATTCTCGACGAGGCCCAGGCCAAGCGGCTCAAGCAGATCGTGCTACAGCAGAAGGGCAACCGAGCCCTGACCGAGCCGGAGGTCGCCAAGGCCCTGGGTCTTTCAGCCGCTCAGGTCGTCAAGATCAAGATGACCATGGAATCCAGCCAGAAGAAGCAGCAGGCGCTGTTTGCGGGTCTGGGCGGAGCGTTCGGTGGTCGTCGTCGGTCGAGTGACAAGGGTGACAAGGGTGCCAAGGGTGCCAAGGGTGCCAAAAAGACCGAACGGAAGCGGCAGTCTCGCGAGGAAATCCAGAAGCGGTTTGCCGATCTGCGGACCAAGGGCGAAGCGATTCGCGCCGAGACCGAAAAGGCGATTGCCGGAGTCCTGACCACCGGTCAGAAGACCAAGTTCGAAGCCCTCAAGGGACCCAAGTTCGAACTCGCCCGTCGCTCATCCACTCGCAGCCGAGGCGGCCGCGGTGGCCAGGGCAAAAAGGGCCAGCGCGGACGTCCCAAGCGGCCGACGCGGCCCGGAGCCAAGAAGAAGGGTGTGGCCTAGGACGGGCCGCCCTTCGCGGGGTTCGACCGAGTCGATCTCGCGAATTACGGTGATCCATCCGACCGGCGGGCCAGGGAATGGCCGTCGGTCGGATGATTTTCTACAACTGCCGCGGCGCGGGAGGGTGTGAGCGGGCCGCGGCCCGATCAGGCTCTCGGACACGAAGAGAATGCGAGAGGAATCATGACGCTTGGTTCACAGATGTGGCGGCGGAATCTGGCTTGGCTGATCATGGTGATCGCCGGACTGATCACCACGGCAACACCCTCGGCCGTTGTGGCCCAGGACGATGCAGACGATGACACCGACAGGTCGGCCGCCGTGCCGCTGGTGATCATCAACGTGGCCAGCATCGATCGCCTGCTCGGAGATGTGAAGTACCTCTTCGAGACCGCCTCCCAGCCCCAGATCAACGAGATGATCGACAACAGCCTGTCGAGCGTCAACAACCTCAAGGGGGTCGACCGCAAGAAACCCCTGGGCGTGATGATCTTCCTCGCACCGGGGTTCCCACCCCGACCGATCCCGGTCGGGTACCTGCCCGTGGAGAGCATCGACCAGCTGACTCAGACCATCGGCGGCGGCAACACCCAGCTCAAGCCGGTCGATGGCGAGGAGAACCGTTACGAGTTGATTGGACCGCGCGGCCGGCAGCAGATCCTGCTGCGGGGTGGCTACGCGTTCATCAGCAGCAATGCCGAAAACCTCGACCAGAAGTTCCTCGACCCCGCCAAGCTCACCGGAGGCCTCTCGGCCCGCCACGACCTGGCGATCACGCTGCGACTGGACACGGTTCCCGACGCGATCAAGACGACCCTGCTGGGTGTGCTGAGGGGTCAGTTCAATGCCAACATGCAGCAGCGTGACGACGAGCTCGACGGCCCCTACCAGCTGCGGCGTGCCAACGAATCGAACACTCTGGAGTTCATCGAATTGCTGTTGGCCGAGGGCAACCGGATCACCCTGGGAATCAACGCCTCGAAAGAGAACAAGGACGCGATCATTGAGTTTGAGTTCGAGGCCAAGCCCGACGGCAAGTGGGCCAAGGCGTTGGCCAAGATCGACTCGCGGCCCAGCTACTTCGCTCCGCTGCTCGACGAGAAGGCGCCGCTGAGTTTCTCGCTGTCGTGGAAGATGGACGACCGCGAGCAGGGCAACACGACCGAGTTCCTGCGCGTGATCGAACCTCAGATCATCTCTCAGCTCGAGCCCGTGGCTCCGGCGGTCCGGAGTCTCTTTGCCGCCCTGAACAAGACGGCCGAGACGAGTCATGCCGATGCGTTCTTCCAGTTCAAGGCGCTGCCGCCGGAGCGGATGGCACTCTACGGGGGACTCAAGGTCGAAGACGGCCAGAAGATCTCAGCCTCGGTCCGCTCGATCCTGGCTCAGCTGAAGCTGAACCCCGATGTGGGCGAGATGGAGCTTGATGTCGACTCGCACAAGGGCGTGTCGTTTCATCGGATCGGGAGTCGCGGCGGAGCTGTGAGTGCGGCGAACCAGCGGATCTTCGGTGGCGATCCGTCGGTCTACATCGGCACCGGACCCAACGTGGTCTGGTTCGCACTGGGTGACAGCAGTTCGCTGGACGCCACCAAGGCGGCGATCGACGAGTTGGCCACCGCGCGGGCAACCGTGGGCAAGCAGAAGCGAGGCGCTCCGTTCCAGTTCGTGCTCAACATGTCCAGCTGGCTCGACAAGATGGACCCCCAGCGGCCCTTCACCAAGCTGGCTCGAACCGCCTTCGCCGGGGGCGGCGACCGGTTGCAGATCGACATCCGGCCCTCAGAGAACGGCATGCGGTTCCAGCTGAGGGTCGAGGAGGGTTTCCTGAAGATGCTCGGCTCGGCCATCGGCGGCGGCATCCAGAGGCGGCAGCAGCGGCAAGAAGAGCGGCGGAGACGTGTGCTCGATCGCCGAAGTCCTCAACCACGTCCTCAACAGCGCTAGGGACTGGCTCACCACCGCACAGGGACTGGCTCACCCCGCCTTTTGGGAACTGGCTTCCGTCTGCGGAGGACCGCAGGCGGGGGGTGCCTGTCCCGATTTCGAGGTGAGAGGTACAGCCAGTCCCCGGCCTACTTCTGGTTGCCCAGCCAACGTTGGTAGTCGTCGCGTCTCTCGGCCGACGCGTCCTCGTCGGGAGCGTACTTGGCCGAGAGTTCATCGAGTTGCGACTGGGTCAGGCCCTGGGCTCGCCACCAGTTGGCACCGCTGAAGTCGGCGTCGACCAGCCGGGTTCCATCCATCACGGCCAGCGAGAGGTCGGTGTTGCGGAAGATGGCCGCTTCGAGGTTGGCGTCGGTCAGGTTGGCGCCGGTGAAGCTCGAACCGGTGAAGTCGGCCATGTAGAGGTAACTGTCGGAGAGGTCGGCCTCGACGAACTGGGCCTTGTGAGCGTGGACCTGTTCGAGTGAGGCGGAGCGGAGATTGGCTTCGAAGAAATGGGCCTCGTCCAGCTTCGCTCTGAGCGCCAGCACCTCCTCCATCTGCGCCCCCACGAACGAGGCTTTGCGGAGATCGACCGTCTTGAGGCTCGCCTGGAGCAGGTCGGCTCGCATCAGCTGCGCTTCGACCATCCGGCTCCCGTCCAGGATCACCCCGGCCAGGTAGGTCCCGGCCAGGTCGACTCCGTTGAGGTTGAGTTTTTCGAGTCGTGCGGAAGTCCAGATCGAGTTGCCCTCAGCCACCAGCGCCAAGAACGCCTCCTTGCGACTCTCCGGAGTTCCCCCCTCGTGACAGATCACCCAGAAGAGATGTTCTCGGGAGGCCGAGGATTGCTGCTCGATCTGCCGGGTGGTCAGCCACGCGTTGAAACTCAGCAGCACCAGCAGACACAGTCCACCCAGCCGCACCAACTGGTGGTCTCGTTGCAGAGAACTCGACGGGACCACGGCGCTGCTCGGCGGTGATCTCCGAGGTTCTTTACCGTCCGAGTGTGCCATGTTAGGCTCCGCGAGCGACTCCCTCGTTTCCCGGCCGTCGGTATAGCCCAACCCTCGGCCGATTGACAGTCCCATCCCATTGTCCTCTCGATGACTGCACCCCCAGCCCCGGTCCCTGATCCCGCTGTGGTCGGCACGCTCGCCACGCCCGGCACCTCCTGCACCGGTCGCAGGCGTCGTCGCGCGTTCCGGTTGCTGGCCGTCTCTTTGGCGCTGGTCCCTTTCGTGGTGCTCGAGCTTGTGCTGTGGGGCCTGGACGTCGCCGACCCGTCTGGGGCCGACGATCCGCTGTCGGGGTTCAATCGTTCGGGGCGGCTCTTCGAAGCGGACAAGCGGGACGGAGTCTACCGGACCGCGACGGCTCGAGGCCTGTTCTTCGGTGAGCAGGAATTCGCCGTGGAAAAGCCCGAGGACGGCTTTCGGGTGTTCTGCCTGGGCGGATCGACGGTGCGGGGACGTCCCTACACGACCGAGAGTTCATTCACACGCTGGATGGGGCTGGAACTGGCCGAGCGGTCCGAGGGTCGCACGATCGAGGCGATCAACTGCGGAGGGCTCTCCTATGCCAGCTACCGGCTCAGACCGATCGTGGCCGAGGTGCTCGGGTACCAGCCCGACCTGGTGGTGGTCGCCACCGGCCACAACGAGTTCCTGGAAGACCGCAGCTACCAGGGATTGAAGGACCGCAATCAGGCGATGGCCTGGCTGGAGGATGGGGCGATGTCGCTGCGGACGGTGACGTTGTGCCGGAGGTGGCTGGGAGGTGAGCAAGAGCCGGGTTCTGATGACGAGCCCTCGGATGTCGTAGCCCGTCTCGATGAACAACGCGGATTCGCGTCGTATGAACGGGACCGGGCGTGGCAGGACGAGGTGGTCGAGCAGTACGGCCGATCTCTGCAGGCGATGATCGACGCCTGCCAAGAGGCCCGGGTGCCGCTGCTTTTGGTCCGGCTGGGCTCGAACCTGCGGGATTGCCCTCCGTTCAAGCCGCAGCATCGCGACGGGCTGAGTGCCCCGGAGAGTGCATCGTGGCAGGCAGCGATGCACGAGGGAGAACGGCACACTTCGGATCGAAACTTCGAGGCGGCGCTGACCGCCTACCGCCAGGCCGCGGAACTCGACAACCAGCACGCTCTGGTCGCCTGGCGAATCGCTCGAACACTCGATCGACTCGGACACACCCAGCCCGCAGCGGTCGCCTACCGCAGGGCGCGTGACCTGGACGTGTGCCCGTTGAGGATGATCGGGCGGCTGGATCAGGTGTTGAGTGCGGTAGCCCAATCGAGCGGTACACCGCTGATCGACGCGGCCGCTGCAATCGAAGCGGAAAGTCCCGACGGGTTGCCGGGATCGGACTGGTACGTCGATCATGTCCACCCGACCCTGCAGGGGCACCAGAAGATCGGTGAGTTGCTGGCCGAGGCGGTGGGCCGAGGCGGTGGGTTGGAACTCGGAGCGAAGATGGCCTCGGCGAGGACACGGCGGCACCGGCGCCGGCATTTCCGGAGACTGGGGCCGGTCTTCCTGGCCAACGGAGCACGGCGGGTGGGTTGGCTGGAGAACTGGGCCCGCCGGCAGAGGCTCGACGAGGAGGTCCGGCCGGTTTCGGCCGGCGAGTACGCTCGGGCCGGCTGCCGCGCGGTCGATTTCGGGCAATGGGACGACGCCTGGAGGGCCTACGCCCAGTCGCTGGTCGCCTCGACCGATGCCGCACCCGCTGCATCGACGATCCTGCAGCATGCTCGACGGCTGTTCCAACAGGGGCGAACTTCAGATGCCGCGGACCTGGTCGATCGGCTCGGGGAACTGCCCGATGCTCAGCAGGGAGCCCTGGCGCCGTTGTGGTCCCGGGCCGCGCTGGTGCTGTCCGTCGAGCAGGGCGACCGCAAAGCGGCCAACGAACTGCTCGACCGATACGGACGACTGCTGCAGGCCACCGCCAAATCAGCCTCGGCCCAAAGGACCGGATGGCTCGAGGTGATGCCCGACGTGCTCGAGAGGGCCAGGCGACTGGCTGGCCGAGGCGGCGGCTAGCCCGCCGCAGGCGGACTAGCGTCGAGAGGGGAAGACGGCCACGAAGCCGGCTTCGTCGATCGGCAGCTTCATCTTCACCTTCTTCTTGTTGAAGTTCTCCCGAGTCCGCTTGCTCTGGCTCCACTCCTGGGCGCTCAACTGCCCGTCCTTGTCCTTGTCGAGTGCCTTGAAAGTGTACTTGGCGATCCGGACCAATCCGGCGTCCTTCTTCTTCGACGCCG
>CAUZEQ010000184.1:0-10061 GCA_963578885.1 Planctomycetota bacterium
CGCTCCACCCAGAACGGCACGCAGGCGGGGCCTGACCCCTTTTCAACCAGCACTCGTTGCAACTCGAAGAAGGGGTCAGGCCCCGCCTGTGAAACGCGACAGCTGGAGCAAACCCAGTTGTGGGCGGCGTCAGACCCCAGGCTATTTTGCAGTCTGCTGTTGTTTGAGGAATGAGTCGGTGGCGGTGGCAAGAAATGCCTGGAACTCGGGCGTGTCGATCTCGCGGAACCAGTGCACCTGCACGGTCACCTCCTGCCACGGCTTCCTGATGTTCTTGACGCGGACGCGTGAGCCACGGCCGTAGATCGGCAACTCGTCGATGTCGTCCAGCGGCAGAAGTCCCAGTGCCGGTGCGAGTTCGTGCTGCTGAAACGTATCGCGTGGGACCCGGAACTTCAGCGTCAGCAGCCATTCGGCTCCGGTCAACGCGTGGAAGAACCACCCCGCCTTCTTCACCGGCCCGTTGACTTCGACGACGCTGCGGTGGTTGAAGTCGGGGGGTTGCAGGTCCCGGGAGTTCTCGAGTTGATCGAGAATGGTTTCGAGCACTGCGCCGTCCCAGCGTGCGGGTTGTCCGTTGTGAGCGATGCGGTCTTTGGCGTGCCACAGTCGTCCGTCGCGTTGCCAGGGCATCAGTGTCTCGCGGCCGATCTTCCAGAAGTCGAGATCTCCTTCACGTTTTTTGGCGACAGCCTTCACGTCGAACACGTCTCGACTCTTCCTGGTTCCCGACCGCAGCACCGGAGCCAGCAATTCGCCGGTCCAGGACCTCGCGGCCTTGCCCTTCTTCCGCTTGGCCGCCTTGGCCTGCTCGACCACGTCTTCGGGTGTACCCGCCGCCACAACCCGTCCCCCCCCGGCTCCGGCCTCGGGACCCAGGTCGACAATCCAGTCGGCCGTCTTGATCACGTCGAGGTTGTGTTCGATCACGACCACCGTGTTGCCCACCTCGACCAGGCTCTCGAGCACCTTCAGCAGCTTTTCGACGTCGTCGAAGTGCAGGCCGGTGGTCGGTTCGTCGAGCAGGTAGAGTGTGCGGCCGGTCTGGGGTCGAGCCAGCTCGGCGGCGAGCTTGACCCGTTGGGCCTCGCCACCGGAGAGCGTCGGTGCGGGTTGTCCGAGCGTGAGGTAGTCGAGTCCGATGGCACAGAGTGTGGCCAGCGGTGCCCGGATCCGCGGGATGTTCTCGAACAGCTTGTGCGCATCGGCGATCGGCATGTCGAGCACATCCGAGATCGTGTGCCCGTGGTAGGTCACCCCCAGCGTCTCGGTGTTGTACCTGCGGCCCCGACACTCATCGCACTCGACCCACACGTCCGGCAGGAAGTGCATCTCGATACACTTCTGCCCGTTCCCCTCGCACGCCTCGCACCGGCCACCGGCTCGGTTGAAGCTGAAGCGACCGGGTCGGTAGCCGCGGACCTTGGCCTCGGGCAACCGGGTGAACAACTCGCGGATCTCGTCGAAGACACCGGTGTAGGTTCCCGGGTTCGACTTGGGCGTGCTGCCCAGGGGGTGCTGGTCGACGACGACCACCTTGTTGAGGTGTTCGACGCCCCGCAGGGCATCGAAGGGTCCCGGCGGCTCACCGCTTCGGTGCAGCTGCCGGGCGACGGCACGGGCGAGAGTATCTTCGATCAGTGAACTCTTGCCCGAACCGCTGACTCCGGTGATGCAGGTCAGCGTGCCGAGCGGAATCCGAAGTTGCACGTTGTCGAGGTTGTTCTGTCGTGCTCCGTCGAGCTCCAGCCAGCCGCCTCCAGGTGGATCCGTTTCGGTCGAATCGGTCGACTGGGCCGGGGGCATTCTGCGAGTCGACGGGATGGCGATCGAGCGTCTGTTCGAGAGGAACTTGCCGGTCAGGGACCGGTTGTTGGTGGCCAGTTCATCGGGCGTCCCCTCGGCGACCACGCGGCCTCCGTTGCGACCGGCTGCCGGGCCGAAATCGACTAGTCGATCGGCCGCTTCAAGCACCTCGCGGTCGTGTTCCACCACCACCAGTGTATTGCCGAGGTCGCGGAGCCGACGGAGTGCACCCAGCAGGCGATCGTTGTCACGGGGGTGCAGGCCGATGGTGGGTTCATCGAGAACATAGAGCACTCCGGTCAGGGCACGTCCCACCTGCCCGGCCAAGCGAATCCGCTGACTCTCGCCACCTGAGAGTGTCGGGAAGGGGCGATCCAGCGAGAGGTAGTCGAGCCCCAGGTCGACCAGGAACTTCAGCCGACTGGTCGCTTCGCCCAGCAGGTCTCCGGCGATCTTCTTCTGGTCGCGACCGAGTCTCATTTTGCGCAGCACCCGGAGTGCCTGATCGAGCGGCAAGGCACCGAGTGATCCGATGGTGTGACCCGCGAGCCTGACGGCGGCCACGTCGGGTCTGAGTCGGTTGCCGCCGCAGGCGGTGCAGTCAACCTCGCCGACCAAATCGAGCAGCCGTGTGCGGTAGGTCCGCGAGACGCGAGATGCCTCATCGATGGCCGGATACAGTCCCTTGTACTGCATCGTGGCGGTTCCGGCTGCGGGCAACTTGACGGTGAAACGGCGGTCACCGCTTCCATAGAGCACGAGTCGTCGAGAGGCCGATGGCAGTCGTGCGAAGGGGACATCGGTGGGGAGCCGGAACTCGCGGTGCATGGCATCGAGGACCGCGGCGAACAGCGGCACGGCGGCCGGGTCGGGCCAGGCGGCGATCGCACCCTCGGCCAGGCTCTTCGAGTCGTCGGCGATGAGTGCTTTGAGGTTGGTGCCCTGCTCGGTCCCCAGGCCCTCGCACCCGGTGCACCAGCCCAGCGAGCTGTTGAACGAGAAGTGGTTGGGGCTCAGCTCCTCGAAACTCCGACCACACTCCTCGCACGCCGCGTGCAGGCTGAACGGTTCGACCACCCACTCGGTTTCGTCGCGCCCGGAATCCTCGGTCGCAATCCTCATCTCCCCCCGGCCCAGACCCAGTGCCAGTTCGACACCATCGGCCACGCGGGTTCGCGATGTCTTGCCCGGCGTGATGCGGTCGATGACCACCTCGACGGTGTGCCGTCTCCTCCGGTCGATCTCCGGCACATCTTCAATCCGGCAGGTGGTCCCGTCGATGCGGACTCTCCGGAACCCGTCCTCCCCCAGCGTCCGCCACAGGTTGTCATAGTCCTGCCCGACCTTGACTTCCTGGGGAGCCAGGATCAGAGCCCGCACTCCGGCGGGCAGGTCGCGGACCCGGGCAATCACCTCGTCGGTCGTCTGCCGGCTGATGGGGATCTCGCAATCCGGACAGAAGCGGGTGCCCAACCGGGTGAACAGCACCCGCAGGTAGTCGTAGATCTCGGTCACCGTGCCGACGGTCGAGCGGGGAGTGGTCCCGGTATTCTTCTGTTCGATGGCGATGGCCGGCGAGAGTCCCTGGACCTGTTCGACTCGCGGCTTGGGCATCTGCCCGAGGAACTGGCGGGCGTAGGCCGAGAGGCTTTCGACGTAGCGGCGTTGGCCTTCGGCGTAGAGCGTGTCCATGGCGAGCGACGACTTGCCACTGCCGCTGGGTCCGCAGAAGACATGGAACTGGTTACGGGCCAGCTTGAGATTGACGTGCTTGAGGTTGTGCTGGGCCGCCCCCCGCACCACGATCTCCGTCGAGACGTTTCGCCGCTTGCGCTTTGCCGCCTTCGGCAGCGGTTTCGCCGAACCGGTCCGCTTCGGACGCCGCTTCCCCTTCGAGGGAATCTCAGCGGTACGCAGCAGCGGGGCGAGTGCTTTTCCGGTGTGGGATTCGGGGCACGCGGCAATCGTCTCGGGTGTTCCGGCCACCACCACCCGCCCACCCCCGGCTCCGCCCTCGGGACCCAGGTCGATCACCCAGTCGGCGGTCTTGACGACTTCGAGGTTGTGTTCGATGACCAGCACGGTGTTGCCGGTATCGACGAATCCGTGAAGCACGTCCAGCAACTTGCTGATGTCGGCAAAGTGCAGCCCGGTGGTCGGCTCGTCGAGCAGGTAGATGGTGTTGCCGGTTGCGCGTTTTCCGAGTTCGCGAGCCAGCTTGATCCGCTGGGCTTCGCCGCCGGAGAGTGTCGGTGAGGGTTGTCCGAGCTTGAGGTATTCGAGGCCGACGTCGCAGAGTGTGCCGAGCAGTCGTGAGATTCTCGGGTGGTTGCGGAAGTGTTCGAGAGCCTCCTGGATGTCCATCTCGAGCACCTCGGCGATGTTCTTCCTGCGGAACTTCACCTCCAGAGTCTCGTGGTGGAATCTCCGGCCCTCGCAGACCGGGCAGGTGACCCAGATATCGGCCAGGAAGTCCATTTCCAGTCGGTTCGCTCCGTAGCCCTCGCATGCTTCGCACCGACCCGCCTCGACGTTGAAGCTGAATCGACCCGGCTTGTAGCCTCGAGCCCTCGCCTCGGGCAACTTGCTGTACAGTTCGCGCACCGCGTCGAGCAGCTTGACGTAGGTGGCGGGGTTCGAGCGGGGGGTGCGGCCGATGGGGGCCTGGTTGATGTTGATGGCCCGGTCGAGGTGTTCCAGTCCGGTCACTTCGCGATGTCGACCCGGCTCGCCCTGGCCCGAATTGAGTTCACGGTTGAGCACCTGCCAGAGGATGTCGTCGGCCAGGGAGCTCTTGCCCGAGCCACTGACCCCGGTCACGCAGACGAAGGCACCCAGCGGGATCGGGACGGTGATGCCTCGGAGGTTGTTGTGGCGAGCGGCGTGGATGGTCAGTCGTTTGGTCGTGAGCTCACGTCGCTTTCGGGGGACGGGGATCGAGTCGACACCACTGAGATACCGTCCCGTCACGCTCTGCGCGTTCTGCTCGATCTGTTGCACGGTCCCTTCGGCGACAACGCGTCCGCCGCGGATTCCCGGTCCGGGTCCGAAGTCAACGATGTGATCGGCCGCCCGCATGGTCTCCTCGTCGTGCTCGACCACGATCACGGTGTTGCCCTGGTCGCGGAGGTCGCAGAGGCTTTCCAGCAGCAGGTGGTTGTCGCGGGGGTGGAGACCGATCGAGGGTTCATCGAGCACGTAGACGACTCCGACCAGGCCGCTGCCGATCTGGCCCGCCAGCCGGATCCGCTGGGTTTCTCCGCCGGAGAGCGTGGGTGCGGATCGGTCGAGTGCGAGGTAGTCGAGTCCACAGCGGAGCAGGAAGCCGAGCCGAGCCCGGATCTCCTTGAGCACCTCCGCGGCGATCAACTGTCGCGTCTCGTCGAGCTCGATCTCCTCGAAGAACGCCACTGCTTCACCGATCGACAGCGCACAGACCTGCGGCAGGCTGCGTCGACGTCGCGAGGCACTTCGGCCGAAACGCCGGTCGGCGGAGGTGATGGTGACGGCCTGGGCCTGGGGGTTCAGCCGCGATCCGTGGCAGGCCGAGCAGTCGGCGAACCGCATCGCCTTCTCGAGCATCCGTCGCAGCATCGGGTTCTTCGTCTTGTGGTACCCCTCGAGCAGCCTGGAGATCACTCCGGCAAACGTCCCGCCGTGCTTCCAGACACCGCCGCGGTACCGCCAGGCGTAGGTGATGTGGCGATCACCGGTCCCGTGGAGGATCAGCGTCTGAGCCTCTTCGCACAGGTCCTTCCAGGGCGTCTTGAGCACCGAGTCGGTTTCGAGTCCGAGGTCGGTTTCGATGGCGGCTGCGGCTCCCTGCAGGAGATGACGTCGCCAGCGACCGATCTTGCCGACGGCTCCCAGCAACTTGATCGCCCCCTGCCACAGCGACTTCTCGGGTTCGGTCACCAGCTCATCGGGCAGGAACTCGTGTCGCCGGCCCAGCCCGTTGCAGTCCAGGCACATTCCCAGTGGACTGTTGAAGCTGAAGAGCTGAGGGGTGGGGGGTTCGTAGCTGATCCCGCAGCGTGAGCAGGCGTAGAGTGAGCTGTAGAGTGTGTCGTGGGTTGAGTTGGCATCGGAGGGTTTTTGGCCGGGGAGGTGTGGGTCCTCGTCGGCCGTTGCCACCAGCAGCGTGCCTGCTCCCAGCCGCAAGGCCAACTCGACCGCCTCGGCCAACCTCCCCCGTCCGCCCCGACCGCCCGAGAGCCGATCGACGACCACCTCGATCGTGTGTCGCATCTGTCGGTCGAGTCCGAGGTTTTCGGTCAACGAGACGATTTCGCCATCGACTCGCGCCCGGACGAAACCCTGCTTCAGCAGGTCGACGAACAGGTCGCGGTACTCGCCCTTCTGCTGTTGAATCAGCGGGGCCAGCACGCTGAAGCGGGTCCCGGCCTCTAGCCTCCCGATCGACTCGATGATCTGCTCGGACGTCTGAGCCTTGATTTCGCGTCCGCAGCTGGCACATCCCGGCCGGCCGACCCGGGCGAACAGCACGCGGAGGTAGTCGTGGATCTCGGTGATCGTCCCCACGGTACTCCGAGGATTCCGCCCGGCCGATTTCTGCTGGATCGAGATCGACGGAGACAGCCCGCTGACTCGATCGACGTCCGGCTTGGGGAGTTGACCGAGGAACTGGCGGGCGTAGCTCGAGAGACTCTCGACATACCGCCTCTGGCCCTCGGCGTAGAGCGTATCGAAGGCCAGGGAACTCTTGCCCGACCCGCTGACGCCGGTCATCACGATCAGCTGGTTGCGTGGCAGCGTGAGGTTGACGTTGCGGAGATTGTGTTCGCGGGCTCCACGGATCTCGATGTCCGCTGCCTCGAATGCCAATCCCCTGCCCGCCCGAGTCTGGCTCACGTCACTGGTCCGCCGACCCTCTCGACGCGGCTTCCGCATCCGCTGCGGTATCCGATTTCGGATCGTCTGCGGTCGCGGTGTCCGTCCCGGTTTCGGTTCCAGCCTCTGCCTCGGTTTCGGATTCCGTTTCGGCCTCAGCTTCGGCCGGTTCTTCGGTCTCGGTCGCCGACGTGTCGACATCGGCGCTGGAGTCGAGTTCGGTGTCTTCTGCGGTGTCTTCTGCGGTGTCTTCTGCGGTATCTTCTGCGGTGTCTTCTGCGGTGTCTTCTGCGGTGTCGGGTTTCTGTCGTTGTTGCCGGCGTTTTTGTTTCCGAGACTGCTTGCGGGGGTGATCGTCGTCGTCGTGGGCCGGTTGAGTGGAAACGGTTTGATCGGGGTGTGCTTGGTCTTCGTCGATGGTAATCGGCGGGAAGCTGAACCGTCGTGCGGCCCTCTGAACACTGTCATCGAGTTGCATGAAGGCTCCATCGATGGGGCAGCGTCGGCTGGTGATATGCCCGGCCGTCTTGAGGACGCGCTGACAGGTGGGACAGCGCCAGACGCGTCTGACGTCGAGGTCGAGCCTGATGCCGGGACCCTTGATGGCCAGTTCCTCCCTCGCGCTCCTCTTCGCGCCTTGCAGCGCGATCACTACCATGCACGCCCGCTTCGGCCGTGCGCCGACGATCTATTCTCGGGCACCGCCCTGTCTCGGGCAAGCCCGTCGAGACTGTCCCGGGACCGTCGATGAACCCGATGGGTGACCCCGAACCTGATCCGGCCGGCGGCGAAATCCGTGAGGATTCCGAGCGTCTCCGGGCCGTCGTGCGTTGGTTTGCCAGCGGCCTGCTGATGGGCCTGGCCGACACGATCCCCGGCGTTTCCGGCGGCACGGTGGCGATGGTGCTGAGGATCTACGATCGGCTGGTCACCGCCATCAGCCGCATTGACACCACGCTGGTGATGTTGGTGGTTCGAGGTCGTTGGCGCGAGGCGGCCGGGTGGATCGAGTTGGGGTTCCTGCTGCCTCTGGCCCTGGGAATCGTGAGCGGAATCCTGGTGTTGGCGTCGCTGATGAGGGTGTTGTTGAGGGATTATCCGTCGCAGATCAACGCGATATTCTTCGGACTGGTTGCCGGTTCGTGCCTGGTGGTCGTGCGTGGGATCGGAGGTTGGACGAAGCTTCGAGTGGCGTTGATGGCGGTGGCCATGGTGTCGGCGTTCGTGGTGGTCGGGTTTCCTACGGATTCGCTGGAGCCATCGGGCGATCCGATGACGCTGTTTGCCATCGGTTCGATTGCGATCTGCGCCATGATCCTGCCGGGCGTCAGCGGTGCGTTTCTGTTGAAGATGATGGGCCGTTACGACACCATCATCGGCTTGCTGTCGGACCTGGTGCAGGGCCGTGCGACGACCGAATCTCTGTTCACCCTGGCCGTGTTTGCCTGCGGTTGCCTGTTCGGGCTGATCACCTTCAGCAAGCTGCTGAAGGTGTTGCTGTCGCGAACCCGCGAGGCGACCCTGGCGGTGCTCTGCGGCGCAATGTGCGGCTCGCTCCGCGTGCTCTGGCCCCTGGGCGGTGAGGGCGGCGAGGGCCAGGAGCTGGGCACGACCATGAGCCTGGTGCTGCTGATGACCACCGGCCTGGTGGTGGTGCTGGTGCTGGATCGCTTCTCCCGGCGCAGCGACCGGGAGTTCTCAGAAGACGGAGAACAGCAGCAGTCCGCTGGCTCGGACTAACCACTTGCGGTCGTCGGCGGTGATCTTGCCGGCATCCAGGATCTGGCGGCACTTGTTCCGCGTGGTGCTGACCAGCAGTTTCTGCAGATCGGTCAGCTCCTTCAGCCGCTCCTCTTCCATCAGCAACGACGTGATCCGGTAGAGCGCACGGGGCTCGTCGAGGCCGAGCACGACCGTGTCGGTCCACACGGGATCGGCCCGCCCGTCGGCCACCTCGGTCAACACGGCGAGTACGAGGTTGGAGACTCGGGCCAGCTTGGGATAGTCGACTCTCTCGGGAGTGTCCCTTGGCGAGTGGTAGTCGGGGTGTTCGCCGGTCGAGAAGAACAGGAAGGGGACCTTGCGGTCTCGGAACGGGCCGTAGTCGCTGCGGGTGCCGATCAGGTCGACTCCCATCCGAGCCACCTCAAGGCCCTTGGGCGAACCGACCCGATCGAGCACGGTTCGGAGCTGAGGGGCGTGTTCGCTGCCCAGGCAGAAGACCGTCGGCAATGGCAGGTTGCCCAGCGATCGACTGACCATGTCGGCGGTGATGAACAGCTTGACCCGCTCGAGTGGCCAGGGCGGGTTGGCGGCAAACCAGCGAGACCCCCACAGCAGGCGTTCCTCGAGATCGAAGCCGATGAAGGCGATGGTGCGTTGGGGAGGCGTCTTGCGGTTGGCCAACTGGCGAGCAATCTCAAGCATCAACGCCACACCACTGGCGTTGTCGTCGGCTCCGGGATACACCGTGTCCTTGCGGACGCCCAGGTGATCGTAGTGGGCACTGAGAATGACGATCTCGTCGGACTTGCAGCCCGGCAGACCCGGTAGAAAGGCACCGACGTTTTGACCGATCGTGCGAGCCTGTTTCTTCTCGTCCTTGCGACCGGGCAGAGCCTGAAAGTAGCTCTTGCCGAAGAGCGGTTGCAGTTTCAGGCGGCGGAAGTGATCCCGCAGGTAGTTGGCCGATTCACGAGCCGATGCTCCCGAACGGCCGCGACGCGCGGGATCGGCCAGCCACTGGACATGAGGCTTCACGTCGGTGACGGAGATCGGAGTCGGTGGGGTGGGCGTTTTCGGCGGTGCCGGTTTCTTGTCGGCTGCCGGGGTTGAGGCCACCACCAGCAGCGAGAGCAGGACCGCGAAACCCAGTTCGCGAGCAGTCCCGGCAAAGGGAGAGCCGGTCTCGGGCTCGCGGTTTCGGAGAAGGGGCTGGCTCATCAGTTCGTCTCAATCAGCCTCAGCAGCCGTTCCGGTTTCGCCGATTGTAGCGAAGTTTCCTGTTGTATCGGTCTTCTGGCTGTCGATAGATCAGGGGAACGCCCGCGTGAGGTGTGCGCACCTGCATCGTTTGGAGAGTGAAGCAATGCTTCGAGGATCAATCCTGACCGCCGTCCTGGTTGCCACCGTCGTGGCACTGGCCACGTCGCTGAGTTCCGCGCCAGCCGAAGCCGCCGGCCGTGGGCAGCCGACCGATTGGAAGCGGTTCTACTATTACCCGTATGTCTACTACCCCCACAACTTCCAGCGGCCCCAGGGCAGCTTCAATCACCTGTATTACCGATACTCGCCGACCTGGCGGATCCCGGTGATGCAGGATGGCTGGCACAACTTCCACCAGATGAAGCGGCCGTATCACCGAGGCAACCACTTCAAGCTGGATGTCTTCTAGGCCGCCGGGA
>CAUZEQ010000185.1:0-9990 GCA_963578885.1 Planctomycetota bacterium
CGGCGAGCACGTGCTGCGGGCGAAGATCGACATGGCCTCGCCGCACCTGATCATGCGCGACCCGATCATGTACCGGATCCGGCACGCTCACCATTACCGGCAGGGAGACGAGTGGTGCCTGTACCCGCTGTACGACTTCACTCACGGCCAGTCGGATTCGATCGAGAACGTGACTCACTCGATCTGTACTCTCGAATTCGAAAACAACCGCCGGCTCTACGACTGGTACATCGAGCAGCTGGGGATCTACGCTCCCGAGCAGACCGAGTTCGCTCGGCTGAACCTGACTCACACGGTGTTGAGCAAGCGTCGCTTGCTGCAGATGGTCACCGACGGGGTGGTCGCCGGCTGGGACGACCCGCGGATGCCGACGATCCGGGGCCTGAGGCGGAGGGGATACACGCCCGGTGCGATCCGGGCCTTTTGCGAACGGATCGGCGTGACCAAGTTCGACGGCGTGACCGAGATCGCGTTGCTGGAGCATTGTCTGCGAGATGAGTTGAACAGGACCTCTGTGCGGCGGATGGCCGTGCTGCGGCCGTTGAAGGTGGTGATCGAGAATTTTCCCGAGGGCGAGGTCGAGGAGTTGGAGGCGATCAACAACCCCCAGGACGAGTCGGCGGGGACCCGCAGCGTGCCGTTTACGCGTGAGCTGTACATCGAGCGAGACGACTTCATGCTCGATCCTCCGAAAAAGTTCTATCGCCTGGCCCCGGGCCGTGAGGTCCGTTTCCGCTATGCCTTTTTCGTGACCTGCCAGGAGGCTGTGACCGACGAGTCGGGCGAGGTGATCGAGTTGCGCTGCAGCTACGATCCCGCCACGCGAGGCGGATCGGCTCCGGATGGGCGGAAGGTGAAGTCGACGATCCACTGGGTTTCGGCCGAGCACGCCGTCTCGGCCGAGGTACGGCTCTACGATCACCTCTTCAGCGAACCCGATCCGTCGGTGATCGCCCGGGACGAGGACTGGACCAGGCACCTCAACCCCAACGCTCTGGAGACCCTGGGCGAATGTTTTCTCGAGAGGTCTTTGGGCGAGGCGACCTCGGGAGAGCGGTACCAGTTCGAGCGGCTGGGTTATTTCTGTGTCGACCCCGAGAGTGCACCGCAGCGCTTGATCTTCAACCGCACGGTGACGATGCGGGACCAGTGGGCCCGCTTGCAGAAGAAATAGGGACTGGCTCTGGTCACCGCAGGCGGCAGGTGCCTGTCCCCGGCGCAAAAAAAGGGCACCGGCATGAAGCCGGTGCCGCGGGGGGGGAAGTGCAACCCTCGCGAGGGTTTCACGCCGGTCGGGTTGGTGGATTCACCTCCGGCGGCGCGTTCCATCGGCGTCGGTGCCTGCACAGCGGCACCAAAGCCCTTAGCGGATGACGACCAGCCGGGGTCCGGCAGCCGTACGAGTTCGCCAGCCGTTCATCACGGCGGCGGTGGGAAGTGGCCGACCTGAGGCGGGCCGGTTCAGCGACGTGCGGTTGTCGCCTGAGGCCGAGCGGCTCGGGTTGGCCTCGCCCGCGTCGAAGCGACGGGGTGTGCGGGCCGAGCGGGTTGTGGTGGCCGAGACGGGGCCGGGCAGCAGTACCGTAGAAGTGACCGCGGTCGCGTAGGGTGAGTATGAGAAGACGGTACGGGTGCCGACCGGGATGCTCCGCATCACAGTCACCGGCTGCAGCATCGCCACCTGTTGAGTGACGTAGCGGACCGAGTTGACGGCCACCTTGCGGGTCGAAGTGTAAGCGACCATGCGGGTGACGTTGTAGGAGACCTGGCGAGTGCCCGGGACGGCGACCGTCTGGGTGACGGGGACCTGGTGAGTGATCATGCTGCCCATGTACTCTCGGCTGGCGATCACCGAGGGAGTGAAGGCTTGCCGGATCGCAAACGAGGTGCGGTTGATCAGCCCGAAGAGATCGGGGCGGTTGTCGTACTGGCAGGGCGTGATGCGAGGCACCTGGTGGAAGCGGGTGGCCCAGTGCCCGGTCGGCTGCTGGACGGTCTGGTAGTTGGTCACCGTCTGGTAATGGACCGTCGGCACCTGCACCGTCTTGACCTCAGTCACCGGCCGGTACTCGGTCACCTGCTGATCGACGTACTTGGTTTCGATCACCGGCCGCTGCACGGTCCCGGTGACCTGGCGGTACTCGGTGACCGGGATCGACTGGTAGTAGGTCTGAGTGACGGGTCGGATGGAGTAGCAGGCCCCGGCTCCGGGCAGGAACTGGGCATGAGCGTCACCGCCGAGGAGGGCCAACAGCGATGCGACGGCGCAGACAATGGGGCTCAAATTGACAGACATGGGCACAGTCCTACCACGCGATGAGGTTTTGACGGGAGAGTTCTGAGTGAGAACGTCGGGGCGAGAGTGGTTACCGGCGACGTCGAGTGAGGCGAGCTTGTAGTGGAATCCGGCCGAGCGGGTCAAGCCCGTTCGCAGCGTGCCGTTGCCAGGATCGGCATCGATCCTCGGCCCGGCCCGGCGAGGCTAGAGCAGCATTTGGAGCATGCGGGGGAGAAACATGCCGAGTGTGCCCAGGGCGATGCCGACCGTCGCTTTGCCCCGGCCCCTGAGTCCCTTCGACCCCGTTTCGCCGATCCCGACCAGCCCGGTGTAGACGGCCATCAACCCGGCCAACAGAGCCGGCAGGCTGGTCCAGATCACAGGCGGCACCAGTCCCAGGCCGGCCAACAGCGTGGCGATGATCCCGGCCGCCAGGCTGATGCCGCACGATTTCGATGACGCCCGAACCGACTCGGCCGGCTCGTCCTCGTCCCAGTCGCCCTCCTCGTCCTCTTCGTCCTCTTCGGGGATGTCCGATTCGGTCGCCTCGTCCAGCTCCATCGGTTCCACTTCGGGCATCCCGGGCAACTCGGGCATCTCGGGCATCTCGGGCATCTCGGGCATCTCGGGCATCTCGGGCATCTCGGGCGGCGGTGGCTCAGCCTCATCCACCGGCCCGGCGTCATCCCGCTGCATGACGCCCCAGAGACCCTTGGGCCGTTCGACTTCTTCAGCCGTCTCTGTGCCGGAGTCACTCGCCTCGTCACCGGTCTCTTGGTCGTCTGTCGGCCGTGCTGGATCGAGCGGGGCGGGCAGCTCGGAGTCGGTCTGTGTCGGCGGATCGCTGTGCCCCATCAGGTCCCAGAGGCTACGTCCCGGAGCCTGTTGGTCCTCGATCTCCACGACCGTTTCTCCGCAGACGGGGCATTCTTGAAGCGGATCGGGGACGTGGTGACCCTGTGGGCAGTTGCGTTGCAGATCAGGCAGATCAGGCAGATCAGGCAGATCAGGCAGATCGGTCATGCCGGTGCCTGCCGTCGGAAGAGTTGTTCGGCAAGTCGTCTTCGGCTGACGAGTCCCAGTGTGAGGTCGTCCTGGACGACGGCACCCAGGGGTGCGGCGAGTTCGTTGAGTGTCATCAGTGCATCGAGTCGGCTGGTACCGGGTTCGATGCGTGGCAGGGGGATCAGCAGTTCCTGCATGTCCTGATCACCGACAGCCAGGTCGAGGACTCGAACGCACGCGAACCACGCTCCCGGTTCGCCGTCGGGGTGCACGGCCACCTCGGTCAGCCCATAGTGTCGAGCGTGATCGAGCAGTTGTTCTCGGGAGGCGGACTGGGGCAGGCCGGGGATTCGGTGGCGGGGCACGAAGCTGGATTCGACCGGTGCCCGGCCGGAATTGAGCAGTCCACCGACGAGTCGGTTCTGGACGTCGGCCAGCAGTCCCTGCTCGTGTCCTTCCTCGAGCACCTGCTCGAGTCTCTTGCGGCCCAAGACCAGCGGCGTGGCGTGCTGATCGGTGGTTCCGAATCGGCCGAGCCAACTGGTGAGCAGGATCAGGGGGGCGCTCAGCGGTGCGAAGAGGCAGAAGAAGGCTCCGAACAGAGGCGCGTTGCGGAGCAAACGTTTCTGGGGGGAACGGAAATAGAGGTTTTTCGGCATCAGTTCACCGAAGATGAACACGACCGGTGCGATGGCCAGGGTGCCTCCGATTTCCCAGAGGACTCCCGGTGCGGTGACGATGGCGACCACGGCCATTGCGACTCCCTGAGCGGCGAGGAAGTTCGCGACGTTGTTGCCGACCAGCGTGGTGGCGACGAAGGCCGCGGGGTGTCGAGCGAACCACAGCACTCGCTGGGCCGATCGGTCGCCCGCGTGGGCATCGATGCTCAGACGCACGAAGCTGATCCGGTAGAACCCGGTCTCGGCCCCGCTGAAGAAGGCCGAGAGCCACAGTCCCAGTGCGAAGACCGCCAGCGCGGCAGCAACTGTCATCAGTCGGAATCTCCCGCGGCTTGATCGGGGTGGTCGTCGGGGTGGTCGTCGGGGTGGTCGTCAGGGAGGTCGTCGGGAAGGTCGTCGGGAAGGTCATCAAGCGGATCGTCCTCGTGGGCGATGAGCACCTTGACCGGTCCGCGTCCGGAGGCTTCGATCACCCGGATGCGGTGTCCCTGCCAATGGCACTCGTCACCCACCACCGGCACCCTCTCGAGCTGTTCCTGCAGCAGCCCGCTGACGGTGATCTGGTCTTCGGGATCGGGTTCGAAGTCGAGTTCGAGTCGTCTCGAGAGGTACCTCAGCGTGGTCAGAGCCTCGACTTCGAACCGGCCCTCCCCGATCTCTTCGACCGGTTCGCGCCGCAGCAGTCGGCGGGCTCGACTGGGCTCCGGCGAGAGGATGGTATCGAGGATGTCGTCGTGCGTGATGATGCCGACGGCTTCTCCGTACTCGTTGACCACGCAGGCGGCGCCCGAGAAGGTGTCGCGCATCCGCTGGAGCACCGGCGCCAGCCGGGCACACCACGGCACCGGGATCACCTCCTCGGCGAGTCGTTCGAGGTGCCTGGTGGGGAGCGAGACACGGTGATCCAGCGGGATGATCGATTCGACGATCTCCCGGTCGCCTCCCACGACCACGAACCCGGTCTCGAGGGCACGAGAGTCGAGGTCGTCGAGGTGGATTGGCAGCGGCAGCGTGACCCAGGTGCCTCGCGGCCGCATCACTTCCTCGACCGAGATTTCTCCGAGATCGAGGATATTGTGTAGCACCTGGCGTTCCTGGGTGACCACCTCGGCGGTCGCGGCCGAGTTGTCGACGGCCTGTTCGAGGTCGTCGGCTTCGAGAGCGGGTTCGACGGTCACGTGCGGCCAGAAGACCCTGTGCAGGAACTCGGTCGTGGCCAGGAACACGGGCGCGATCGGATCGAAGATTCTCACGCTGATCGCCAGCGGCCAGGCCAGCCAGGTGGCCAGCCGTCTTCGGAACACGACCGCCAGGCTCTTGGGGAGGACTTCTCCGAAGAGGATGATCCCCAGCAGGCTCAGCAACGGGATCACGGTCGCGGCCCCCCCGGGGAAGTCCTGGGGGTTCCGGGAACTGACCTCGCGGGCGAGCGCAATGCTGAGGGCGAAGTAGGTCAGGTTGATCAGCAGGTTCCAGAACAGGACCGCGGTCAGCAGCCGGTCGGGGTTGGCCAGCAACCCGGCCACCAGCCTCTGTCGACGCGGTCCCACGCGGAAGGCGCGCAGGTCGTCTCGCGAGAGATAGAACAGGGCGGTCTCGCTGGACGAGAAGAACCCGCTGGCCAGGACGAGTCCCACCATCGCCAGGATCGCGGGGAACCAGCTTTCCGCTCCAGGCACCGCTATCCGTCCCGTCTCAACAGGTACTCAACCATTCAATCTCATTCAGCCCCATTCAACCGCGGTCTCCCGTCGTCCGCCCCAGTGCCACGTCGAAGGCACTGACGGCCGGGACCAGCATCGCCAGCGACGTGAACCCGTAGACCGCCACGATTGCCAGGCAGACGCTCAGGGTCCCCTCGCGGAGGAATTCGGTGATGCTGTAGAAGGTCATGAACGGCAGCCAGCTGGCCGCCAGGGTCAGTGCGGGCGAGGGGTTCTTGTGGGTCAGGCTGGCCCACAGGCAGATGCTGCCCAGGCCGATGAAGACGACGAAGCTGAGCAGTTGCGAGGCGAGGGACCCGCTGGCTTCGACCAGCAGCATCAGGAAGATGAAGATACCGATGAACAGGAAGAACAGGGTTCCCAGGCTGTTACCGATGGCTGCTCGCGAGCCTTCAAAGGTCAGGCTGGAGTGCAGCCCGAGCATCGCGGCGAAGGCGACCAAGGTCGAGAACCCCAGCACCAGGAAGGCGAAGGTTTCCCAGAGCATGTCGCCGGCGGCCGCCTGCCAGGCGGCCAGTGCCAGCGGGACAACGATCAGTTCCTTGGTGTTGTAGGCGATCCCACCCAGTTTTCCGTAGATGAACTCACCGGCGGAGATGTCGGTGGCGAGCAGCAAATCGAGTGTCTTGCCGTCGCGTTCGCTGGTCAGCGACGTGACCGCCTGGGCGTTGATCAGCAGCAGGCTCAACAGCGACAACCCGACCACTCCGAGGCTGCCCGGGGGGATCCGGTTCATCAGCAGGCTGCGGCCGTCGTCGTTGGCGAGTACGAAGGCGACCGCCGCGGCCAGCAGCAGGTAGGCCAACTTGATCAACTGCACCTTGCGTCCGTAGGCCCGAGTGCGGATCTCGCGCCAGATCACCGGATTCGACCAGATCCTGCGGTGCCTGACCCGCGTCTCGCCCGAGCTCGCATCGATTTCCTGTTCGGGCTGCACGTAGGTGGTTCGAGACGGGTTCCAGGCCCTGAGTCTCCAGACGGTGATGCCGATCAGGGCCAGGCCGAGTCCGGTGAGTGCGACGATCGAGCGGAATGCGACGGGGTCGCGGTCCCGCGCGAAGGGGTCGAGCACCGTCAGCAGGGTGCGAAACGGGTTGAGTGCCGTGAGCCAGTCGAGTTCCCCGAGCAGTGCCACCGAGGCTTCGACGACGCCGAGGAAGCCGACGATTCCCAGCACTCCGATGGCCAGCGTCTGAAACGTCTTTTCGCGCCAGAACGCGACCAGCGCCCCCCAGCTTCCGGACGCCACCGCCACCGCGACGCACAGTGAGAGCACCCACACGATCTGCTCCCAACTGACTCCACCCAACAGCTGCACCAGGAAGAAGACCGGGGTCGAGACTCCGATCAGCACCATCACGATCAGCAGGCTGGCTGTGAGCTTGCCGAGCACGAGTTCTCTGGCGGAGAGGTCGGTCATCAGCAGCAACAGCAGCGTGCGGCGGTCTTTTTCCTGGGCGATGCTGCCGGCGCAGAAGATCATGGCAAAGAACAGCACCAGCGGCAGCTGGACCAGCGAGAAGATCGCGAACAGCAGGCTGCCGAAGCGTGCGGTGTCTCCGATGCTGCGGACCTGTTGCCATCCGAAGACCGCCTGGTCGGCGGTGTACATCAGCACGAACAGCGCGGCGACGTAGCCGGCTCGGACCAGGAAGTGCCGCAGCTGGCGGGGTGCGGTGGTCGCTTCGCGAGTGAAGATCGGTCCGGCCAGCACGCTCTAGCTCTCCGACTCACCCGCGTCATCGCGGAGATAGTGGCCGCTGCGGCCGCCGGACTTTTCGAGCAGCCGCACGCGATCGATCTGCATGCCGCGATCCACCGCCTTGCACATGTCGTAGACGGTCAGCGCCGCCACCGACGCGGCGAGCAGAGCTTCCATCTCGACCCCGGTCCGACCCTGGTTCGCCACGCGGGCCTCGATCCGCACCGACCGCTCGTCGGGGCAGCTGAAATCGACCTGGGCCGAGTCCAGCGGCAGCAGGTGGCACAACGGGATCAGCTCCGAGGTCCGCTTGCTCGCGGCGATGCCCGCCAGGCGAGCCACCTCGAAGACGTCACCCTTGCCCACCGACCCCCCGCGGATCAACTCCAGAGTCTCCGGCTGCATGCTCACCACCGCCTCGGCGACCGCCACCCGGCGGGTGATCGGTTTCTCGCCGACATCGACCATGCGGCTGGCTCCCGAATCGTCGAAGTGGGTCAGGTCCGACATGGTGGATACGGTGGATCGCGGGGCGGGAAACGGGTCTCGAACGACGTGAGCCATCCCGGCTGGTTGATGACCTGGGAGGGCTGTGGCTGCTCGGTTGGAATCAGCAGGTATCAGTATAGGTGTCCCGATGACACTTGCGTCGCTGTTTCCCGTAGAACCTGAGTCATTCAGCAGCCTGCTGGCTCTTCCGATAGAGTGCCGCCAGCAGCACTCCGCTGCGGCGGAACTCGGCGACGGGAACCAGTCCCGGGGGTGAGTCTCTGAGGAAATCGGGCAGGTCGGCCTTGCGTCGGAAGATCATCACCCATTGTGCGTCGGCCGCGTCGGGTGTGCCGTACAGGGCCAGGGTTGGGGATGAGTCGTCCCAGGCATGGACGTGCTTGGGAAACTCGGTCCACTGCAGAGGGTGCAGCGAAGGAAACACCGCGATCGTCTGATCCCGGGGCACCTGCTTTGCCACTTCGGCCAGGAAGCTGCGGGTCAGGCTGTCGCCCCAGTAGGTGGGTTCGAACCCCAGGGCGTGTGCACCTTGAGGGCCACCGACGGCGAGGTTGTAGAACGAGAGTCCGCAGGGGTGGGTGGCCAGCAGGCCCCAGAGTGACGAGGCCATGAGTGCCGCGGGGACCAGGCGGGCGGTCAGGGGTGGCAGGCGGGTCAAGTGTTCCCGGCACCAGGTGGCCACCACCGGCACGCCGCGTCCGACCAGGATCGCCCACAGCGGAAACACGACCAGGAACAGCCGTGTTCCGTCGTAGACGGCGATGCCCGGCAGGGCGAACAGGATCAGCGGGAAGGCGACCGAGGCCACCAGCAGGACCGCTGGGGGGTCCTGCCACCATTTCCAGCTCCGAGACACCAGCCCGCAGGCGGCCAGCACATGCAGCCCCAGCGGGACCGATACGGCGAACATCACCAGCGGGTAGTGCCAGGCGACGGCGGTGTCGGCAGTCTTGTCGCCCAGGTAGAAGACCGAGAGTTGGGCTCGATCGGTGGTCCGGGCGAAGTATTCGGTGAGGTGATCGAGGGGGTCCAGCCACAGCCAGGGCCAGCCGACCAGGAAGACCGCAGCACCGATCCCCGCCCAGCAGGCCAACGCGGCGATGCCGCGGGCCCGGAATCGCCACAGCGCCCAGGCCACCACCGGAGGCACCAGCAGGATGGCCTGGATCTTGGTCAACAGGGCCAGGCCCAGCAGCAGGCCGGGGACCAGTGTCGCCTTCCAACCTGGAGCCGCGTTCGAGTTCCACCGCTTTGCCAGCGACAGCACCGCGGCGGTGTAAGCCAGGGTGATCATCATCTCGAGTGATGCGAGGTGAGCGTGAGCGACCAGGCGGGGCATCAGCAACAGCGCGACGGCCGCACAAATGCCCGGGGTCGGTCCGTACCATGCGGCGGCGCTTCTGCCGACCAGGTAGATCAGCCACGCAAAGGCAATCGCCGATCCGAAGCGGGCGGCCGTCGGTGCAAAGGGCGTCTGCGGCGATGGCGCAGGTGCGACGATGGAGGTGACGGCGTGGTGGGCGACTCCCAATGCGATCCGCCCCAGGGGGGGGTGGTCGGGCAGGTAGTCGCGATGCCCGTAGAGTTGCTCGCTGGTCAGACCGCCCAGGATCCAGTACCAGGTCCCCGTTGCCAACCGGCAGCCCTGGCCGACGTTGAACATCTCGTCGACGGTCAAACCCGGTCCCTGCCCCAGGCCGGGGTAGTCGCCGGCGGCGTCCAGGGTCGAGGCGACTCCGATTAGCCCCACCAGTGCGATTCCCGCCAGAGCGAGGCGGAGCCGACGTGAGACTCGGGGCGGCCTGGTGTCGATCTGTAAACTGATCGAGTCGTCGGGCATGGTGTGCGGGGTGGCTGCGGTGGCTGCGGTGGCTGCGGTGGGAAGAATGAGTGCAGTCTGCAGTGGACCTTACGTTTTGTGAGGTCGAGATCGACAAGTGGTGAATACAAAAAAAAGGAATGTCCGGCCGTCCTGGCCGGGCATTCCCTGGGTTTGAAACCGCGTCGTCTCGGAAGGCCGGGGTCGATGGCCGGTCAATTCATCCGTGGATCATCCCTGTGGCCTGTGTGCTGCGGGTTTCTTCCGTAAAG
>CAUZEQ010000186.1:0-9954 GCA_963578885.1 Planctomycetota bacterium
TGATGCGGACGGGATTTCGCAGAGGATCATACCCAGCCACGGGTCGGGTCGGTAGAATTCGGTGGCTGCGGTGTTCGACTCGCACGACGCGAAGAGGAGAACACCGGATGGTGAATTGCTCGGAAAAAAACGAAACGGCATTGCTGGACCGGCTCAGGCTGCAGCTGGTCCCCGGCATCGGGCCTCGTATGCTTCAGTTGTTGCTGGAGCACGTGGGCGAAGCGCCCGAGATTCTGGCCGCCTCGAGGCATCGGCTGCTCGAGGTGCCACGTGTCGGGCACGGGGTCGCCGATGGGATCCGCGAAGCGATCAGCCGCGACCGGGCGCGCGAGATTCTCGCCCGGTGCCAATCCGAGGGGATCACGCTGATCGAGCGTGGTGGCGAGTTGTACTCACCGCTGCTCGAGGAGATCCCTGATCCGCCGGACCTGCTTTATGTGAAGGGCCAATTCGAACTGGTGGACCAGGTGTCTGTGGCGGTCGTCGGCAGCCGCCGCTGCACGGCCTACGGGCGGCGGATGTGTGAATTGCTTGCCGGGGGGCTGGCCCGGGCCGGGCTGACGGTGATCAGTGGATTGGCACGAGGCATCGACGGGGTGGCACACCGGGCCGCACTGGCCGCCGGCGGTCGGACCATCGCGGTGCTCGCCACGGGAGTCAACCGCATCTACCCGCCCGAACATGCCGATTTGGCTTCTGAGATCACTCGGTTCGGAGCCCTCGTCACCGAGGCGCGACTCGACCAGGGCCCGCTGCCGGGCCTGTTCCCTCAACGCAACCGCATCATCAGCGGCTTGTCGCTGGCGGTCGTCGTCGTCGAAGCGGCTCGTCGCAGCGGCGCACTGCACACGGCACGGCATGCGATCGAGCAGGGCCGCGAGGTGCTGGCGGTGCCCGGCCAGGTCGACAGCCTCGCCAGCCAGGGCTGCCACGACCTGCTGAGAGATGGAGCCAAGCTGGTCACCTGTGTCGACGACGTGCTCGAAGAACTGGGACCGCTGATGCAGCCGCTGCAGGTCGGCTCGGCACCACCGATCCACATACCCCGCGAATTGAGTCTCGACGAGCGCGAACGACAGGTACTGAGCATCGTCGGGCCCGACCCGCGGCACCTGGACGAGCTGCTTCGAAGCTCACCGCTGGACACACCGACTACCCTGGCGGTGCTGACCGCACTGGAACTCAGGAGGCTGGTCCGCAGGCTGCCGGGGTCGCTGGTCGTTCGCGCCAGTTGAGCTCTCACCGATTCCCATCGCCGGGGTCAGCCCGCTTTGCTACCATCCCCGCCCGCAGCCGCGGCGGCATGTTCGGCATGTTCGAGATGTTCGGCAAGGAGCCCAGAGGATGGCGCATCGACGACCGTATCGAGGAATTCGACGAAAGAACTTCGGCGTCCTGTGGCTGGGTCTGCTGGCGATGGTCGTTGTCGGCTGGCTGGGATGGCGCGGAGGCTGGTGGCCGGTCGACGTGGCCCCGGCCGAAACCGGCACCCTCGTCACCGAATCGCCTCTCGCACAGGCACGCCGTGCCGCGACACTCGAATCGCACGTGGATCTGCCCGGCCAATTCGAGCCACCGATCATCGCCGACTCGACCGCACCGCAATTCGTCGCGGGTTCCCAATCATCGTTCCCGACCGCCTCGATCGCGCGAGATTCCGAAACTGCCCGCTGGCAGCCGGCCGGATCGCGAGCACCGGCACCCCGGATCGCCTCGGTCACACCTGATCCCTCGGCTCCCGTCGGGGCTCCTCGCATCGAACCGGTCGCCGCCGTCGGTTTTTCGGCCGGGCCGAAGACGCTCGCGGAAATCGACGCGCTGATCCAATCCGGTGACCTCGTAGCCGCCCACCGGGCCCTCTCGTGGATCTACTTCCAGCAACCCGGCCAGCGGGCACAGATCTCAAAACGGATCACCCACACCGCCGAGGCCATCTTCTTTGCACCCCGTCCCCACATCCTGCCGGCTCACACGATCCAGCCGGGCGACTCGCTGGCCGAGATCGCTCCTCGCTACCGGATCGGCTGGCGGTACCTGGCACGACTCAATGGTGTCACCCCGAAGAAGATTCGTGCCGGGCAGACCCTGAAGGTGATCCGCGGCCCGTTCCGGGTCGTCGTGGATCTCAGCGAGTTCTCGCTGCTGGTCCGCACCGAGACCGAGTACGTCTGCCGGTTCCCGATCGGCATCGGTCGAGACCACTCGACACCGCTGGGCCGCTTCCGCGTACTCCGCAAGGTCCCCGATCCCCAGTACACCGATCCCGACGGTCGGGTGATCCCCTCGGCAGTGCCCGAGAATCCCCTGGGCCGTTACTGGATCGACCTCGGCGAGGGTTACGGGATCCACGGCACGAACCGGCCGAACTCGATCGGACGTGCCGAATCGCGTGGATGCCTGCGGCTGCACAATGCCAACATCGAGCGGCTGTACGGGATGCTGGTGACCGGTTGTGAAGTGGTGATCCACCGCTAAGATAGCGGGCTGTCGATCCCACTCCGATCCCCCAGTTCCCGGCCCAGGGTGGCCGGTGTCACCATGTACGACCGCGATCTATAGATCAGGCTGTTCCACGAACGGGCGCTGAAGTTTGGCGAATTCACGCTGGTCAGCGGCCGCACCTCGACCTACTACCTCGACGGCAAGCAGATCACTCTGCACGCCGAGGGTCTGCGACAGGTCTGTGAGGGTCTACTGGAGTTGCTGTCGGACGTCGAGTACGACGCGGTCAGCGGGATGTCGATCGGGGCCGACCCGATCATCGGTGGCCTGTTGACCATCGCGGCCGAGCGAGGCGTGGCGATGGAGGGCCTGTTGGTGCGGAAAGAGTCCAAGGGGCACGGGACGCAGCAGTACGTCGAAGGTCCTGCCGGCGACGGGGCCCGGGTGGTAGTCATCGACGACGTGGTCACCACCGGAGGCAGCGCGATGCAGGCGGTAGACCGGATCGAGGCGTTCGGGGCCCGGGTGGTGCAGGTGGTCGGGATCGTTGACCGGCTCGAAGGCGGGGCGGCGGCGTTTGCCGAACGGGACCTGCCGTTTCGGGCCCTGCTGAGTATCGAGGATTTTGGAATCTCGCCACCGGACGACGACTGATGATTCCCGATGCATGACCCCACGACGCTGCCGCTGTACGATTGCTCGGCCGCCGACGCGGTTCTCGATCCCGATGCCCGGGCCGCCGTCGTCGATCGTCTGCACGAGGCCCGCACCACGCTGACCAACGACGCCGATGGATCCTCGGCGTCGGCCACGTTCGATCCGCTCGACATCGACTTCGTCAATTGGCCGACGCGGCTGCTGGAAGACGAGGCCGAGTTGTCTCGGATCGAGGAGATCGGCAGCCGGTTCCGTGAACACTCCGACGCACTGGTGCTGTTGGGCATCGGCGGATCGTCGATGGGACCCCGGGCACTGTTCTCGGCCCTGTGCGACCCGTACCACAACGAAAGACCTCGAGACGCTCGGCGCGATGCTCCGCGGATCTACTTCGAAGGCGACAACCTCGACAACGACGACCAGGTCGCACTGCTGGACGGCCTGGCCCATGTGCAGGATCAGAAGTGGAAGCTGCTGGTCACCAGCAAGTCGGGCAGCACGATCGAAACGGCGATCGCCCTGAGGGTCTTCCTGGCAGCACTCGAGGCTCGGCTGGGCGACTCGGCCGAGATCGCCGAGTCACTGGCCGTGGTGACCGGAGTCCAGAGCCCTCTGAGGGACCTGGCGACGGGGATGGGTTGCGAGAACATTTTCACACTGCCCGAAGCGATCGGCGGCCGCTTCTCGGTACTCACAGCCGTCGGACTGCTGCCCGCCGCCATCCTCGGACTCGACTTCCGCAGGCTGCTCGAAGGAGCAGCCGAGATGACCCGGGTGTTCCGAGAAGCCGACGCGGGGCAGAACCCGGTGCTGGATCATGCCGCCACGTCGATCACCGCCGAGGCACACCACGGGATGAGCGTGCGGGTGCTTTGCGTCTGGTCCCAGGCCCTGGAATCACTGGGACTGTGGCACGACCAGTTGCTCGCCGAGAGCCTGGGCAAGGGGGGCCGCGGGGCGACTCCGCTGACGGCCGTCAACACCCGCGACCTGCACAGCCGGGGACAACAGCACCAGGACGGCCGACGCGACAAGCTGATTACCAACGTGCTGGTCGAGGAAACTCGCACCACTCCGTTGGTCATCCCGTCCCGGGTCGACGACATCGATGGCCTGAACCGGCTCGCCGGGCGGACTCTACAGGAAGTGCTCGAGGCGGCCCTGAGGGGTACCAACCGGGCCTACGCCGAAGACGCTCGCCCGACGGCCGACATCCGGCTGCACCGGCTCGACGAGTTCAGCATGGGGGCAGTGTTGCAGATGCTGATGCTCGCCGTCTCGCTCGAAGGTTACGCCACCGGGATCAACCCCTTCGGTCAACCCGGAGTCGAGCACTACAAGCGGCACATGCAGGACGAACTGGGCAGCTAGCCCACCTGCGGTGGATTGAAGAACTCCAGGAGCCGGGGTCAGACGCGGCGCAGCCGGGCCTGACTTCAGCCGTCGCCTGACCCAGGACCGAGTCCGCCCAAGGCGGACGGCATGTCCTAGCCCGGGGTGGAAACCCCGGGACCCCCAACGCGACCGCCTCCCCCAACACACCTCCCACTCCCCCTCACCCCGTAGCCCCCGCCGCAGGCGGGGCCACCCTGACCTAGCCCGGGGTTTCCACCCAGGGCTAACACGCCTGCGGCGGGTTGAAAAACCCGCACTTGACACGTGGGGTATGATGGCGATGTTGGTGGTGGGGAGTCGGGACCACTCGTCGCTGACCAACATCCGCCAACGACTGCCGCTGGAGGTGTTGGCAGGGGGTGGGCTTGCTGTCTGTCTCTCAGACCGATCTCGAAATGACCACGCATTCAACCGGCTGCTAGGAGATACACGGCGATGGCGACCACTGTGACCTTCCTGGGACACGGTACGTTTCTGGTCGAGACCAACGGGACGAATGTGCTGATCGACCCGTTCCTGACCGGCAACCCCGCCGCGTCGACGACCGCAAAAGACGTGCCCGCCGACGTGATCATCCTCAGCCACGGGCACGGCGACCACGTGGGTGACGCCATCGAGGTGGCTAACCGAACCGGGGCACTGGTGATCGCCAACCACGAGATCGTCGAGTGGTTGACCGGACAGGGGCTGACCCATACCCACGCTCAACACATCGGCGGACAACACGCTTTCGAGTGGGGCACGCTGAAGCTGACCATCGCCCACCATGGCTCGATGCTGCCCGATGGTGCCAATGGAGGCAACCCGTGCGGGCTGCTCCTGAAACTCGAAGACGGCAACATCTATCACGCCGCCGACACCGGGCTGTTCCTGGACATGAAGTTGATCGGCGAGGAGGGGATCGACCTGGCGATCCTGCCGATCGGAGACAACTTCACGATGGGACCCGACGATGCCCTGAAGGCCGTCAAGCTGATCGAACCCAAACGGGTGATTCCCGATCACTACAACACCTGGCCGCTGATCGCCCAGGACGCCGAGGCGTGGGCCGAGCGGGTGCGGGACAAAACGTCCGCCGAGGCACTGGTGCTGCAGTCGGGAGAATCGTGTGAGTTGTGAACGCCTGGGAACCCTCCCGGGACGCCGCCGGTGTCATGCCTGAGATCTGTCAATCCCCACGCTGCTCCGCCGCGTCCTCTCTCTCGGGCACCAGCACCTGGATCTCCTCCTCGAACACCCGCACCTCGTAGCAGTCGGTCTTGATTTCCGAGTCGGGGTTGTCGAGCCAGCTGCCGTCGGTGATGCAGAATCTCCAGGCATGCCACGGACAGGTGACCTGGTTGTCGTCGACCCAGCCGGTCGCCAGCGAGGCACCCATGTGGGGGCAGCTGTCGTCGATGGCGTGGTAGGTGCCATCCTTGAGGAACACGGCGACCATGCGTCCGGCGACCGCAAACGCCCGCCCCTCGCCCTCGGGGATGTCCCCCGTTTTGGCCACCGCCTGAAATTCCGCCATCGTCCCGGGCCTCGCTGACTGGTCCCGCTCCGACACCCGAAGCGACCGCGGGCGAGTATAGCCGTCGCCGGAGCGGGTGTCCCTCTCGGTTGACCTCCGGGCGACTCGTGAGAGAATCTGTGCTGACCCCGGTGAGTTCGTCACTCGGCGACCTACCGCCGGGACCACATGCACATTCTCCAGGTGGGATCCTCCGATGAAACTCAACCCCGTCAAAGCGGCCCTGCGAGCCGGGCAGCCGCAGGTCGGTACCTGGCTGAGCCTCGGCAACGTCTACGCAACGCGATTGATGGCACGGGTCGGGTTCCCCTGGTTGACGCTGGACATCGAACATTCGCCGATCGACTGGAGCGACGCGGCTCTGGTGTTCGGGGCCATCGCCGACGCCGGCTGCGTGCCGTTGGCGAGAGTTCCACGAGGAGACCACGACCTGATCAAGAGGGTGCTCGATGCCGGAGCCCACGGCATCGTGGTGCCAATGGTCGACACGGTCGAACAGGCCACCACCGCCATCGCCGCGGCCAAGTACCCGCCGGTGGGAGACCGATCCGTCGGAGGCGGCCTGCATGCGATCAACTTCGATGCCTCCGCCGGTGACTACTTCGAACAGGCCAACGACAATATCCTCGTCGTGCTCCAGACCGAGTCGCCCGAAGGAGTCGAAAACGCTCCGGAGATCTACAGCCTGCCGGGCGTCGATGCCATCTTCGTCGGTCCCAACGACCTGAGATTCCAGATGAGAGCAGACGACGGGACGTTTCCATCGGCCGAAGAGCACGAGGCGATGATGCAGCGGGTGCTGGCCACCGGCAAGGAAACCGGCACCCCCGTCGGACTCCACGTGCAGACCGCCGAAGACGTAAGGCGGCGGATTGATGAGGGCTGGCAGTTCATCGCGATCGGCAGCGAACTGAAAATGATGCTCAACTCCGCACAACAGATCGTCACCGACCTGAGCCTGGAAACCGAGGCCGCCGACCTCGCCCGCTACTAGCCTCACACCTGGGGTCAGAGCTTGAATAGTGAATAGTGGCCGACGACGCGGCAAGACACGGGGAATGGGTAGTCCACTATTCACTATTCAAGCTCTGACCCCAAATCACCGGGTCGCGATTCTCTGCGAATTTGGTTCGCTGTGTGGGGGAGAGCACTCGCTGTTGGCCCTGGTGCCGGCAATCCGCGATCGCGGTTGGGATCCCGTGGTGTTTGCTCCCCCGGGGGGGGAACTGCGGGGGGCTCTGGCCGAGCGTCGGGTGGAACACGTCGAGTTCTGCGTGGGTGACGACCGTGCGACGGCGGTCAAACGGCTTGGGGGCCTGGTCGATGAGTCGGGAGTCCGTCTGCTGCACGCCAACAGCCTGTCGATGTGCCGCCTGGCCGGCCGGCTGGCTCGAGAGACCGGCCTTCCGACCACCGGTCATCTGCGTGACATCGTCAATCTCTCGAGCACCGCCCTGGCCGACATCAACACAAACCGACGCCTGCTGGCCGTATCGCACGCCACCCGCGACCACCACGTCGCCGCCGGGCTCGACCCCGACCGCACCCGGGTGGTCTACAACGGCATCGACCCGGATCTGTTTCAGAATCCCCAACGGGACCCGGGTTGGCTGAGACGCGAATTGAACATCACACGACCCAGCCGACTGGTCGCGGCCATCGGCCAGATCGGAATCCGCAAGGCGCTGGATGTGCTGGCCGAGGCGGCCCATCGGGTCAGCGGCGAGATCGACTACGTGATTGTCGGTCGGAGGTACTCGCAGAAGACCGAGAGCGCGGAATTCGAGGAGTCGGTATTCGAGCGATTCAGCCAAGCGGCTCCGGGTGGCCGAGTGCATCGATTGGGCTACCGCGACGACGTTCCCGAACTGCTCGCCGAGATCGACCTGCTGGTCCACCCGGCCCGGCAAGAACCTCTGGGCCGAGTCCTCCTGGAAGCGGCCGCGGCCGGGCGCGCGATCCTGGCGACCGATGTCGGAGGCACCCGCGAGATCCTTGCCGATGGCCGCTCGGCGATCCTGGTGCCCGGGGATGATCCCGGGGCCCTGGCTGAGGGGCTCGAGATGCTCGCCAACGACCCGGCCCTCCGAGCCAGGTTGGGCGAACAGGCACTCGAGACAGTCCGCTCGAAGTTCCCGATCGACGCGGCTGCCGAGGAACTGGTCGGAGCGTGGCGGACGGCGCTGGCTGAATCCGACGCCGCGGGCTAGGCGTCGTGGAACTCGGCCCACCGCTCCCACGCGTAACCCCACTCCATCCACATCCTCAGAAACGACCACAGCATTCTCATTCGGCCCAGCGACTCAGTCGGCAGTTTTTCCTGCCGCGACACCGAGGCCTGGGCGACGTCGGCCAGGTTCCAACGTGATGCCAGGTGACCGCTGACCCCGTCGGCGGTCAGGTCGGTCTCACCCCCCTCGGCCATCAATCCGGCGGCCTGAGCCGTCACGAACAACTCGAACAGCTTGCCGCGATAGGGGTCCAGCTCCAGGGGCCGCATGGTCGTTTTGGCATCGAGCAGCAGGGACTCGATCCGGTCGACGATGTCTGTGGCCAATGCACTCAAGCCGGTGTCCTGGTTTCCGAGATCGGGATGAGGCGAATCCACGGGCTGATTCCGGGCTGTTTCCGGCGCTGATTCCGGGCTGGGTACGGGTGGGCAACGCCAGCCTATCAGGCTAGGGCACCAGGAAGAACAGTCCCGTGATCACTCCCGCCTCGACCACCGCCGCCTCCGAATTCCACGGCACCTGGTACAGCAGCATCGGAGCCGGCTCACCCGGCCGGTACCAGCCCAGGGTGTAGGTCTTCTTGAGAACCGGGTCGATCGTCATCTGGTAGGGCAGGCCGATCAACTGGGTGCCGAAGCGATGGGCCGAGATGAACGGCTGGAGCAATTCGTGGTGAGTGTGTCCGTAGCGTTCCAGCGGAGGGTCTTCGAAGTAGAGCGGGTAGTGATAGAGGTCCGAGGGCTTCCAGCTGTAGACGTGGGACTCGAACATCCGCTCAGGGAATTCACCGCCTCCCAGCTTCAATTCCTCCGGCTTGCGATTCACCGCGGGCTGGCCCAGGGGCGAGTAGTCCTGGAACGGACGGATCGTGGTGATCTTGCGGAGTTGCTTGGGGTCGCTGGCGATCGGAGCCTTCGGCTCGGCCTGGGCCTGGATCAACCGTGCTGTGGGCCGCACCTGTTGGGATTGCAGCCGGGGCTGTCCCACAGCAGGCCGGGTGTCGGCGGCGGCGGGGACCGGGATAGCGACCGGTGGTTGGGCCCGCGGTTCGGCAGCAGTCTCGACCGGTCTTTGATCGGGTGCGATCAGCGGGGCCTTGCTGCTTGTCGAGGAAACCGGATCGGGGAGTCCCTGGATCACGACTCGAGGGGGTGCGAAGGACGGTTTGGGTTCTTCCGCCTGGCCGGTGGCCGTGATCCCCGTCAGGGCGACTGCCAGGGCCAGGTGGCCCAGCAGCAGATCAGGACGCCTCCATCGGCGAATGCTCCGCCGTGTAATTGGGTGCTTCTTGAGTAATCGCAATGTCATGGGGGTGATTCTCCCTGACGGAGGCCGACGAAATCTGAATGAATCGCGACTCCGTCCTCAATTCCGAGATCGTCTCAGTTCCCAGGTAACCCATTCCGGCCCGCAGGCCGCCGATCAATTGGTAGAGGAAGTTGCTGAGTGGTCCCTTGTGAGGCACTCGGCCCTCGACCCCCTCGGGCACCAGTTTCTCGGCCTTCTGTTGTCCTGTCTCGTTCCCGCTTTGCCGGTATCGTTCGCTGCTGCCCTGGACCATTGCTCCCAGCGACCCCATCCCGCGGTACCGCTTGAAGCTGCGGCCCTGGTAGAGGATCAGTTCGCCGGGGCTTTCATCGAGTCCGGCGAGCAGTCCGCCGAGCATGACGACGTGGGCCCCTGCGGCCAGCGCCTTGGTGATGTCTCCGCTGT
>CAUZEQ010000187.1:0-9929 GCA_963578885.1 Planctomycetota bacterium
CTCCCCAGGACCAGTTCCTGACGTCGGGCGGGCCGATGAAGACCTGGTTTGACCGTGCCCGCGAATTGGAACAGCGACCCGAGGTGTTGGACGTGTCGCCCTACCCGATGCAGCCGTGGCTGGATGTCCAGGAGGGGGGCTGGTCGGTTGTGGTTCACACGGCCGATGACCCCGGTTTGGCTGATGAGCTGGCTGCCGAGATGGGGGCGTTGGCGTGGGGTTTGCGTGAGGAGTTCTGGAGGTCCGAGCGGGTGGAAGTGGGCGAGGCTGTGCGGCGGGCCTATGCCCATGACGACCAGGGCCTGGTGATTCTCTCGGACACCGGCGACTCGGTTTATGGAGGGGCCCCCGGCGACAGCACGTGGATCCTGCGCGAGTTGCTGGCTTGTGCCGAGCGGCAGCCGGAATCGGATCGCACGATGCTGGTGCCGATCGTCGACCCCGACGGCGTCGAGGCAGCCTGTGCTGCCGGCGTGGGCACGCAGGTGACGCTGTCACTGGGTGGCAAGATCGACAGCCGCTTCAGCCAGCCGGTCGAGGTGACCGCACGGGTCCTCCGGATTTCAGAGAACCACCAGGCCGATGCGGGGGAACGGGGCCGTGTGGAGATCGGCCGGGTGGTGCTGTTGCAGGCCGGTCCCGTGCACATCGTCGTGATGGCCCAGGCGGGGTTCACGATCTGCCTTCCGGTGCTGTACGAGCACCTGGGTCTCGAGATCGACCGCGCCCGCGCGGTGGTGGTCAAGACGGCGAGCAACTTTCAGTACTTCGAAGCCTGGCGTCGGGAGCTGATCCGCTGTGACACGCCGGGGATGACCCAGTCGGACCTGGCGGCGTTCGACTGGACCCGCATCCCGCGGCCGATGTTTCCCTTTGATTCGGATGTGACCTGGCAACCGACTCCGGCGAGCTCGCAAGTTCCCGATCCCCGGGTAGACTCCGAAAAAACCAATCCCCCCACCGGCGGGAATTCGATATAGTAGTACACAGGGGATCGCATAGGAGTTCTTCGATGTTACATGTGCTGGGACGCCGCAAGAGGCTTTGTGACGGGATCACTCGTCGCGACCTGATGCAGGTTGGCGGGCTGTCGCTGTTTGGCAGCATGACGATACCTCGGCTGCTGCGAGCAGCGGATTCGTCGCAGGGAGCAGGCCCGGCCAAGTCGGTGATGCTGTTCAACCTGTTGGGCGGCCCGGCTCACATGGACATGTTCGACATGAAGCCCAACGCTCCGGCAAAGATCCGGGGCGAGTTCAAGCCGATCTCAACGTCGTTGCCGGGCGTGCAGATTTGTGAGCACATGCCCAACATCGCCCGCTGGATGCACAAGGCGACTCTGATCCGCACGGTCACTCACAAGTACAACTCGCACGACCCACTGGCGATCATGACCGGCTGGGAAGACGGCAACGCCCAATTGCCCGCTCAGGCCACCGACCCACCCGACATCGGCGCCATCTGCGAATACCTGGGCCGCGGCTCGCGAGATCTCCCCGCGGCGGTCTGCCTGCCGAACTTCCCAGGTGCCGGCCAGAGTTACCGGCGTGGTGGCCCCTACGGCGGGTTCCTCGGTAGCCAGTACGACCCACTGTTCGCCGTGGCGTCGCCGACGTTCAAGAAGGAACCCACCTCCAAAGACTACTACCCGGTGATGCCCCATGGCGAACCGAAGATGCCGGCTCTGGATTCGCTGCCGGCGATGACGGCCGACCGCTTCGACCGCCGCCGCTCGATTCTCTCGCAGCTCGATCAGCAGTTCGAGCTGGTCCGAGCCAGTCGCACGCTGGATCGACTCGACGGGTTCCAGCGTCGAGCCTTCGAGATGCTCACCTCCAGCCGCACCCGTGACGCCTTTGATCTCTCGGGCGAATCCCAGGCGACGCGTCGGCGTTACGGCGAGAACCTGTGGGGGTCGACGATGATCGTCGCCCGCCGCCTGCTCGAGCGTCGGGTGCCGTTTGTCAGTGTCCACCAGGACATCTACAAGCACTACGGCCATGCCTACGACATGCACACCAACAACTTCGGCATGCTCAAGGACTTCAACCTCCCGATCCTCGACCGCGTGATCCCGGCCTTGCTCGAAGATCTCGAGGCCCGCGGGCTGCTCGATTCGACGCTGATCATCGTGATGGGCGAGATGGGACGGACTCCTACGGTGAATGCCCGGGCCGGCCGCGACCACTGGCCTCAGTGCGGATTCAGCCTGATGATCGGTGGCGGCATCCGCCGTGGCCACGTGCACGGGACCACCGACAAGCAGGCGGCCTATCCCGAGAGCCACCCGGTGAAGGTGCGGGATTTCGTGGCGACGATCTACCAGTTGATGGGTATCGACCCGCACATGACCGTCGACGACCGCCAGGGCCGGCCGATCGCGATCGCCCAGGGTGGCGAGCCGCTGTTCGATGTCATCGGCTAGACGCTCACAGGCGGCCTGTTGAAGAACGCCAGGTGCTGGGGTCAGACGCCCGCCGCCCACCGGTGGGTCTGCTCCACCTGCGGCGGTCCGCAGGCGGGGCCTGACCCCTTCTTCGTGTTGGAGCGAGTGCTTGTTGAAAAAAGGGGTCAGGCCCCGCCTGCGTGCCGTTCTGGGTGGAGCGGGACTTTCTGTGGGCGGCGTCTGACCCCCGACTCCGAGCTAATCCAGGAACCGCAGCTGCCCCCAGGCGGCCGGGTTGCCTCGCACCTGTTCACGCGGATGCGTCACGTAGTAGCGGTGCAGAGTCTCGTTGCCGTGGCCCCAGTACATCGTGGAGGTCAGCGGGCCGACACTGCCGTCGTCGCTGACGAAGTCGATGCCGATCGTCTGGCCCGCCTGGGGCCAGAAGCCGTACAGCGCCTCATCGGGACCCGACCACCTCCAGCTTCCACCGATCTTCGCCTCGATGGTCGGCGGCTTGAGGAAGCTGCGGCAGGGGATCGGGGTGTTGAGCTTGAAGGCCTGGCGGCCGATCGACTGGCCGGCCTCGTGTGAGAGCACCAGGGCGACCTGTTCGTACTCGACACGCGACGGCTGTTTGGGGACTTGGATGCGGACCTGCCAGGCCTGGGTCTCTCCGGGGTTCAACTCGATCGTGCCTCCCGAGGGCGTCGCGCGCCATCCCCTGGGCAGCACCCATCCGGCGGTGGCCTTCAGCTTCTTGTTGCTGGTGTTGGTGACCCGAGTGACCAGCGTTCTTTGGTCGCCGGCCTGGATGCCGAAATGTCGTTCGGAGTGTCGAGCGGAGGCGGGCACCTTGCGGGCCACCAGCCGGGCTTTGAGCCGAATGGTAACCGGCGAGACCGACTCGTCGCTGCCGCTGTTGCTGGTGAGGAGCGAGGCCCAGACGACGTGGTAGGGTTCGCCATGGTGAGGCAGGAACCGGACCGTGACGGTGCCCTGGCCGAGGTCGGCCAAGCGGACCGGAAACTCGCACAGCGCGGCCCGCTTCACGTGCTCGGTCACCGGCACCTGGTAGGCGACGCCGTTGATCTCGACCTGTGTGTCTTCCCAGTCGCCGCGAGGCTTGTCGAGCGCGACGCGGAGCCTTGCCGAGGCGACATCTTTGAGCGAGGCGTGGATGATCAGCTGCGAGCCGGGCAGCTGGCGGAAGGCCGACGGCGAGGGGTTGGCGACGAAACCGCGAATCGGCCGCGGACCGGCGACCCGGAACATCGTCTCGCTGCCGTAGTCCTCCTTGTGCCATTCCTGTGACGAGGTGGCCAGGTCCTGGTTGCAGGTCAGTGCGATCGAGTGGATCGAGTCGGCGGGGGTTTCGAGCGTGACTCTGACCAGAGTGCCGCGTTGGGTGAAGGCGATCTTGCCCTCGTCGTGACGTGTTTCGTGGACCGGTTTGCCGTGCGATTCGAAGTAGACGTTGCGACGGGTGGCCGAAGTGGCCCGGACGCCCTGGGGCAGGCGGAAGCGGATGAAGGTGGTGCGGTCGCCCTGCAGGCGGTCGTTCCATACCAGCACGGCGACGCGGCGCCCCTGGCCTGCGGCTCGGGCCCGGACGCCGCGGTCCTGCCGGAACAGCCACAGCCGGCCGCCCCGCTCGCGCGATGCGATCGTCGGGCGGTCCAGTGGCTCCGAAACCGTGACGGCCCGCATCGTGCCTCTCAGATCGCCCATCACCCAGTACGACCAGTACTTGGGCAGGCGTCGTGCGGCACGGAACATGTTGTGGAACATCGTGCCCCCCAGGTCGCGGACGTGCGAGGTGTTGACGACGACCTTGTCGGGCATGTCGAGCAGCGACCAAAGCAACTGGGCGTTGAACGGGCCGTTCTTCGGGTCGTCCATCGGCCCCTGCGTGTAGTCGCTTTCCTGGACACACAGCGGCAGCCGTGTCTTCCAGCGGTTCGACTGGGCGGCCTGCACGATCCCCGCCTCGATCGTCAGTATGTCGGGTGTCATGTCGTACCAGTGCACTCCATAGAAGCTGACCTTGTCGCCCAATTGGTCGATCATCGGCACCCACCAACTCCGCCAGGATCGCCAGTTGGACCATTGCAGCGCGTTGGTCAGACCGGGCGTCCCCAGCTGCACGTCGTGGCCGGCAGTGGTGATCGACTTGTGAGCGGCACGGATCACGTTGATCAGTCTCTGAGCCCCCCGCCGTCCGCCCCGGTTGGTGCTCTCGCGTCGAGGGTCCTGGATCGACTCGGGCGCGTTCCAGTATCCCAGCAGGCTGATCTCTCCGAAGAACTGGAAGTAGTGCTCGGTGTCGGGCTGAGTTTTCAACCGGTGTCGAACGACCGCCTCGGCCCACTGCCCCTAGACCTCCAGGTCGTGTGGAATCACGTAGCCGTTGCGGACCCTGGGTCCTGATTGCCAGCCGGGTCCACCCTGCAGGCAGTGCAGGCGATGGTCGATCCGCAGGGGACACAGTTCGGGCCGGGCCGCGGCGAGCATTGCCTCGAGCCGCTTGCGGTCGATCTGGCCCGGACGATTGGGGTCCTCGACGACCTCGGCCAGATTCGCCGAGGAACCCGAGGTGGTGTGCATGTTGGCCGCACGCTGCTCGTCGAAGTTCCCACCGTGAGCTCCATCGAGACCAAACAGCCCGTCGCGTACCCGATCGGCACCGTTGATCACCACCCGGCGGGTGGCGTCGACATCGACCCTGACGGGGTCGGCGCCGTGGATCGAGGAGGCGGCCAGGAGCAGGACGGCGAGGAACTGGCGGAGCGTGAGCATGATCGACCTCGCGAGAACAGACGTTGACGCGAGTGTATACCGCAGGCAGGCCGAGCCGCATTACCGCGGCTCTGGCCACCGCCGTGACTCGACCTACCCCAGCACGTCGTTGATCACGCGGCCGTGCGGCACCAGCAGCACGGGTCGACCCGTGGAGGTGTAGTACTCCTTGTGGTGGTCGATCCCGAGGGTGTGCAGGATCGTGGCGGCGATGTCGTCGGGTTTGAAGTCGGTGCCGTCACTCGGCGACTGGCCTCCCGCATCGGTCGCCCCCAGCACCTGCCCGGGCTTGATGCCACCGCCCGTCAACAGGCAGAAGTTCACCCGCGGGTAGTGATCTCGGCCGACGTTCTTGTTGATCTTGGGCGTCCGTCCGAATTCGCCCATCGCCACCACCAACGTCCGCTCGAGCAGCCCCTTGGCCTTCAGCCCGGCCACGGCACTGGCCAGCCCGTTGTCGATCTGGGGCACCAGCCGGCGATGTCCCTTGAAGTTGTCCAGGTGCGTGTCCCAGCCGGTGTGGCGGACGGTGACAAACGGCACGCCGAAACCCAGCAACCGAGTCGCCAGCAGCAGGCTCTGGCTGAGCTCCGAATCGTCAAACAGTTCCTGGTAGGTCTTGGGCTCGCGGCTGATGTCAAACGCCGAGCGGGTCTTGTCCGAGAGTTGCATGGCCTCGGCCTGTCGGCCGAATGCCGCGAGGGCCTGTGTGAGTTGAGGGTTGTTCTTGCTGTCGCGGAAGCGGGTGTTCAGGTCGGCCAGCAGGCTCGACCGCTTGCGGATGCGGTCGACCGAAACTCCCTCGGGGATCGTGATCCCCCGCACGATGAACGGCTTGCCCTTTTTCGGCGTGACATTGGTGTTGAAGGGGGCGTAGGTGTCGCCCATGTAGCCGGCGTTCCAATCGGTCAGCGGGATCGAGATGAACGGGGGCAGCGCGGGGTCGGTGCCGCGTTCCCTGGCAACGATCGATCCCAGGGCGGGGTACTTGAGTGCCGGCGTCGGGCGGTTGCCGGTGCCGATGTAGAGCTGCCCCTGCGGATGGTCTCCGGTGGTGTGACTGATGCCACGCACCAACGCGTACTGGTCGGCGGCCGCGGCGAACTTGGGCAAGTACTCACTCGCCTGCAGGCCCGGGAGCTTGGTCTGGATCGTCTGGAATTCGCCTCGGAGCTCGACCGGGCCCTCGGGCTTCATGTCGAGCGTTTCCAGGTGCGAGGGGCCGCCGGCGAGGTTGATGAACAGCACCGAGTCGGCCGTGCGGTCCTCGGTTCGCTCGGCCAGCAGCCGACCGGCACCAAGCGGCATCGTCATGCCGACCGTCGAGAACACTCCGGCCTGCAGCAACCCGCGGCGCGACAGTGAGACTTGGGACATGGGGTTGTTTCCTGAAATCGACTCGCGGCCGTGGTCGGCCGCGAGATGGCTGGCTAGTGGTTGGTGAGAAATTCCTGGGTGTTGAGCAGGGCCCACATCAGGTCCCGCAGGCCCTCGATCAGGTTCTGGGATCCGGCAAAGTGAGTCTTGCAGCGGGCGGTTTCGGCGACGGAGGGCCGACGGCCCAGCGTGCGGAGATAGGCCTCGGTGGTGAGGTACTCGGGAGTGATCTCCTCGGCGATCTTGTCGACGGCGGACCCCCGGGCCCTGACCGGTGAGCCGCTGCCGTTTCGCGACAGCAGGGGGATCTTCAGGTTGTGAGCCACCTGGCAGACCCAGCCGTCGTCGCGGTCGATCCGCTCGAGCATTTCCGAGTCGTTGCGGGTGTACAGAGACTGCAGCAGTGTGGGCTGGTTGGTCCGCTCGCAGTCGCAGTTGGTCGACCGGGTCGGCTTGCCGAAGACGCCCAGTGCGTAGTCGAAGGAGGTCTTGGAGAGATTGCCCGGGTGCTTGCCGATGCGACGCTGGGACATGTTGGAGAGTCGGTCGCGGTTGCCGTCGTTGTTGGCGGTGGCCTGCAGGATGCCGTCGACGATCACCTCCGCGGGCAACCGCCTGAGCGCGGCGTGGCTGAAGTGCCTGGTGTCGGAGGCATTGGTCGCGGTGGTGCCGGAGCCGAGTTGGTAGGTGCGGCTGAGCGCGATGGTGCGGTGCAGCCACTTCATGTCGTAGCCGTGGCCGACGAATTCCCGGGCCAGCCAGTCGAGCAGCAGGGCGTTGGAGGGGGGGTTGCCGACGTTGAAGTCATCGGGGGGATCGACGATGCCGCGGCCGAAGTAGCGGCTCCAGATCCGGTTCACAAAGGCCCGAGCGAAATAGGGGTTGTCCTTGCGGAGCAGCCATTCGACCAGCGGTTCCCGTGGGTCGTCGAGAGCGTTGATGTCGAGTTCCTCGCCGCCGAGCAGCCTGGCGGGGGAGGGCTTGGGGCCCGGCGGCTGGATGTAGACCTCCTTGTAGGGAATCGGCAGACCCTCGGCGAAGACCCTCATGTACATCTGCCGCCGCAGCGCGGCGGTATCGAGCTTGACCGGGACGCCGAGGCGGTGGCGGAGGTTGAGTTCGTCGCGACGCGAGTCGGGGGCCGAGCCGATGCGGACCCGGCTGAAGATGTTGGTGAACTGGTCGAAATCCTGCTTCGACCAGCGGTCAAACGGGTGCTTGTGGCACTGGGCACACTGGAGCCTGACGCCCAGAAAGATGTAGCCGAACGACAGGGCCCGCTCGAGTGGCTTTGTGGCGTCGCTGCGGAACCAGTAGTAGTGCATCGGAAAGTCGAGCGTGGCGGCGTCGACCGGGTCGGTCCGTCGCAGGTAGTCGCTCTGTTCCTGGGTGTATTCGAGATACGACTGGTCAGGCCGTCGGCTGGAAGCCAGCAGGATCCCCGCGGCGATATTGTCCCAGCCATCGTTGTTGACAACACGCCGCTTGAGCCACGCTTCCCACTGCGAGGCGGCAGCCCAGTTGATGTCGGTGGAACCCATCTGCTGGATGTTGCTGCCGGTCAGGTCCGTCAGAAACATGCTCCACCAGGTGGCATAGGCCTCCGAGCCAAGCAGCCGATCGACGAGTTCTTCTCGTTTGTCGGGCGATGTGTCCTTGATGAACGAGTCGATCTCGCGATGGTGCGGCAGGGTGCCGGCGATGTCGATGTAGGCCCGCCTCAGGAAATCCTCGTCGCTGCACAACTCCGACGGTTCGATCCCCAGCTGCCGCAGCTTGCCGACGACCAGTTCGTCGATCGGCGTGGGGGTGGGCACATTGGGAAACGCATCACCGGCCAGGGGACTCACCGGCAGCATCACCGGGATCGGGATCACCTCGTTGTCGTACATCACCAGCACGTGCGTGTCGCCGGGCCCCCGGCAAGTGACCTGTCCGCCTCGAGCCACCCGGGCCACCTGGTCGTCCTTGATTTCAAACCGCGCCAGGCAGGTCACGTCTTCCCGCTCGCCGTTTTTCCAGGTCACTTCGACCCGCAATGGCCGCACGGCGCCCGGCTTGTCGAAGACGATCTGCGGCGGAGTGACCTTCAGAGCCACGATCTTTTCGGGTGTCGGCCTGGGCTTGGCACCGTTCTTGATCCAGCTGTGCAGCAGGTGGTATTCCCAGCCATCGACGGCAAACCGGGTCTCACCACCGTGGTCTTCCAGTCCGGTGGGTTTTCTGAGGACCAGGCTCTTGAGAGGAGACTCGGTGTCGATCCGCCCCTGGTCCTTCTCGGTCAATTCCCTGTGGTCGGCGGCGAAGTCGTAGCCGAACATCGAGAGCGTGAAGCCGCCCTGGCCCTGGAATGACCCGTGACAGGCACGTCCATTGCAGCCCAAAACGCCCAGCAGCGGGACGATGTGCCGCTGAAAGTCGGGAACCGGTGACTTGGTGTCGGCCGTGGCAAACCGAGTGAGGGCCGGTGCCAGGACATCCGCGTCGGGGCTGGGAGGCTTGGCCGTCGACTTGGCCCGAGGGGCCGATTGCAGCGGCTGACCCAACAGCAGACGTTCAAACGCGGTCAACTTCCGAGGGCCCTTGGGCGAGAGTGTGACCGAGACCGTCTTCTGCTGGTCTCGCAGCGCGCTGACCCCCTTTGTGGTGACAGCGGTCCGGTAGAGGTTGATCTGCTTCAGCGACTTGATGGCTGACAGCGTGGCGAGGTGCTCGGCGGCATCGTCGGTCAGCGGCGTGTCGGCCAGGCTCAGGAACTCGAGCTGCTTCAGGCTCGCCAGTTGCTTCAGAGTCGCTCCGGTGATTGACGTGCGGTCGAGGTACAGCGACTTGAGCGTGGAGAGCTTGCCGATGGCGGCCAGGGCCTGATCGTCGACATCGGTCCCGGCCAGGTTCAGGACCTCGAGCGTCTTCAGCGGAGCCAGCGTCGCCACGCCGTCGCTGGTGACCCGGGTGTCGGCCAGCCAGAGCGTCTTGAGCACGGGCAGCGGGGCGACGTGTTGGAGTCCCTCGGAGGTGATGCGGGTGTCGTCGATGTAGAGAATCGCAAGCTTGTCGAGCCCCTCGAGGACCGCCAGCCCGGTGTCGCTGAGCTGAGTATGCGAGAGCACCAGGGTGTCGAGGTTCTTGAGACCGCGGATGTGTGAGAGTCCATCGTCGGTGACGTGGGGCGTGACGACGGCCAGGTAGTCGATCTGCACAAAGGCGGGAATGTGCGAGAGGTGGAAGTCTCGCACCAGCGGCTTGCTGAAGCGGACGAAGCGAACCGTGCCGTCGCGGTTCTTCTGGATATTCGAGGTGTGACCCCGCAGGGCCATGATCGCCGCGGTCTGTTCCGGCGGCGTCTCGGCCGGTGCCGTGGCCGGAA
>CAUZEQ010000188.1:0-9812 GCA_963578885.1 Planctomycetota bacterium
AAAGCCTGCAGAACATGCAGACCAACCAGGGCATCGGCCAGATCATGCAGGTCGTCGCCCTGTTCTCGGCGTCGAACATCGGCAACAGCACGATCTTCGGCCTGGGCATCATGCCCTATATCTCCGCTTCGATCATCTTCCAGCTCCTGGGCAGCGTCGTGCCGCGGTTGCAGGAATTGCAGAAGGAAGGCGAGGCGGGGCGGAAGAAGATCAACGAGTGGACCCGCCGGGCCACCGTGGTGATCTGCCTGTTCCAGAGCTATTTCTGGATCCGAGCCCTCTCGGGCGGCGTGCTGGGAGGCGGTGGCCTGATCCTGGAGGGCTACGACACCTTCTCCTGGCACATCGTCGGCACGATTACCATGACCGCCGGGACCGTCTTCCTGATGTGGATCGGTGAGCAGATCGATGCCTACGGGATCGGAAATGGAATCAGCCTGCTGATCATGGCCGGCATCCTGGCTCGGATGCCGCAGGCGGGTGCCGAGTTGCTGCGTCCGGCGTTCGACGAGGGAGTCGGACTGGGGACCGATTCGGGCATCGAAAAGCTGCTGCTGTTGGGACTGATCTTCGTCGCGGTCGTGTTCTGGGTGATCATGATCACACAGGGCCAGCGCAGGATCCCGATCCAGAGCGCCAAGCACGTCCGCGGCCGGCGGGTGCATGGCGGGCAGCGTCAGAGCCTGCCTCTGAGAGTCAACCAGGCGGGCGTGATGCCGATCATCTTCGCCTCGAGCCTGCTGATGATCCCGATGTTCCTCTTCCAGCAGCTGCACCAGCACTTCGGGCCCCGGATCTGGGGTCCGTTGGCCGACGCCTTCGGTTCCAGTGGACGCGGGTTCATCTACAACATCAGCTACGTCGGGCTGATCTACTTCTTCTGCTACTTCTGGACGGCGATCACGTTCAACCCCAAGGACATGGCAAGCAACCTGAAGGACTACGGCAGTTTCGTGCCCGGGTACCGTCCCGGAGAGCGGACCGCCGCGTTTCTCGAGCAGGTGATGGTGAGAATCACGTACGTGGGTGCGGCCTTCCTGGCCCTGGTGGCGATCATTCCCACGATCGTCGCCACCGCGATGGGGATTCCCTTCCTGATCGCCAGCTTCTACGGCGGCACCGGGCTGTTGATCGTCGTTTCGGTCGCACTCGACCTGGTGCAGAAGATCGACAGCCACCTGGTGATGAGGAATTATCCGGGGCTGCTCGAGGGCGAGTCCTGAGCGGACCGCTGGGGGGGCTCGATCGGTGATCCGACCCAGGACCGCCTGCGAGATCGCCGGGATCGGCCGAGCCGGGCGGATCGTGGCCTTGGCACTCGGGGCCGCCGTCGATCTCGTGAGGCCGGGGGTGAGCACCGCTCAACTGGACCGGGTCGTCTCGGAGGTGTTGGCTTCCGAGGGTGCCGAGGCGATCTTCCGTGGAGCCGCGGGCGGGACACCGTTCCCGGCGGCCAGTTGTGTGTCGGTCAATCACCAGGCCCTGCATGGCATCCCCGGTGAGCTCGTGTTGAACAACGGCGACCTGGTCACCATCGACACCGGCTGCCGTTTCGAGGGCTGGTGTGCTGATGCGGCCCGGAGCGTGGGGGTGGGCAGCCCCGAGGCCGGGGCCCGGAAGTTGCTGGTGGGAGGGCAGCGGGCTCTGGATGTGGCCCTCCTGGAACTGGGCCGGCGGGGACGCTGGTCTGATGTCGTGAGGCGGGTCCACGCCGAGCTCCAGCGGCTGGGGCTGCGGCTGATCGAGGCTGCGGCCGGACACGGGATCGGTAAGGCGTTGCACGAGGACCCGGTGGCGGCCTGGGACCGGCATCCGGAACCCGATTTCGAGATCGTCGACGGACTGGTGTTGGCCGTCGAACCGGTGGTCACCACCGGAGACGGTCGGTTGGGACTCCTGGAGGATCACTGGACATGGGCCACGATCGACCGGCACCCGGCGGTGCACTTTGAAGAGACCGTCGCGGTGACTTCGCGGGGTGTCGAGATCCTGACCCGCTGTTGAGTGGCAATGGTTCCCCAAGACCTGCTACGACCTCCGGAGCCGAGTTGGTTTTCGCTTGGGTACCCTTGTTTCTCGCGCTTGGCGACCTCTATAATCGCCGACATCCAGTCTGGACGACGCTTCAGAATAACAGGGTCGGTGTTGATGAAGGTGCGCTCGAGCGTCAAGCGAATCTGTGAGAATTGCAAGGTCGTGCGTCGCAAGGGGCGGATCTATGTGATCTGCTCGTCCAACCCCCGCCACAAGCAGCGACAAGGTTGAAAGCGAGTCGGTCGGGGTATTCGATCGGATCCCCGGGGCGAGTGGTGTACCAGACCGGTAGCGTTGATGATGGCGGAGTGGGCAGACCCAGGGCGAGAGTGAGACGATGCCGCGAATCCAGGGCGTAGACATTCCTAACGACAAGGCGACGTACGTCTCGCTGACCTACTTGCTGGGTATCGGGCGGGCGACGGCCTTGGACATCTGCCATCGCTTGCGGCTGGATCCGCAGCTGAAGGCGGGTGAGTTGAGTGAAGACGACGTGGTGCGGATCAGCAACCATCTCGACAAGGAGGTGCTGATCGAAGGGCCACTGCGGCGGAAGGTCCAGCAGGAGATTTCTCGACTGAGGGACATTCGATGTTACCGGGGACTGCGGCATCGCCGCGGGTTGCCGGTGAGGGGTCAGCGGACCCGGACCAATGCACGGACCCGCAAGGGGGTCAAGAAGACCGTGGCCGGGAAGAAGGGCGTCAAGGACATACGCTAGGCGGGGCGAGGTCCCTGGGGTGGACCCGGGGCTTGGCCCACGTGATCGAACAGGCGGAACAGGCGGAACAGGCGGAACAGGCGGAACAGACACAGGTAGTCCGGCTTGGCTTCAGTGGGGGGTCGGGTCGGAGCGAGTCAAGAGGGGAAGAGACCGTGGCAAAGGCCAAACGTCGGAAGGTCCGCCGCAACGTGACTCGAGCGGTCGCCCACATCAAGGCGACGTTCAACAACACGATCGTAACCATCACCGATCCCAACGGAGATGTGTTGTGCTGGGCGACGGCGGGTACGAGTGGATTCAAGGGGAGTCGCAAGAGCACTCCGTTTGCCGCTCAGCGGGCCGCCGAGACCTGTGCCGAAAAGGCGGCCAAGATGGGGGTACGGGAGATGGAGATCCGGGTCAAGGGGCCGGGGTCGGGCCGTGAGAGTGCCATCACGGGGCTGCAGACGGCCGGGATTACGATCAAGGTGATTGAGGATGTCACTCCGTTGCCTCACAACGGGTGCCGTCCTCCGAAGAAACGACGCGTGTAACAACGGGAGTGCGAACTCGCGTCGGACCGGGACCAACCCGGTCACCGGGACGCGGGATTCGGGACTCGGACAGCGACTGGAAGCGACAGGAGATGTGCCGCGATGCGGATTCGTTGGCGTGGATTGGAATTGCCCAGCCGGGTGATGCCCGACCAGGAAATACTGACTGACACCTACGGCCTGTTCGTTGCCGAGCCCTTCGAGCGAGGGTTTGGAACGACGATTGGCAACAGCCTGCGACGGATTCTGCTCTCGAGTCTCGAGGGAAGTGCCGTTACCGAGGCTCGGATCCGGGGGGTGCAGCACGAGTTTTCGACGATCCCCGGCGTGGTCGAGGATGTCACCGACATCTGCCTGAACTTCAAGTCGCTGATCGTCGACAACCAGAGCCCGACTCCCAAGACGATCCGCATCGAGACGGAAACCGCCGGTGTGATCACCGGAGCCGACGTCGAGACCGACGGGCAGGTCGAGGTGGTCAACGGTGACCTGGTGATCGCGACGCTGACCGACAACGTGCCGTTTTACGCCGAGTTGACCGTCGAGAACGGACGGGGCTACATCCCCGCCAAGGACCGAGACAGCGAATTCGAAGCCGAGGTCGGAGTGATCCCGCTCGATGCCACCTTCTCGCCGGTGATCCGCGTGAGGTACAAGATCGAGGAAACTCGGGTGGGGCAGCGGACCAACTACGATCGGTTGCTGCTGGAGATCTGGACCAACGGCGTGGTGACGCCGGAGATGGCACTTGTGGAAGCCGCCAAGATCCTCCGAAAACACATCAACCCCTTCATCACCTACCGCGAGCCGGGCCCCGAGGTCTCTCCGGATTCGGCCCTGCAGGGAATGGCCGAGTTGATCGGCTATGGCCCCGTCGATCTCGAACTCGAGGAGACTCTCAACCGAAGCCTCGCCGAGTTGAACCTCTCGGTTCGAGCCACCAATTGTCTCGAGTCCGAAGGCATCACCACGGTGAGGGATCTGGTGAGGCAGTCGGAGGACGAATTGCTGACCGTGCGGAACTTTGGCGAGACGACTCTCGACGAGGTCCGCGAGCGGCTCGAGTCGCTGGGCCTGCGACTGGGCATGAAGGTGGCCAACTCGTCGCCCTCCTGAGATACACCACTCGGTTCCTCTCGATCAACACGACCACCTCCGACGACACAGTCCCGGGACGCAGAGAGAACGATGCGACACAGAATGCGAGGCCGCAAGCTCGGCCGCAGCCGTTCTCACCGTCGGGCTATGTTGAGAAATATGGCCTGCAGCCTGATCCGTACGCTCGAGCAGAACGAGGACGATCCGACTCGGGCCAAGGTCGCCGGCCGGATCGTGACCACCGTGCCCAAGGCTAAGGAGTTGAGGCCCTTTGTCGAGAAGCTGGTGACGCTGGCCAAGAAGGGGCGACAGCATGAACTGGCAGCCGCGGAGATCAAGCCCGACGTGCCCCAAAAGGGGGGCGACCCCGAGGGACGCAGCGAATGGAAGCAGTTCCGGGACTCCGCCGAATACACTCCCTGGCACACCGTGCTCGCTCCCGCTGTGGTCTGCAGACGCCGTGCGTTTTCGATGCTCCGAGACAAGCGAGCCGTCTCCATCCTCTTCGATGAACTCGCCGATCGCTTTGCCGAGCGACCCGGAGGCTACACCCGCGTGATCAAGCTGGCCACGGTCCGGCTGGGAGACGCCGGGCGACAGGCGCTGATCGAATTCGTCGGCGATGACGACAAGGTCAAGAAACGGGAGTCGAGCCTGGAGGTCGACGACGACGAGGATCTCGTGGAGACCCAGGAGGAGTCGGCCGAGGCTGAAGAGGACGCTGATGAGGCTGAGGAGGCTGAGGAGGCTTCGGCTGAGGAGGACTCCGAGTCGACGGAGGATTTTGCAGGAGACGACGACGCGGCTGCCGAGACTGAGCCTCAGGGGGAGGGCGAGGCGGATGTCGAGGGCGAAGCGGACCGCTCGTAGTCCGTCACCCCGGCTGGTGCGGCCGGGGCGATCACCCGGCGGTGCTTCCGGATCCACTGGCACGACCTGCTCGGCCAGCGGATGGGTCGAGTCGCCGGAATTCGATTTCTGTGCCGCGATGCGAACTCTCTGCCAGGAGATTGCAGAGAGGGTCCCCGAGTTGGCTCATGTCGACATGGACCGCATGGCGGTCTGCATGACCCGTTCGCGGCGTGGCGGACGGAGTGGTCTGTGGGCCAAGTTGACTCCGCTGCGGTTCGAGGGTGGAGCCCGGGTGGGGCTGCGTCGTGGGCAGCGGTACCTGATCGAGCCGCTGGTCGTCGAGGGTCGCGAGCGGCTCTACATACTCACCTTCTGCCTGCCACGATTCCTTGAACTGACCTACCGCGAGAAGCTGGTGACGGTCTTTCACGAACTGTACCACATCGGGCCGGACTTCGACGGGGACCATCGTCGGTTCTCCGGTCGCTACCACATGCATTCGTCTCGGGCCGCGAGCTTCGATGACCAGGCCGATCGGTTGTGCGACCTGTACCTGGCGACCACGCCGGCGCCGGAGGCCTGCCGCTTTCTCAGGCATCGCACTCGCACGCTGCTGTCCCGTCATCGCGCGATCACCGGGCTGTCGATCCCGGTCCCGAAACTGGTGCGTCTCGATGAGGCGGCCTAGCCGGAGGTAACCGCTGCGATCGCTTCACACGCCGCATCGATCTGGGTGTCGGTGGTGAAGGGTCCGACGCTGAGCCTCAACGTGCCGCCACTCTCGAAGGTCCCCGCCGCACGGTGTACTCCGGGAGCACAATGCAGCCCGGCTCGAGCCTGGATTCCGAACGACTCGTCGAGCACCGTGGCCAGTTCGTGGGGTTCGAGTGATTCGGAGACGAGGCTGACGACGCCGACACGGGGTGAATCGGGACCCGGGCCAACCAGCGAGATGTTCTCGAGAGGCTCCAGTCCCGCCAGCAGCCTCTCGACCAACGACGCCTCGGCCGCCGCAATCGTTTCGACACCCCGTTCCTCGAGCCACTCCAACCCCGCCTCGAGTCCGAACAACCCGGGAGCGTTGGGGTTGCCGGCTTCGAGCCGGTCGGGCATCGTCTCAGGCTGTCGGTCCTGTTCGCTGAAGGAGCCGGTGCCGCCTTGGCGGAGTCCGTTCAACTGGTCCTCGAGCCCGGGCCGGACATAAAGCAGCCCGGTGCCCAGTGGCCCCAACAGTCCCTTGTGGCCGGCACAGGCCAGCAGGTCCACCGGCCAATCGGCCAGGTCGATTGCCAGGTGCCCGGCCGTCTGTGCCGCGTCGACGAGCACCAGGGCTCCGGCTTGATGAGTATCGCTGCCGATGTCCTCGATCGGCTGCACGCAGCCGGTGACATTCGACGCGTGCTGAACTACGACCAGTCGCGTGTTGTGTCTGAGCGCGTCGCGGACCGCGGCGGGGTCGACGCGACCGGCGGCATCAACGGGGACCACGCTCAGTTCGATTCCGCGTCGATCGACCAGGCCGCCCAAGGGCCTGAGCACCGAGTTGTGTTCCGCGGCGGTGGTGACGACGTGGTCACCGGTCTCGAGCAGTCCGTGCAGGGCCATGTTGAGTGCGTCGGTGGCGTTGAAGGCAAAGGCCACCCGTTCGGGCGACTCGGCCCCCAGCAACGAGGCCGCTCGCTTGCGGCAGGTCCGCAGAACCGCATCGACCTCGACAGCCGTCCGGTAGCCTCCGCGACCCGCTGCGGCTCCCAGGGACCTGTTGTAGTAATCGACGGCAGCGTAGACCGACTCGGGCTTCGGATGGCTGGTGGCCGCGTTGTCGAGGTAGATGCGGGGCACGGGCGGGGTCCGGCTAGCCGCCGATCGAGTACATCGGTCGATCGGGCTGGATGAAGCGGGCCGTGTTGATTTCGTGACCCTCGGCCTTGGCATGGATCGACGCCGTGATCGCTGCGACGATCCGCTGATCATTCTCGGCGGTGTCACCGTCGCGGAGGTATTGCTTGATGTCGGTTTCTTCGAGACTGAACAGGCAGTTGCGGAGTTTTCCGTCGGCGGTGAGTCGGAAGCGGTTGCAGTTGCCGCAGAAGGGTTCGCTGACCGAGGCAATGAAGCCCACGCGGCCGACGCCGTCGGCGAACTCGAACTGGTTGGCCGGGGCGGTCGGGTCGGTTCGACCCAGAGGCCGCAGCGGCCCGAATTCGGCCTCGAGCCGGTCGCGGACTTCCGCGGCGAACAGCACGCGGTCACGTTCCCAGGCGTTGTCGGCATCCAGCGGCATGAACTCGATGAACCGCACCTCGATCCCAGTCTCGCGTGCCAGCCGCCCGAAGGGGACCACCTGGTCTTCTGTGAGTCCTCGGATCGAGACCGCGTTGATCTTGATCGGATCGAACCCGGTTCTCCGAGCCGCCTCGATCCCCTCGAGCACCTTCTCGTAGCCCTCGCGGCGGGTGACTTCCTTGAAGCGGACCGGGTCGAGGGCATCGAGACTGATGTTGATTCGGGAGAGTCCGGCGGCGAAGAGATCGCTGGCCTGGTCCCCCAGCAGGATGCCGTTGGTGGTCAGTCCGATGTCCTTGATGCCTTCGATTTTCGAGACCCGCCTGATCAACTCCGACAAATCCCGCCGCACCAGTGGCTCGCCGCCGGTCAGCCTCAGCTTGTTGATCCCCAGCCCCGCAGCCACCCGCACGAACCGCTCGATTTCCTCGAATGTCAGCAACTCGCTGCGATCCATGAACTCGACGTTGTCGGCCGGCATGCAGTAGAAGCAGCGGATATTGCAGCGGTCGGTGACGCTGATTCTGAGATTGTTGTGTCGTCGGCCGAAGGTGTCGACAAGCGGGTGTTGTGAGGGCATGGGATCCCTTGGTGGTGGTCAGTTTGAGACCTGGGCGTCTGATGGGGTGTCGCTGGAAGCATCCAGGCCCGGGTGGACCCACTCGGTCGTCCCGTCGTCAAAGTTCTCTTTCTTCCAGATTGGCACGATCTCCTTGAGCGTGTCAATCAGGTACTTGCCGGCTTCGAAGGCCTCGACCCTGTGCGGGCAGCTGACAGCCACGGCGACACTGACGTCGCCCAATTCGAGATGACCGAGTCGGTGAACGATGCCGGCTGAGGAGATCGGCCACTTCCGCTGTGCCGTCTCAACGATTTCTTGCATCTTCGCCGTCGCCATCTCGGGGTAGGCTTCATAGTCGAGTGCCAGGGTGCGTCGTCCGTCGGTCAATTCACGGACCGTACCCAGGAACAGCACCACGGCTCCGGCAGCAGGGTCGCGGACCGATTCGGTCAGCCCGGCGGTGTCGATCGGGTCGTATGTCAGTTGGATCATCGCGGGTCTATCGAAGGGCGAGGTGTGCTGCGGTGTGCTGCGGTGTGGGGACATCGATCATCCCCCGCTGACGGGCGGGAAGCAGGCGATCGAGTCGTCTTGATCGAGCGTAACGTGGTCGTCGGCGTAGTGGGTTCCCACGGCAATCAGCAGTCGGTGTGCCAGCGGGATCAGTTGCGGCACCTGGTCGGCCAGGGCGGTGCGGACGTCACCCACGCAGGCCCCTTCGGCGAGTTCGAGGTCGACGAGCTCTCGTCCGGCGAGGTCTCGGGCACGGGCAAACAGTTGGACTTCGAGTTTCACGAGATGACCAGTTCACGATTCGAGCGACGACGAGGTGAGCCTTTGGGATCGGGCAGTCTGTCTGCGATTTCCGGGATCAGGCCGTAGGCGAGCGCCATGAGTTTCAGGGGGTGAAGAGTTGGTGTGCTGGAGTCCTGCTGCATCTGCAGCCGGCATCCGCTGCACTCGGTCGTACCGATTTCGAGATCCCCCTGTTGCATCCTGCTGATCAGCGGGCTTCCGATCTCGATCGAGGTCTCGAAGTTGTCTCTCGCGATCCCCCAGGCTCCGGCCATTCCCGAGCAACCAGCCTCGATTGTAGAAACCCGCAATCCGGGAATCAAACCGAGCAATTCGTGCAGCGAGGATGCTGTGCCCAGCGCCTTGAGATGGCAGGGGGTGTGGTAGCCGGCGGACAGGTCCAGTTCTTCGAAGTCCAGCGACAGCCGACCTTGCTGGTGGAGTTCGGCCAGGAAGGTGCCGGCTTCGACCACCTGTTCGGCGACCGCCGCTGCGTCGGGGTGATCGACCAGTCGAGGGTACTCCTGCTGCAGGCAGACGACGGCGGAGGGTTCGCTGCAGACGATCCGGTGACCTTCCCGGGCCAGTTCTCCGAGTTCCCGGAGGTTCCATTCGGCGAGTCGCCTGGCGTTGTCGAGATCGCCGGCGGTGATCAGGGCCATTCCCGAGGGATACTGATCGCGGGGCACGTAGACCGGGACGTCGTTGTGTTCGAGGATCCGGACCAGCGCGGTGGCGAGTTCGGGGTCGTGGTAGTTGGCGAAGTGATCGACGAAGTAGACGACCGGCTTGGGTCGAGCACCGGGCCGCGGCCGAAATGACCAGCGGCGTGGCAGGCTGCGTAAAAACGAGCGTCGTGCCAGGGCCGGCAGGCGGCGGTCGCGGTGAATGCCCAGCAGTTTCTCGATCAGCCAACGGGCCGGAGGTT
>CAUZEQ010000189.1:0-9806 GCA_963578885.1 Planctomycetota bacterium
CTGTCCCAGGGCACGCTGCATCTTCTCGTAGAACGAAATCGTGACCGGATCGAGCTCGGACTCCATGTCGTAGACCTTTTGGCTGAGTTTCCTCTGCAACCGATCGGACTTCCATTCCTCCTCGCCCAAGTTGCTGATCAGCTCGAGAATCCGAGTCGACTCGGCTCCCTCGAACGAGGTCTCAGCCAACTCGATCAGCGCCGTCGACGCCTGGTACATTGTCGAGGCCACCTGCAGCACCTGGTCGACGATTTCCCGAAAACCGGGGACCAGCTTTTCGTGCACGTGCGTCTTGCGGATCAACAGGATCACCGCAAAGTCCTCGACCCCGTCGGCGATGTTGTCCTGGCAGTGGAGGAAGCGGTCGAGATCTTCGCGGGAGACCGGCAGGAAGAACCGCCTGGGGAGCTGTTCGCGGATGCGGTGCTTGATCTGGTCGGCTTCGTATTCGAGCTTCGAGACCTGGTCGTGCAACCGAAGGAGCTCGTCGTGGTCGTCGGTGACCGCGGCCTCGATCAGTGGGTTGAGCAACTGGACGCACTCGTCCACCTTGCTGGCGTGCTCGACGAGCGGGTGGAAGGGGGAGCTACCGAAGACCTGCTGGATCAGACTCATGTCGGTCCCCGACTCGAAGCGCCGAATTGCCACCAGGCCGCCGGTGGCCGCCCACATGCCCGCAGATTCTAGCGTGGCCCGAGTTCTTCACAAGCGTCCAACCGGACAATCCCGGCACGGTGACCGGGCCGTCACATCGACTCACTTGTCGGCGTTTGGGCTGTCGGAGGCTTCGGTCGATCCGCTCGCAGCTCGCCGCAGTCGCGAGAAGAGTCCGATGTGCGGGCTGGCGGTTGGGTGGTCGGTGTGGGAGGTGTCCGTTTCGGGCAGCACCACGTCGTATTCGGTGACGTCAACGGCCGCTGCGTCGCCGGAGCCGGCCGGGGGCTTCGTGTCGGCGTCTGAGGAGGCCGCCAGGTCCCAGGCGATTCCGTCGCCTCCCGAGTCTGTCGGCGATGGTCCCGCTGCGACGCTGCCGGACCCGACTTCGACCGAACAGAACCCATCATCGGTCTGGATCAATTCGATCGGTGAGGCTGATGTGGCCGGGGCTGCGGCGTCCCGGCCGGGATCGGCGACCGCGTCGGAGGCGGACCTGTTGGGATCGTTGAACCTCAGCGGCAGGCGTCGGGATTCGGTGAGTGCATCGAGGACCTGTCCTCGAGTGATCGGCCGAGTCGCCGACCAGGCGCCTCGCTGCAGGCTGGCGTCGGCGAGGTGATTGAGGCAGCGTGGTGAGCCGTCGCAGACAATCGCCAGCAACTCGATCGCCTCATCGCTCATCACCTCACAAGGATCTCCACCCGCAAAGCGGATCCGTGACACGAGGTAGGCCTGTGATTCGGCCCGCGTCAGGGGTTGCACTCGAGCCTGTGCGCGGACCCTTTGATTGAGTCCATCGAGTCGTGGGTCGGCGAGTTGTTCTTCGAGTTCGCACTGGCCGGCCAGCAGCAGCCTCACCAGGGGTCGGCCGTTGGAGTCGAGATTGGTCAGCCCGCGGAGTTCTTCGAGGATCGGGAAGGTGAGCCGATGGGCCTCATCGACGGCCAGCAGCACGCCGTCGGTGCTGTCGGGCAGTCCCAGGATCGCGTCAGCGACTGAGAGCCTGAGGTCCTGGTCGTCCTGCTGTCGGTGGGGGCGTCCCATGCCGTGGAGGATCGACTTGAGCAGTTCACCGGGTTGGTCGAACTGGCCGGTTCTCAGGCAGATCCCCAGCAGCGATGAGGTCAGATCACGGGTCATCGCCAGCGTGCAGATCGTCTTGCCCGAGCCGGGTGGTCCGGTCAAGACGGCGATGCCCTGCCCGGAGGTGAGGCAGCCGGCGAGGTCACCCAGTTGGGTGCCCAGGTCGCCGTAGATCACCAGCGCGGCCGGATCCGGGGAGGCGGGGAAGGGGGCGTGGGAGAGATTGTAGAATGACTCGTACATGGCGGGATGCGAGTTTCTGTAGGGGGAGGGGCCCCAGACGCTGGGCGGGTCGTCCGGGGAGGCGGGAATTGAGTGAACTGTTGCAGCGGGAGCACCCAGTTCGCTCTTCGACCCCTCGCAAGTGCTCTCTTGAGGAACTTCGTCAGAATCGTCACAACCGGCCCCGCCCGGGGTGGGGCCCCCGGCTGCGTCCGCCGGGAGTCTCGAGGGCTTCCTCTGGTGTTGTGACCCGGGTAGAATCGGGGTGTGCCCGGCCCGGTTGGCCCGGGCCTGACAACTCCGCACCGGATGCGGCCCTGTGCGATGGGCCGTTGGCATGTCCGAAGCGACCATTCCGTTCGATGATCCCGAGGAGATCCGTACGCTCCTGGGGGCCCGAGACGAGCACCTGCGCCGAGTGCGGGATTCGGTCGGGGTCGATGTTGTCTTCCGCGACGACACGCTGAAGCTGCAGGGCGACCCCGAGTCGGTCAGTAAGGGCGTGGCGGTGATCGGTCGCTTGCGCGAATTGATTGACCAGGCGGGCGAGTTGCGGACCGATGACGTGCTGAAGGTGCTCGGCCAGGGCTTCGAGGCCAGCGGGAACAAGGACGTCAGCCCTGCCGACGCGGCCCAGCCTGAAGTGGCCGAGGTGGCCGAAGTGGCCGGTGTGGGCGAAAAGGATCGGATCGAGTTGTTCGACGCGGCCATGCAGGTGCGGCCCAAGACACCCGGGCAGGAGGTCTACGTCAACGCGATTCGCCGCAACGATCTGGTCTTCTGCACCGGTCCGGCCGGCAGCGGCAAGACCTATCTTGCAGTCGCGATGGCACTTTCCGCGTTGCGTTCCGAGCAGGTCCGCAAGATCGTGCTGGTGCGGCCCGCGGTCGAGGCGGGCGAAAAGCTGGGGTTCCTGCCCGGCGACGTGACCGCGAAGGTCAATCCGTACCTGCGTCCCCTGCTGGACGCGTTGGACGATATTCTCAGCTACGACCAGGTCCGCCGTTACCTTGAGCGCGACGTGATCGAGATCGCACCGCTGGCGTTCATGCGTGGCCGCACGCTCAACGAGACTTTTATCATTCTCGACGAAGCGCAGAACGCGACGCGGACGCAAATGATCATGTTCCTGACCCGGATGGGGCAGGGCTCCAAGATCGTGGTCACCGGCGACACCACGCAGGTCGACTTGCCCGATCATCTTGCCGGGGGCTTACCGGATGCGATGAAGCGGCTGAAGTCGATCGAAGGAGTGGACGTGGTTCGGCTGCGGGGTCGCGACATCGTGCGGCACCGCCTGGTCACCGAAATCGTCGCAGCCTACGCGAAGCAGCCATCCAACGGACAGTGATCCGCAAGAGGATCTGTACGAGTTTCGGGACGAGTTTCGGGACGAGTTTCAGGACGAGTTTCAGGACGAGTTTCAGGACGAGTTTCAGGACGGGGATCAGCCGAGGATTCGAGGATGTCGTGGTTTGGCCACAAGTCGACACGTGCTTCGCGCACGGTGCGTGCTGCCGAAATCGGCAGCACGTCGTCGCTTTCCGGCTGGCTACGACACACCCTCGGTGACCGCGGCGTCCAGTTGCGGCTGCTGATGTGCCTGGGCGCGGTGGCGGCGATGCTGGTCGCCGTCGAGGGCTGGCGTGCTCCTCAGACCTGGCGAATCGGCGACCGGCCCTCAGCGGGCATCGACGATCCGGCGATCGCGGCAACGGCGGGTGGCCGACGGCTGGTCGAGGCGGGCCAGGTGATCGATGCGGTGACGCTGCAGCGGATCGAGCAGATTCACCAGGACCACGGCTCTACGCAGCTACAGCGTCTGGCGAGGGGCACGACGGTGGTTGTGCTGCTGGTGGTGCTGATGGTACTCAACGGAGCCTGGCTGATCCGGACCGAGCCGGAGCTGGTCCGGCGTGCCGGGCGGCTGGGGGTCTACCTGGTCAGCGTGGTGCTGGCTGTGGGCGTCGGCCGCTTGCTGTCTTATGATCCGTGGCGGGCCGAGGTGATCCCGTTGTTGCTGACCGTGGTGGTCTTCGCGATCGCCTGGAACCAGGTGGTGGCCATGCTCACCGCCCTGAGCATCTCCCTGCTGCTGACACTCTCGACGGTCGGCACGATCGGCCACTTCATCGTGCTGCTCTCGGTCTCGGCCACCGCCATCCTGCCGCTCACCCGAGTCTCCTCGCGATCGACACTCATCAAGGTCGGATTCTGGTCGGGTCTGGTCTTCGTGCTGGTCGGCTGGGGCACGTTGGCGGTCACGTCGAGCGAGCCGGGGGGTGTGCCCTGGCAGATCGGTGTCTTGTGGCCTGCAGTGCGCGGCTTCCTGTGGTGCCTGGTGGCCGGCTACCTGGTCGCGGGCAGTCTGCCCTTCATCGAGTCGGCCTTCGGCGTGGTCACCGACATCAGCCTGCTCGAGATGGGTGACGTCTCGCACCCGCTGCTCCAGGAACTGGTCCAGCGTGCTCCGGGCACCTACAACCATTCGATCGTGGTCGGCACGATCGGCGAGGCGGCTGCCGACCGCATCGGGGCCAACGGGCTGCTGGTGCGGGTGGCCGCCTACTTCCACGACATCGGCAAGATGCTCAAGCCCGAGTACTTCATCGAGAACACGACCGAGGAGACTCGGAGTCGGCACGAGCAGTTGGCTCCGGCGATGAGCACGCTGATCATCATTGGCCACGTCAAGGACGGGGTCGAGTTGGCTCGGCAGCACAACCTGCCCTCGGCGCTGATCGACTTCATCGAGCAGCATCACGGGACGACTCTGGTCGAGTACTTTTTTTACGAAGCGGAGCGGCAGGCTGGAGACGATCCCGACTACCGCACCGACGCGCTCGAATCGTCCTTCCGCTATCCCGGTCCCCGGCCGCAGACTCGCGAGGCAGGAGTCATGATGCTGGCCGACGCGGTCGAGAGTGCCAGCAGGACGGTTTCCGATCCGACCCCCAAGCGGCTCGAGAGCCTCGTGCACCGCGTGACCATCAACCGGCTGCTCGATGGACAGTTCGAACAAAGCGGCCTGACGCTGACGGACCTCAGCCAGATCGAAGAGTCTCTGACGAAATCTCTGATTGGTATCTACCACGGCCGCGTGACCTATCCCGAGCAACGGACGGCGTGAGCGTGAGTGACGAGAACGAGCCTGTTGAGGTGGGTGGCTGGAAGATCGACGTGGTCGATCGCACGGGTGAGTGTGCGGTTGAGGCCGAGCGTCTGGGGGAGCTGGCCGAGCGGGTGTTGCGTGACGAGCGGGTCGTGGAGGCCGAGGTCGGCGTGGCGATCGTCGACGATCTCGAGATGACTCGGCTGCACGTCGAATTCCTGCAGATCGACACTCCCACCGATGTCCTCACCTTTCCGCTTCACGGCGACAGCCTCGAACCCTGGTCCGGTCCGCTCGAGGCTCTGCGCGGTGCGGGCCGCAGGATTGGTGGCGAAGTGGTTATCGGAGCGGACACGGCTCGGCGGGTGGCTCTCGAGCTGGGTACCGACGTGTCCGAGGAGGTGATCCTGTACCTCGTGCATGGCCTGCTGCACCTGTGCGGCTACGACGACCGGGACGAGCTGCAGCGGCGGCAGATGCGTCGTCGCGAGGCGGAGGTGTTGTCATTGCTTGAGGTGGCGGTGAGGGTTGAGCGATGAGTGATCCTGTCTCCACGATCGGGACGGCCCTGGGTCTGTTGGTGCTGGTGACCCTGGCATCGCTGGCGGCCAGCAGCCTGCGATTGTTCTCACGCAGCCGTCTCGAATCGACCTGCCGCGACCGCGGCCGTCCCGAGTTGTTTGGGATCATCCTGGCCCGCCGCGAACGCGTGCAGTTGGCGGTCAACAGTCTGCATGCCGGGGCGCTGGTCGCCGCGGCGGCGTGGGGCGGCTGGTGGTGCGCAGAGGCAAGTGCGGGTTGGGGAGCGTGGTCTCTGGCCGGTGGGGTCGCCGCGGGGTTGCTGGCGTTGCTGGTGGCCGAGGTGGTTGTGCCCTGGACCGTCGGCCGGGTCTGGGGAGAAGCGTTCCTGGTCGCCAGCTGGCGAGGGCTGGTCGTGGTGACCTGGGTGCTGGCACCGCTCTCGGCCCTCATCGGACATCTCGATCGACTCTGCCATCGGATCGCCGGTCGGCCCGAGCCGGTCCCCGGCGACCTGGCGGCACTCAGCGAGGAGATCCGCAGCGTGGTCGACGAGGGTCAACGCGGGGGGCTGATCGAAGCGGCCGCCCGGACGATGATCCACCGCGTGATGGAACTGCACGACGAGGATGCTGCGTCGGTGATGACTCCGCGGACCGACATGATCTGCCTGGGTGTCGAAACCTCGCTGGAAGACGCCCGCCGGCAGTTGCTCGAGGCCGGCCACACCCGGGTGCCGGTCGTCGGCGAGACAACCGACGATATCGTCGGCATCCTGTATGCCAAGGACCTGCTCGGGCACCTCGCGGCCGACAGCCCCGCGGTTCCCGGCGGACTGCGGGATGTGGTCCGCGAGCCATTCTACGTGCCCGAAACCACCGGCATCGACACCCTGCTCGAGACTCTCAAGCACGAACACGTCCACCTGGCCATCGTGCTCGACGAGTACGGAGGCGTCGCAGGTCTGGTGACGCTCGAGGACATTCTCGAGGAGATTGTCGGGGAGATCGAGGACGAGTACGACGTGGGCGGAGGGGACCTGGTTCGCTCGATCGGGCCGGGGCTGATCGAGGTCGACGCGCGGGCCCACATCGATGACCTCAACGAACGCTTTGGCTACGGGATGCCCGAGGACGAGGACTACGACACCCTGGGAGGCTTCGTGATCACCCGTTTCGGCAGGATCCCGGTCCCCGGCGAGTCGCTGGAGTGGGGCCAGTGGCGATTCAGTGTCGACGCAGCTGACAAGCGACGTGTCAGGCGGGTGCGGGTGGAGAGCCGTGTCGAGGAGTCTGCGGCGGATGAGGCGGAGCCTGCTGCGTGAGCGGCTGCGTGAGGAGTGGTTGGTCTACCAGTGTGCGTTGGGACCCGCTGGGACCGGCACTCGAAACTGTGCCGCGTCGTCCCGCTGATGGTGTTCAACCCGGACCCGCTCTATCGCCAGGTCGAATTCGTCGCGGGTTTGCACCTGCTGAAAACGGTGTCTCAAGGCCCGCCTGACCCTCATCGACTTCAGGTACCAGGGAATCATCTTGCGGAAGCCGATGATCGCCTTCGCTTCGCCCTTCTGCTGCACCAGGTAGTCGAGCTGTTCGAGCAGCAGTTCGATGCGTTGGTCGAACCCACCGGGCGGATCCCAGTTCCCGGTTTGCTCCCATTGCAGCAGCTGTTGGAAGATCCACGGGTTGGCCAGTGCGCCTCGACCGATCGAGATGCCGTCACAGCCGGTGACTTCGAGCATCCGCATCGCATCCTCGACGCTGACGATGTCCCCGTTTCCGATCACCGGGATCGAGTCGACCGCTTCGACGACCTGCCGGATCCCCTCGAGATCGACTCGACCGCCGAATCCCTGTTCGCGGGTGCGGCCATGGATCGCGATGGCCGCCACCCCGGCCTCTTCGAAGGCTCGCGCGAACCCAGGCGCGGTCAGCGACCTGTCGTCCCAGCCGAGCCGCATTTTGACGGTGACCGGCAACGAGACCGCCTCGACCACGGTCCGGACCAGCTCGACGGCCGAGTCCGACTGCTTCATCAACGCGGCCCCCGCCCCGTGGCCGGCGACCTTGGGGACGGGGCAGCCCATGTTGATGTCAATCGAGTCGAGCTGAAAATCGGATTCCAGCAGCCGGGCCGCATCTGCCAGGTATTGGGGTTCACTGCCGAAGACCTGGATCGACAGCGGAGTGTCCTCGGGGCAGGTCTGCACCAGTTCCAGGGCCTTGTACCGACGAGCCAGCAGGCTGCGGGCATTGACCAGGTCGGTGGTACACAACCCGACCCCGCCCAGCCGACGGATCATCCGGCGAAACGGCAGGTTGGTGAATCCGGCCAGCGGCGAGAGCAGGAAACGGGTGGGCAGCTGCAGCGATCCGTAGCTCAGTTGCCGGGGCACACACGCAAAGTCCTCCGCATCCGACCCATCGCATCTGGGAGCGTTCATCGGAGGCTGACTCCCAGCCCCGATTCGCACGCGGCCACCACGCGGGCCTGGGCCTCCTCGACTTCCTCGTTGGTCAGCGTACGCTGGTCCGAGCGGTACCCGATCGTGACCACATACGACTTCTTGTCGGCGGGGATCTGTTGTCCGCGGTACTGGCCTCCGAAGGAGACGCTGTCGAGCAGCGGTCCGGCGTTTTCGCGGACGACGGTTGCGAGCGCGTCCCAGGAAACGTGCAGATCGAGCAGGAAGTTGAGGTCCCGCTCGATGGCAGGAAACCGGGGCAGTTCGGCGAATCGTCGAGTCGTCTCGACAGCCTGCTCGATCGTGGAGAGGTCGAGTTCCGCAATGGCGACGGCATCGCGGAGGTCGAGTGGATCGGTGGCGTCTCGACTGAGCTCACCCAGCCAGCCGCAGGGTGTCCCATCGAGCAGCAGCCGGGCGCCGCGACCCTCGATGAAACCGGTCAACTCGAGCGGTTCGGCGGCCAACTGCGAGTGAGGGGCCAGTCGGGCCACCAGCATCTCGCAGACGCCTTTGAGTTCTCCGAACGAGCGGCCGCTGACGGCGGTGACGCGGGTCGGTTCGGATCCCACGGCCCCGGGAACCGCTTCGAGGTACACGTTTGCGATCTCGAAGAGGTCGACACCGAATGTTCCGTGCCGCTCGTTTTCTCGTCGAGACTGCAGCAGGCTGGGTACCAGGCTCTGCCGCAGCAGGTTCTCGTGCCGTCGGGACGAGTGTTCGACCGCGAGCGGTTCTCGATCGGGCTCGGGCCGGAACAGCGCGTACAACTCGGCGGTGACAAACGAGAGCGTCATGGCTTCGTGGAAGCCGGCGGCACAGAACAGGTCGCGAAGCGTATCGGTGACCCGGTCACGGTGTGTGGGCTGCGAGAGTGTCAGCGGGACTCGGTTGTCTTCGGGGATCCGGTCGTAGCCCCAGATCCGGGCGACTTCCTCGATCAGGTCGATCTCTCGAGACAGGTCTCTTCGCCAACCGGGCACGGCGAAGGTGGCCGAGTCGGCGGCGGGGCTTTCAAGCGGGTTGAGTCCGAGTTGTTCGAGGATGCTGATGATGTCGGAGTGGGGCACATCGATGCCGAGCACACGCGGGACCTGGTCGAAGCGAATCGAGACCCGAGTCGGCTCCGTTGGCGGCGGTTCCCCGGCCCAGACGACATCATCGAGCAGTTGGCCGCCTGCGAGTTCGAGGATCAGTTCACAGCAGCGACGGCTGGCGGTATCGATTGCGTGCGGGTCGATGCCACGTTCGAAGCGGAACGACGAGTCGCTGAACAGCGAGAGTGTACGGGCGGTGTTTCGGACCGAGAGCGGAGCGAACTCGGCGGTCTCGATCAGCACGCTCGTGGTAGATTCGGAGATCTCCGTTTTCGCACCCCCCATCACTCCGGCCAGCGCCACAACTTTCGAGGCGTCGGCGATCACGCACATGCCCGGAGCCAGCGTGTAGCTCACGTGGTTGATCGCCTGGAATTTCTCGTCGGCGGTCGCTTCGCGGACCACGATCCGTCCTTCGTCGAGTTTGTCGAAGTCGAAGGCGTGAAGCGGCTGGCCGGTTTCCAGCAGCACGTAGTTGGTGACATCGACGATGTTGTTGATCGAGGTGATCCCGACGGTGGCCAGCCGCGAGACGAGCCAGTTGGGGCTGGGACCGACGCGGACGCCTTCGAGCACTCTGGCGGTGTAGCGGGGGCAGAGGTCCGGGCAGGTGATCTCGACGGAGGTCTTTTCTGCGACGGAGTCTCCGGAG